>NZ_SJPW01000003.1:0-300000 GCF_007860125.1 Rubripirellula tenax
GAACGTGGGAGTCAACCTATGGCGCGGTCTTGAAGGCTAATGAGGCGTCGATACGACCTTACGCACCCAAAGCTACCACGAACCATCAATTGGCCGCGTAAACTCGCGCCCTGGCGAGACGACACCCATCGCCGACCATGTGGTCAGCCGATAAATTGACACCAACTTCGCCAGCAGAGGTTGAAATCAAATAAGCAGTTCCGTGGTTTAGAATTTTGCCATCGTTTGGTAGGAAGCGAAGAAATACGTTTCGTTTGAGTTCGAGTGGATGGCCTGATGGACAATCAATCGCTCCGGTCAGGTAATCGCGTTCTAGCCCTCGCATCGTCCCGGTCAACGTGGCGACCGACTCTGGAAGCTTTCGCTTTTTCAGTTCTTTCGTGAGCGCGTTTGCGATCTTTGAGACTTCGGCAACAGACCGGACGAAGACAAGGATGTTCTGACCTGATTCGGCGTGATCCAATGCCAGTGACGTGATCTTGTCGGCGTTTTCCTTCGAGCTCTCGATAGGGTGTAGTTTGATCGCTTTCTTGGCATGCAATCGCTTTTTAATTTCGGCATTGGAGAGATCGCTAGCGGACAGACTCAGAGGCTCATTGAGTTTTCCGATTCCTCTCGATGTAGCAGACAACTCCACAACGCGAAGCTTTCGCTTGCCTTCTCGCTGGGCATCTTGGACCGAATCAAGAAGCGTTTGGAAAGCGGGTTCCAAATGTGCTTCGTCATGGATCAACAAAACATCACGACCGATCATTCCCGCATGAGGCGGTTTGGACTTAAAGCCACATCGGTAGCCATCAAACAGTAAACGACTGCCCACCAAATCGACGGTGCCCGCAACAATGACGGGCCTCGCAGGGTCTTGCAACCACTGCCGGTTGTCCGCGAACTGACCTCGAAGCGTACTGATCGACAAAGGCAATTCGGATTTCACAGCCAGCAATCTTTGCAAAGCGGCAAGAAGCTGAGGATGACTAGCAAGACGTTTTCGGATTGAAATTGCTTCATCAGTTGATTGGTCCACCACGGTCCGGCGATTCACCACATACACCAGACGACGAGGAACTATCGACGGAGCATTGGCAAGCGCAATCAACCAAGCTGGTATCGTAGATGTCTTACCGAGCCCTGTCGGAATTCGACAACACGCAATGGCATCAAAATCACCGGTAACGAGGTGTTCATAAAACGACCTTTGCCACGGAAACGCGGGGTGACCAGTCAGGTGCTCAAAGCACTGATCGAAGTCGACTAATCGTTTCACTTCACACCTCTATGTCCGAGTCGTTTTTCAATTTTGTTTGGCAGTCGCGGAAACACCGAACGGGTCGTGGCCCAGTTGAAGCTGGCCTGCGCAGACTGTCGAGATTCGCCATCCCGAGGAACACTTCCGCGCTTGCAAAAAGTCGGCTTCGTTGACTTTCCGATCTCCACCTGTTCACATTCAGGTAACCACGATGCAGTTCTTCCTTTTCCATTGGACCGATAAAATAGTTGAGTTCTTTTTGAATCCCACGTCGCAGGATGAATCCAAGCCAAAGTTGCCTCGCATGAACGACGACGAACGCATCGCTTATGAGCAAGCCGTTGCACTGGAGATTCTGGGCAAGGAAGCGAATATTGCGGCGGCTCGCTTGCTGATTCCGGAATTGTTGGAGCGAATTCGCTTTTCGGTGGAGTTGGTTGCGCAGTTGCGTGAGGCGCGGCAGAGAGCAGGTGTGTCGCTGGATGAAATGCAGGAGCGGACGGGGATCCAGAAGTCGGCTCTGTCGCGATTGGAAAATAGCCATAACCCCAACCCGACACTGTCGACGCTGCGCCGGTATGCGGAAGCGATTGGGATGCGACTGGATGTGTCACTGAGCGAGGCTGGGTAGTAGCGGTGCATGGCTTTGCTGTGAATGCTGCTCGTGGAGCGAACTGGCGTCTATCGTTCATGCTTGACCTCGCGTTGATACTGGGCGGCGATTGCTGTGGCTTTCGCTGCGATGGCTTCGGCTAGTGATTCTGGTTCGATTACTTTCGCTTCGGGTCCTAGCGACAAGATCCAACTCTCTAGCTCGGGCGTGATCGCTACCTGCATCGTTAGCGTGAGCGTTCCGTCGGCGTGGTGGACCACTTCTTGACTGGCGTGCCACTCTGATTCGGCGATTGGGCGGGCGGCCGCGGCGGCGATCTTGATTTCGACTCGCTCGGGTTCGCCGCTGTAGATGCCGAAGGCTGGGCCCAGATAGGCGTCGGCGTCGAAAGTTGCTGGGATCGTGAACGGGAACTCGATGCGTTCGGCTTCGACGATTCGATCGAGCTTGAAACAGCGCACTTCGTCGTGCTGTTCGCTGTGCCCGATGATGTAGACGGCGTTTTGGTATTGACGAATCGCGTAAGGAGAAATGGGATACGTGAGCGGTTCAGTGGATCCGCGTGAGTGATAGGCGATGAAGACGTTGCGTCGCTCTTCATGACCGAGCAAGATCTGTTCGAGAATGTCGGCCTTGTCGGCGTAGTCGACGCCGCGCGATTGGAGCAAGGTGATTGAGCGAGCGAGGCGATCGCAGTAGTCCAACGTTCGCTCACACAATCCGCTGCGCAGCTTGGCCATCGCCGATCGAGCGGCATCGCCAATTTCGGTTCCGGCGAGCGATCCGATGCACTGGGTCGATAGCGCCAGTGCAAAGGCTTCGTCGAATGCCAGTCCGGCACCGGTCGTGCTCTCGCCGTGCATGGACCAACGATGCCGCCCGTGCGCCTCGGTAGCCTCTTGGATCGGAAAGCCGGCATCGCGCAGACGCACGAGGTCGCGGCGAACGGTTTTCAGGCTGACGCCGAACTGGCGCGACAGATCGTCGACCGTGACGCCTTGGCGACGATTCTGCAGCAGCCTCAACAGATGAAGCTGACGCTCGGTTGTGCCCAATTCTTTCATCACAGCCGCGGCCCCGTGCAGCGAGTAGGAAATCACCGGGGCCGCACCGTCCGTCTCGCTTCGCTGCCCCTGCGATCAAAATAGCAAAAACCCTTTTGCCAGTGGGGAGCCTACATAACCTGGTGGGCGGGGAGTGTCCAAGCTGGTGGATCGTGAAGGCTTTTCATGGTGCCGAACGGGGTTTTGGTGAACTGCTTTGCAGTTCACGTCCCGCGAACGGAGTCGCGGGTCCACGATGGGTTGCCCGCTGTGATCCTGTGGATCCGCTTGGAGGGTGTATGGTCTTTCGCCGCTTCGTTAGGACTCGTCGTCATCCGCGACTTCGGTGCCGTCTTCGTCTTTCTTGTATTGGTCCAGACGGCGGTATAGCGTTCGGGCTCCGATTCCCAGAACCTTGGCGGCTTCTTCGCGGTTGTCGCCGGTCAACTTGAGCGTCTCTTCGATCGCCCAACGTTCGATTACCTCCAGTCGCTTCCCGATCAAGTCGTTGTCGCCGGCGATGATGGGGAATTGCGTTTCGTCTTCGGCCACAGCCTCGGAGCTGTCCAAGAGTTCCGGCGGCAAATCGTCAACGTCCAGCTTGCCGTCGGTGTCCAGCACGACCATGGTTTCGACAAAGTTGCGAAGTTGCCGCACGTTTCCGGGCCAATCGTAGGCAAAGAATCGTTTGGTCACCGCGGGCGTGAAATGGGCCGTCGACTTGTCGTGCCGCCGCAGAAACATCTTGCGAAAGCTGTCCATCAACGGCACAACATCTTCGCGCCGTTCACGAAGGGCCGGCAATTCGATCGTCACGACTTTCAAGCGGTGATAGAGATCGCGGCGGAACGTACCCGCGTCGATCATTTCTTCGAGTGGACGATTGGTTGCCGAAATCAGCCGCACGTTTACCTTGATCGTCTTGTTGTCGCCGACTCGCGTGATTTGGTTTTCTTCCAGCACGCGAAGCAATTTGATCTGCGTCGCCATCGGCATGTCGCCGACCTCGTCCAAGAACAACGTGCCTCCGTTAGCATATTGAAACGCACCTTCGCGATCGGAAACGGCGCCTGTGAACGAACCTTTGACGTGACCGAACAGTTCGCTTTCGACCAAGTTTTCGGCAATCGCACCGGTGTTCATTGCAACGATGCGTTTGGCGCGCCTGGGACTGTTTTGGTGGATCGCCTGGGCGATGATTTCTTTGCCGGTCCCGTTCTCGCCCGTGATCAAAACGGTGGCGTCGGTCGAAGCGATTCGTCGAACCCGATCGACGACGTCTTGCATTTTCTTGCTGGTGTAGACGATCCCTTCGAAACCGAAGCGTTCGTCGAGCCGTTGATGCAGTTCGGTGTTCTCGCGGCGAAGCAGCACGGCGTTGGCGGCCTTTTCGGCGATCGCCCGAAGCCGATTCGGCGTGATTGGTTTTTCCAGAAAGTTGAAGGCCCCTTGCTGCATCGCTTGGACGGCGATTGGCACGGTCGCGTGACCGGTCACCATCACGACTTCGCAATCCGGCAAACGTTCTTTGGCGAGCGTAAGGATCTTCATGCCGTCGATATCATTCATCACCATGTCGGTGATAACGATGTCATACGTTTCGCGTTGTATCAACTTGGCCGCTTCGGGACCGCTGGTCGCCACTTCGCAAACGTAGCCGACCTTTTCAAGACTCTCTGTCATCGCGCGGGCGTGCGCTGCTTCGTTGTCGACGACCAACAGCTTCAAGCTGCTGGGATCAAATACGGTGGTGGATGCTTCGGTTGACATGTCTTGGCAAGAAAATGGAGGCAAGAAAATCTGAGGAAATCGACTTTGTCGCCCCGTTGTCCTGCAAAAGGGTTTCGTCATCGAATGCTGAGAATTCCACGCATTCGTTCAAAAAGGTCTCCCGTCTTGAAAGGCGGGATAAGGATCGTATGAACAACACGTGGGATAGGCTTCCAGCCTGTCAAATCTTGAACGACAGGCTGGCAGCCTATCCCACGTTCGCAAACCCGTTCGCTTTTTTCGCAGTGCGAAGCAGGGCGTGGTTCCTCCTCGGTTGCAACAAGTTTTAAGTGCTGGCGTAGCGGCTTTGCAGCGATTCAACTTTCATGGATCCGACCTTCATCGCCTTCATCGCTTTGACGGCGACTTCGGCGGCCGCGATCGTCGTGATGCACGGCACACCGGCCTGGACGGCGGCGGCACGAATGCGACCTTCGTCCGTTCGAGCGCCTTTGCCGCTGGGCGTGTTGAGAATCAACTGCACGTCATCGTTTTTTAGGAAGTCGATCAGGTTCGGGTGACCTTCGGCGATCTTTTTGACTTGCGTTACGGCTACGCCAGCTTCCTTCAATCGTGTTGCCGTCCCCGACGTGGCCAGCAACTCGAATCCCAAACCGATCAGATCGGCGCCAATGGAGACGACAGCATCTTTGTGGCGGGACGACAGGCTCATGAAAATCTTGCCCGCTTCGGGCAACACGCTGCCGGCCGCGATCTGGCTCTTGGCGAACGCCATCGAAAAATCATCGCTGATGCCCATCACTTCGCCGGTGCTTCGCATTTCGGGGCCCAGCACGATGTCGACGCCCGCGAACTTGCGGAACGGGAATACGCTTTCTTTGATCGAAACGTGACGCGGGATCGGTTCGCTGGTGATGCCCAACTCTTTCAACGTCATGCCGGTCATCACTTTGGTTGCGATTCCAGCGACGGGAACGCCCGTGGCTTTGGCAACGAACGGTGCGGTCCGACTGGCACGCGGATTGACTTCGAGCACATAGACCTTTGGGCCGTCGGCTTCGTCTTTGATCGCGAATTGAATGTTCATCAAACCGATCACCTTCAATCGCTTGGCCAACTTGGCCGTCGCTTCGCGGATCTCGGTAAGAACGGCTTCGCTCAAGCTGAACGTCGGGATCGCACATGCCGAGTCACCGGAGTGGACACCGGCTTCTTCGATGTGTTCCATGATCCCCATGATCACACAATCGGTACCGTCGGCGACCGCATCGACGTCGACTTCGGTGGCGTCTTCCAAGAAGCGATCAATCAGCACCGGTTGTCCGTCGGCCACGACAAAGGCTTCGGCGACATAGCGTTCGAATTGGGGTTGGTCGTAGCAGATTTCCATCGCCCGTCCGCCCAGCACAAAACTTGGCCGAACCAACATTGGGAACCCGATCTTCTTGCCTTCGATCCGTGCCTGTTCCATGTTGCGGGCGATGCCACTTGGCGGTTGTCGTAATCCGAGTTCGTTGATCAACTGCTGGAACAACTCGCGATCTTCGGCGGCATCGATCGTATCGACGCTGGTACCGATGATCGGCACGCCAGCTTCTTGCAGACCACGGGCAAGGTTAAGCGGCGTCTGTCCGCCGAACTGCACGATCACACCATCGGGCTGGACCGCGTCGCAAATATTCAGCACGTCTTCGATCGTAAGCGGCTCGAAGAACAGGATGTCGGACGTGTCGTAATCGGTGCTGACCGTTTCAGGGTTGCTGTTGACCATAACGCTTTCGATGCCGATTTCGCGAAGCGCGAAGCTGGCGTGACAGCAGCAATAGTCGAACTCGATGCCTTGCCCGATTCGGTTCGGACCACCGCCCAAAATCATGATCCGTTTCTTGTCACCCTTCGGCGGCAGTTCGGTTTCGGATTCATAGGTGCTGTAGTAGTACGGCGTGTACGCTTCGAATTCGGCCGCACAGGTGTCAACGCTTTTGAACACGGGCTTGATGTCCATTTCGATTCGTCGGGCGCGGACCTTGGTTTCGGTCGAGCCAAAAATCTTGGCGAGCTGGCGATCGGAAAAGCCGTTGCGTTTGGCGGCTCGCATTTCGTCGACGGTGATCTTGGAAAGCGAACCGATTTTGATCAGCCGCGTCTCTTCTTCGATGATTTGCGACAAGTGATCCAAGAACCACGGGTCGATGTGAGTCAGTTCGTGGATATGTTCGTTCGTCATCCCGGCCTTCATCGCGTAACGGATATAGAAGATCCGATCGGCGTTGGGGATGCTCAGCTTGGACGTGATTTCGTGTTGATCGGGCTGTTCATCGGTGCCCCATTTGTCACGATTGTCGCTGCCCAGTCCGAAGGCGCCGACTTCCAGACCTCGCATCGCCTTTTGGAACGATTCGCGGAAGGATCGGCCGATCGCCATCGTCTCGCCGACGCTCTTCATTTGAGTCATCAGCGTCGCGTCGGCTTCGGGGAACTTCTCAAACGCGAACCGAGGAATCTTGGTGACGACATAATCGATCGTCGGCTCGAAACAGGCCTTCGTCTTTTGCGTGATATCGTTGGACAGTTCCCACAATCGGTAACCGACGGCAAGCTTGGCCGCGATCTTGGCAATCGGAAAACCGGTTGCCTTGCTGGCAAGAGCGCTTGATCGGCTGACCCGTGGGTTCATCTCGATCACGATCATGCGTCCGGTATCGGGCTCGATCGCAAACTGGATGTTGCTGCCGCCGGTTTCGACACCGATTTCGCGGATGACGGCGAGCGATGCGTCGCGCATCCTTTGATACTCTTTGTCCGTCAACGTTTGGGCCGGCGCGACGGTGATGGAGTCACCGGTGTGGACACCCATGGCGTCAAAGTTTTCGATCGCGCAGATGATGACGACGTTGTCGTCACAATCACGCATCACTTCCATCTCGTACTCTTTCCAACCGATGATCGATTCTTCGATCAGCACTTCGGTGACGGGCGATTGATCCAGCCCATTTTGAACCAGCGAATCGAACTCGTCTTTGTTGTACGCGATGGCTGATCCTGAACCGCCCATCGTAAAGCTGGGACGCACGACGGCGGGCAAGCCAACTTCCTTCAGCGCCGCGCGGGCTTCGACGAGCGTTCCGATTGTGAACCCTTTGCAGACATCGAGGCCGATTTTTTCCATCGCCTCTTTGAACTGGTCACGTTCTTCGGCCTTGGCGATCACGGCAGTGTTCGCACCGATCATTTCGACGTTGTATTTTTTCAGCACGCCGTTGGCTTCCAATTCCATGGCGGCATTCAACGCGGTCTGTCCACCCAGCGTCGGCAGCAGCGCGTCGGGTCGCTCTTTGGCGATGATCTTTTCGATCATCTGCCACGACAGCGGCTCGATGTACGTCGCATCGGCGGTTCCGGGATCGGTCATGATCGTGGCCGGGTTACTGTTGACCAAGACGACGCGATACCCCTCTTCACGCAGCGCCTTGCAGGCCTGGGTTCCCGAGTAATCGAATTCGCAAGCTTGGCCAATCACGATGGGGCCGCTACCAATGATCAAAATCGTTTTAATGTCGTCGCGGGCGGGCACAGGTGTCTTTCCGGCGGGGGGGATTTTTCGTGGATGTCCGTCTGCGCGCTGGGCAATCGGGCCGTGGATCGTCCACCGCCTCCGACACGCAAATTACCCGACAGAATAGCAGAGAAATGCCGCAGCGCAGAGGACGCGTCCGGCACGCCGAAGACGCGTTTTTTCGGGAATCTTGGCCGCCCTAGGAAAAACGGTGCGAAAATCAACTCCGCGCGGGCCCGACAGCATCAATCCTTGGTCGGCTTTTCCGGATCCATAATCGGCGTGTCCCAGCCGGCCATGTCCAATGGCTTGACGCCACGGCGGTAGCCTTTGAAGCTGAACGTGGACGGGTGGTAGGGCCCCACCAAATCCGTGTTCAAATCGGCGCGGATGGCATCTTCGGATCCGATTGCCCACAGGCAACCGTTTACCATCATCCGCCGAAAACCGTCGTTGCGAAAATCCTCGCTGGCGCCATAGGTTGTTGTGAACGCGAGGCCCTTTTCGCCACCATCGATTTGGTAGTCGCGAATCCAAACGCCAGGGCAAGGATCTTTCCCTTCCGCCGGCGGTGAATCCGGCGTCATCCCTTGCAGCGGTTGGGCCAATGCCAGAACGGTACTGTTCGGCGCCGGGTCGACCCAGTAACCGCCGGCTTCGACCCAAGGATCTTTGACGCCACGCATGATCGGATGCTCGGCTTGTTCGGGGACGATGTCCAAACGCGTGCTCATGACGTGGTTCTTGCCATAGTGGCTGACCCAAGTCTCACCCAAGACTTGACGTCCAAATCCGCCCTTCATTTCTTCACCAGCGTACTTGTGATCGAAACGGGCGAACTGGGAGTCCTTGGGGATATTAAACGCGTGCGTGCTGGTCCGCGTACCGACGACGGGCCCGCCGCGTTGAAGATAGTCCACGATGGGTTGCATCTGCTGGGCGGGGAAGTTCTGGAACCGCAACCCGAACACCAACAAGTCGGCATCCTTGATCACATCGGTGTGCGGCATGTTGTTATTGCCCGGATGGATAAATCCAGTATCGGCATCGACGTTGAACAACACGGTGCATTTGAATCCGTGATGCTTGGCCATGATTCGCGCCAGGGCGGGCAACGCTTCTTCGCTGCGATACTCGTGATCCCCCGCCAAGAAGACGATGTGCTTCCCCGCACCTGGACCAGACTCGCCCTGATAGACCAGCGGCCCGTCGTCCCCCCAAGCCGGAGTGAACGTGCAAAGCAGCGAACAAATCAGCAAACCAAATCCAACGTAACAACGCATATCATTTTCTCGAATGGAGTTTAAAAATTCTTTGAACAACGGATCCCTTTAACCCGTCACTAACTTTTCAATCATGGCGCCCTCGTTGACCGTCGGTCGCTCGAGCCGCCCCTGGTGATTGTAGGACAAAGTGAGTCGGTCGAGTCCCATCAGGTGCAAAATACTGGCGTGGACGTCGTGAACATGGGCGCGATCTTGGATCGCGTGCAAGCCGAGCTCGTCGGTTGCCCCGATGGTTTGACCACCGCGAACTCCGCCGCCAGCCATCCACATCGTGAATCCGGTCGGATTGTGATCGCGTCCGTTCCCTTTCTCACTCATCGGCGTGCGTCCAAACTCGCCGCCCCAAACGACCAGCGTCTGGTCCAACAGACCGCGACGCTTCAAGTCGGCAAGCAACCCGGCGATCGGCACATCGACGCTGCCACAGTATTTTGTGTGATTGGCTTCGATGTTCGCGTGCGCATCCCAGCCGCTTCCCGTTCCGCTGTAAAGCTGTATGAACCGCACGCCGCGCTCGACCAAGCGACGCGCCAGCAAACAGATTTCGCCGTAGTTTTTCGTTTCTTTTCGGTCCAGCCCATACAAGCGACGCGTCTCGGCCGTTTCGCCCGCCAAGTCAACCGCCTCCGGTGCAGACGCTTGCATCCGCGACGCCAGCTCGTACGATCGGATCCGTGCGTCCAACGACGAAACGTCCGGCAACGTTGCGGCATGCGCGGCGTTGATCTGATGAATCCATTGCAACTTTCGCAATTGACGCTCGGCCGACATGCCGGCGGGCAAACTCAAATTTGCGATCACTTCGCCTTTGGGGCCATTGCCGACCGGAGTGCCCTGGTACGTCGCCGGCAAGAAACCGGGCCCCCAACTTCTCACTCCGTTGGTCGCCGGCTTCTTTTCATCTGTCATCACCACAAAGGCCGGCAGGTCTTCGTTCTCGCTGCCTAAACCGTACGTGATCCAAGACCCCAGCGACGGACGTCCACCCAGGATCGAGCCGGTGTTCATCAAGTTGCAACCGCCGGCGTGATTGATACCTTCGCCATAGCAGGAACGAATCACGGCCAAGTCGTCTGCGTGCTGCGCCACGCTCGGAAACCAATCGCTGGTTTCCAATCCGCTTTGACCATATCGCGTCCACTTTCGCTGCGATGCCAGCAAGGGCGCGCCGTGTTCACCCATCGCCGTGATCGGCGCGTTGAAACTGGCGGGCAAACCTTGCCCCGCCAACTCGTTCAGTAGCGGCTTGCGATCGAAAGTGTCCATTTGGCTGGGGCCACCTTCCATGAACAGAAAGATCACGCTTTTCGCCGTCGCCGGATGGTGCAACCGGCCTGCAGAGGACTCGGCCAGCGTGGAACCTGCCATCATTGCGTCCAACGCCAGCGCGCCGAAACCAGCACCGGCCGTCGTCAAAAATTGCCGACGGTTGGATACGTGTTGAATGTGGGGCACGCCGGCGGCGCGGCACAATCGCGATGGGTTCGCGAGATTCATCGATCACTCCACAAACAAAAAGGCGTTGCTATTGATCAAAATGTGACAAACGTCCGTCTGACCTTCGCTGCCGGATGCAGCCAATTTACCGAGTGACGACTTCAGTTCGTCAGACGCCTTGGCGCCCGTCAGAATTCGATGGACCCGGTCGACAAACGCGGCACCAAAAACCTCCGGTGCAACGACACGCACTTCCCCCTGCAATTCGCCACGTACTCGTTCGGCGACGCGCCCCGCTGCACCCAGAACACGAGGACTATTCAACATCATCAGCGATTGGGGCGCCGTCGTCGTTACATCGCGACGGGCCGTGCCGACTACGCCCGGCGGCACGTCCAGGGCGGCCAGCATTTCATCGGACGAGTTGCGAAACCGTCGGATATAGATCGAACGACGGCCCGCATGGTCGCTCGGCCCCGGACCACCCCCGGTGTCGATCAAACCGTCCATCGCAACCAGCAATGAGTCACGATATTGTTCCGCATCCAAGCGGCGAACCGTTCGGTGCCACAGCAATCGATTGTCGGCGTCGACCGTCTTCGCCGCTGCCGCGTCATGGTGGACAGCCGATTGTCGATAACTTGCGGTCATCACGATCTCGCGCTGGATCCGCTCGATAGACCACCCTGATTCGATGAAACGTTGGGCAAGATAGTCCAGCAATTGCGGGTGCGTCGGTCGCTCGCCCAGAATCCCAAAATCGTTCGGGCTGCGGACCAGTCCACTGCCGAAATGGAACTGCCACAACCGATTGACCATCACCCGTGCGGCGATCGGATTGCCGGGGGACGTGATCCACGTAGCCAACGCGGATCGGCGCCCACTAGAACCAGGTGACTCGGTCGGCGGCGTCGCGTCCAACGCACCACCGCCCAGTACCAGAGGAACCCCCGGCTCGAACGATCTACCTTGGCTGCGGCCGGGCAATCGTGTCGGCCGAATCGAACCCGACGCGTCCGCGACCGTTAGCATCGCATCGAGCGAGTACGGATCAGCGCCCCAACGATCAAGCTGTTTCAGAATCGCCGTTCGACGTTGATAACGTTCCTCGCCCAATGCTTTACGGATCTTTCCGTCTTGCAAACCTTCTTCGATCACTTGCCGAGCGACGATGTAGGCGAGTTGATGTTCGTACGTGTTTCGTTGATCAACCGGCTTTCGATACGCGGATTGAACCTCTAAGGGAAACCTATCGGCATGACTGTCTTTAAGAGCCCGGATGTCGCCGCCTTCGACGTCGACCAGTTCGGCCAACAGTGTTGCGATTTCGGCTTCGGCGTCGGCATCACGAGGCACCGTGTTGACGTCGCGAAACGACACCGGTTCGAACACGCTGCGAAAACGAAAGTAGTCGGCGCGGGGGATCGGATCGAACTTGTGATCGTGACACTTCGCGCACGCCAAACCGGTCGCCAAGAAGACGTCGGCCGTCACATCGGTCATTTCGTCAACGATGTTGTGCCACTGCCCCTCGGCATCGCGTTGGTTGTATTCGAAAATCCCTAGCCGCAAAAACCCTGTTGCGGCCAACGTACGATTGTCGCCGGGCGACACTTCGTCGCCGGCCAACTGCAACGACACAAATCGATCGTATGGCATCTTTTCGTTGAACGCATCGACGACGAAATCGCGATAACGCCAGACTTGCGGACGATAGGCATCGGCTCGCCAACCATCGGATTCGGCGTAGCGAACCAAGTCCAACCACAACCTCGCCATTCGTGTCCCGTAAGCCGGATCGGCGAAATAAGAATCAACCAATCGCGTATAGGCATCAGAACGCCGGTCCGCGGCAAATCGATCGATTGCCTCGGGGGACGGGGGAACGCCCAACAAGTCATACGACAAGCGACGAATCAACTTTGTTCGGTCCGCTACAGGTGCCCGATGCAATTGGACCGCATCCAATCCTTGGTCAACGTAACGGTCGATGATCGTCGGCGAGTGAATACCGGCGATGTTGTCGGGTGGCGTCTCGGGGTCAATCGGTTTTGCGGCCCACCAATTACCCAATTCGGCATCCAGTTCGGCCGCCATGTCGGTTGCATCTTCATCGACCGGGTTGGTGGCAGCAGCCTTGTCCTTGACCGGCCAGACGGCGCCTCCGCGTATCCAAGCCTCGACATCGGATCGCTCTTTTTCACTCAACGGCGCGTCGGGCGGCATTTCTAATTCGTCGTAGCGAATCGCGGCAACCAACAAACTGGCTTCGACATCACCCGAGACAACTGCGGGGCCGCTATCGCCGCCGATCGCTAGCGAGTCCGATCGATCGAGACTCAAACCACCCTCGCGTGATTCTCCCGCGTGGCACTCATAACATCGGCTGATCAACAGCGGGCGAATGCGACTTTCAAAGAAGCGGACTGAATCGGCGTCGACGACCTTCGCGCCACCCGTCGCCGGATCGGCAAAAGTCGTAACGCAAAATCCGATTGCCCCCAAGATCCAGACCGATCCAAGGACAAACAGTGCAGGGGAGGGAAACTTCACGGCGGAAATTCTCAACGAGACAACGGAGAACCTTTCCAGGATAACTGATCGATGGCCGAACGGGGCGATTTCAGCCGGCCAACGCCTCCTTTTTCAAGCTCCGCGACGACAACATCAACTGGACCGCGTCGTAAGTGGCGTGGGCGGTAATCGGAACCAGCATGTTTTCGCTCCAAATCAACAGTCCACCGAAGTAAAACCCCATCACCGTTGCCACGACGACATAGAGTTTCGTCAACGGATGGACCAACCCGAACGCGATCGACGATCCCACCAACCCGGCACCCAACGCGAACTCGGGTGATACAGCAACCGAAGCTTCGTCAGCCAGCTTCCAACCATCAGCCAACCAATACATCAACCATCCGCGGAACAACAATTCTTCGCCGATTCCCGCGCACAAGCTGATCACGATCATCTCGGACGCCCGCAATTGCAGCAGAGATTTGATCAGCCCGTCGTCGCTGAGCCGTTCCAATTCACGAACGGGCTCCCAAGGCAAACGCCGCAACAGATCGATCGCGACCAACATCGGGATCGCAGCGAGCGCGCCGTAACCCACCCCTGTGCCGATCGGTATCAATGCTTCCCAATCGACGGGAATCGCAAAAACGGACAAGTCGATCTCGGGCACCCATGCGCGAGGATCAGGCCCCAGCCAAAGGCCAAGCAAGATTGCCAAAACACCGAGTGCCGACTCAAACAGCACGGCTGTCAAAAAGACGTCATCAGGCGACTGGTCGCCGGCTTCGGTGTCATCCACAAATAATTCTATGGTTCAAGAAGGCAGGTCATTGGTGTCAACTTTCATTGTGGCATGTTCGCGGCGTGGTGTAGACCAGGGTAAGGTTGTCCCCCACCGCGACACGATGGTCCGATCCTTGGCCGCTAAGGACTTCAAAGGTCCGTCGCCCCAGCCTAGAGTGATGGCATGATTGATCCCTGTGACCCGCCGCGCGACGCGACTGCTGGACCACCATCGATGGATGGATCCGGCTGTATTCATTTGTCGGACGAACAGATGCAAAAAATTGCCAAAGCGATTGCCGATCCGCAGCGTTTCGCGATTCTTGACTGTATTGCCGCGACGGACGAGATTCCTTGCAAGAAATTGGTCGCGGAGTTTTCGATTACCCAAGCGACCATTTCGCACCACTTAAAAGAACTGGTTTGCGCGGACCTGATCCATTCGCGGCGAGACGGTCAAATGGCGATCCTTTCGTGCCGACGCGACGTCTGCGGCGCGTACATTCACGCCTTGTCCGAGCGACTGGTTTCTCCCGGCGCCGACCAACCCCGTTAGGCCGATCAACGTGAACGCACAATGCCTGATCAGCTTCGGGAGCAACCTTGGCGACCGCGACAATCGAATCGCGGACGCTGCCGCCATCGTGCAGTCATCGTCGATGGTCCAGAACTTTGCGGCCAGTCGATTGTTCGAAACGCCGCCGATCGGTGGCCCGGGCGGACAAGAACCGTTCCTCAACGCGATCGCCTCTTTCGATACGCAAGCCACTGCGCGAGAAGTGCTGAAGTTGCTGCAAGAAACCGAGAACCGACTCGGCCGACTTCGCCGTCAACGCTGGGGATCTCGCTCGATCGATTTGGACGTCGTCCTACACGGCGAATTGATCGGCGGATCGACCGCGCTGGTCGTTCCCCATCCGCGGTACACGGCCCGACAATTTGTGCTTCAACCGGCTTGCGATGTCGCCGCCCACTATCGTGACCCTCGGTTCGGATGGTCGATTGAACAACTGTCCGATCATCTGAACCAAGGCGCGGCGTCGTTGGCGTTGATCAATGGTGAAGTGGCGATGCGAGAAGAACTGTGCCGCCGGCTTTCGCAAGAGCATGGCATCACCACCTATACCGACCCCGCTTCGTTTCCGACCGACCACCGCGCCGAAGATCCGTGGGTGTCTAGCTTCGTGCCGACGCTGCCGCCGCTGGACAGTGCCGAGACTCGCAAGCCGAACGTCCCTCGGCTGGTCGCACGAATCCAACAAAGGACCGACGAAGCGGGCTGGCCGGCACCGCATCAAATGTGGCCGACGCGATGGAAGTGGCCCGAATATCGTTTGGATGTCGACGATATTGACTGGGCCGTTACCGAAATCGTGTCGGCTCTGGCTTCGATGCGATGCCCCATTCGTCCCGTCACCAAAGACGGGGCGTGGGCCAAACCGTAACACGAAGCCTTGGACGGGCTAACTGCCTGTTGAAAAAGGGGGCTTACCCTTCGGAGACGTTGCTGAAACATTGTGAATTCGAAACGTCGGAGCGGGTCAGACCTTTTCAACAGGCTGCTAAGGCCGAATGTCCATCGGCATTCGGTACCGAACCCAACCCGGAAGTGCCGCGCGAATCAACGTCGGCTTGCCGATGCTGACCTTCACACGGTGCGAGTACAGTCGATTGTCGGCCTCGACGCGATGGATTTGGTCCCAAGGAATCACCAGCGGCGGATGACCGAGTCGAAACAAAAACGGCATCGACATTCGCAGCGAGGTGTCATTGATCCCGAAAGTCACGCACGAGTGATATTGAATCGCACCAAGGGTTGCCGTTCGGAATCGCGCCGATTCGTCGGCAACAAACGCACCGTCCGAAACTTCGCCCGCGGAATACGGTTTGACCAGACGGGACCAACCGCTGATTCTCGCCAGCAAGAACGACACGAACACCCAAGCAAACGGAATCATCAGCAACCACATCATCGGCGGATGGCCACTAACGGCTTTCGACTTTCGAGAAGATCATCTTCCCCGCGTTGGTTTGCAATGTGCTGGTGACGCGAACATCCAATTCCTGGCCGATGCGATTCCGCCCGCCTTCGATGACCACCATGGTGCCATCGTCCAAGTAACCGATCCCTTGCTCGGGACCTTCGCCGGCCTTGATGACTTTCAAACGGAACGTTTCGTCGGGCAAGAACACCGGACGCAGCGCGTTGCTGATCTCGTTCAAGTTGATGACCGGAACGTTGTGCAGCTTCGCGACTTTGTTCAGATTGAAGTCACCGGTGACGACCTTGCCCTCCAAGTGCTTCGCCAACAACACCAGTTGCAGATCCACCGTCTGGCCGGCCAACTCGGGAAGTTCGCGGTCGAAGATGATCAAATCAACGTTGTCGTCGGCCCGCATCCGGTTCAGCACGTCCAAACCGCGCCGGCCCCGCGTGCGGCGAAGCTTATCGCCGCTGTCAGCGATCGCTTGCAATTCGGTCAATGCAAACCGCGGCATGATCAATTGGTTATCAAAGATTCCGGTGCCGACCAAATCGGCGATCCGCCCGTCGATGACGACGCTGGTGTCCAACACCAACGGCTTGAACCCCTTCACCTCGCGAACAAATTCGACGTAGGGAATCAAGAAACGGAAGTCGTCCTTGGTCTGCAACAGCACACTGACGCAGATGTAACAAAGGATCAACGCCATCACCATTTGCGGGATGGCCGGCCCCACGAACGTGGCAGCAAGCAGCGGCGCCAGCGCGATTGACAGCACGTAGGTCAACAACACACCGATCAGCAACCCGAAGTAAATCGACGAAATCGTGTCGATTTTCTTCTTCGGCGCATAGATATCCGCCACCACGACCGCCAACGCTATTGCCATCGTGCCGGCAAACACCAGCCACGGCACCGACGTCGATGTATCCAAGAGTTGGGTGTTGATGATTGCCGAAACGCCACCGGCGCACAGCAAAAACAGGAAACGCAGGATGATCAACGCCATGGAACCGAATGCCCGCAGAGCTTATTTGGGTATGAAAAGCGTGGCGGAATTGAACACACCTCGCTAACCCTAGTGTAAATCAGTGCCGCGGAAGGCCCCAGGGGATGAACCGCCCAACACCCAATCCGGAACAAGATCGTCCAAAATATCCCGAACAACCGACTCGATCGTCAAAACCACCCCCGAATCGCCCAACGTGGCAGCCCTGTTTCGCGGGATGCGGAAGCACGGTACGCCGGACAGGGACTCAACAGGACGGGACAGGCGAGCCTGTATCCGGCGCCACCGGAACCGAAGAGAGAACCTTCGTGCCCATCAGAATCGTTCGCGGCAGCTCGCTCCATTCCACGAATGGCTCGATAGCAAAGTACGACATGTAACGACGACGCCTACGCCATTCGAACCCAATTTTCCCGCCGCTCAGCCTTCGACCACCATTGGCACAACTTCATCGATCTTAGGCTCGAACGAGTCGGAGGTGAGACTGCTGTCGCTGAGCGTGAATATCACAAACAGGCCCACGAACACGAACGAACCCACGAACACGATCGTGTTGAACGGCTTTTCCCAAGCCATGTGCATGAAGAACAGCATCACCAAAGTAGCTTTGATGGTCGCAATTCCCATCACGATCAGGATGTCGTAGCTGCCAAAATCAAAGCTGGCCTGTGCAACGGTGACAATGGTCAAGACGACCAAGGCGCCGAAGACAGCCAATAGCATCGAAACAGGCATGGGATGCGCGAAATCGTAGCCTTCGCGACCGTGACCGTCTTCAGTGTGACCGTGTGCAGACATCGTGTTCTTTTCAACAAAAAATCGTATATGGAAATTCGCTGGCGAGGGCGCCGTTTCGCGAACTATCGAATCAGGTACAGCAGCGGGAACAAGTAGATCCAAATCAAGTCGACCAAGTGCCAGTAAAGCCCGACATAGTCGACCGGGCCAAAGTACTGGCGATTGAAATCGTTACGCACCGACCGGATCAACAACCAAACCAAAACCCCAATACCACCGAGAATGTGAATCGCGTGGACGCCGGTCATGCAGTAATAGATACTGAAGAAAACGCCCGCCGTCCGCGGAGTGAAAACGTTCTCGGTCGCCGAGGTGATGCCACCTTCGACTTGACCGCCTTGGGCAACGACCGCACCGCTAGCCATCGCCGTTTGCTGCCGCCGTGCTTCCAACTCGCTTTGCAAGCCCGAATTCGTGGCATCGCTGGCCAAACGCTGGCGAATGGATAGATCACCGCCGGCCAATGCTTCTTCCGACGCATGGGCTTCATCGTGGGAGTGCTCGCCAACGGCGTGATCATGGTCACCGTGATCATGGCTGGCATGTCCGCCATCCACCATCGCATGGTCAGCCATTGCGTGATCAGCGCCGTGACCTTCCGAGCCACCGCTTTCCAAAATCATGCCTAGCCCGACGCCAACGAAGAAGCACAGGCTGACCACCGCCAAAGGTAACGCACATGCTTTTTGAAACTTATTGCCTTGGATGGTTGCAACAACCAACCAAATGACCACTCCGATCAACACCATCAAAAACGGTGCACACAGAAAGTAGAGACTGTTTTGCAGGAAGAAAGCGACGTTCTCGCTGAACCCGTAGCTGGTTATCTGAGCGGCCGTCGGATGCGGGTTCGCCGGGTCATAGAAGAACGAACCAGCGGGCAGCAAACCCATACCCCACTTGTGCGAATACTCGATCGATTTGACACCCAAGAAGATCATTGCACAAGACAAGGTCGCGGCCAACATTCCGGTCAGCTTCTTGTATTCCTCGGTTTGCGAGCAGCGAACCGCCCAAGCCATCGTCAACGAACTGAACAACAGCACGCCCGTGTTGATCGCACCCAATTTGGTGTTCAGAAACTGGCTATTTCCTTCGAACACTTCCGGTTTCAGATTGCGGAAAATCGCGTACGCACAAAACATGCCACTGAAGAACAAGACTTCGGTGACCAGGAACAGCCAAATGCCCAGTTTTCCACTGTCGAACTGCTGCTCGGGAGTGTCAAAGTGGTGCGCCAAAAACGACGGATGGTCGTGATCATGATCGTGACCATGCGCGTCGTGCGCATTTTCGGGAGCTACGTCGATGGTAGACATGGATTGAGTCTGAAAAAGGGCCGGTGATGACAGGCTGTCATCGTACAAGTAAAGGTCGGGGCGTCCAAGGACAACCAGGTCATCGATTGAACAGTTCCGTAGCGAGCCCGCAGGTCGCTACGACATTCGCTATCGCGATCAGTGAGTGTCCTTGGCGTGGGCGGGCACCGCTTCGGGCGTTTCGCCAGGAACCAACTTCCGCTCGGGCTCGGTCGAAACATAACGCTCGTTTTCGTCATCCCATTCGACGTTGCTAAAGTCGTAGGGGTCGCCCACAACCGGTGCTCGTTCGAAGTTATAAAACGGCGGCGGGCTGGTGCAGTGCCATTCCAACGTCGCACCACCCCAAGGGTTCGCCGGAGCCTTCTTGCCCTTGACCAACGAAGTCAGCAGCACGACCAAGGCGACCAACAATCCCACGCCCAATAACAGGGCACCATAGGTACTCATTTGGTGCAGGTACGCAAATTCAGGATCGTACGTCGCGTATCGACGAGGCATCCCGCGGCTGCCCAGAACGAATTGAGGCAAGAAAGTCAGGTTGAATCCGATGAAGATGATCAGCGCGGCCAAGCGGCCACCAAATTCGCTGTACATCTTGCCGAACATTTTCGGCCACCAGTGGAACACACCGCCCAAGAAGGCGATCAGCGTTCCACCGACCATCACGTAGTGGAAGTGGGCAACAACGAAGTACGTGTCGTGCAAGTGCATGTCGGTGGCGAGCGTGCCGAGGTGCAGCCCCGTCAATCCGCCAATCGTGAACAGGAAGATGAACGCGATGGCAAAGCACATCGGCGTCGTCAGGCTGATCGAGCCCTTGTACATGGTCGCCAACCAGTTGAACACCTTGATCGCCGACGGTACGGATACCGTGAACGTCAACGCACTGAACACGATCGTGGTCAACGGGCTCATGCCGGCGGTGAACATGTGGTGTCCCCATACCAGGAAGCCCAGCAGGGCGATCGCGATCGAAGAGTAGGCGATGAAGCGATATCCGAAGATTCGTTTGTGCGAGTGAACACTGATCAAATCGCTGATGATGCCGAAGGCTGGCAAAATCATGATGTAAACGGCCGGGTGGCTGTAGAACCAGAAAAAGTGTTGGTACGTGACCGGGTCACCGTTGAATTCAGGATCGAAAATCCCGATGTGCATCGTGCGTTCGGCAATCAGCAACAGCAACGTGATCCCCAAGACGGGCGTCGCCAAGACTTGGATGATGCTTGTCGAATACGTGGCCCACAGGAACAATGGCATGCGAAACCAAGTCATTCCCGGCGGACGCATCGTATTGATCGTCACGATGAAATTCAGACCGGTAAAGATCGAACTGAACCCCAGAATGAACGCGCCCATCGTCGCGGCGATCACCGAGGTGTCGGTCGTCGTGCTGTACGGCGTGTAGAACGTCCATCCCGTGTCCAAACCCGTGCTGAACAAAGCGGCGATGAAGAACACCGCGCCGACGCACCACAGGTAAAAACTGCACAAATTCAGCCGCGGAAACGCGACGTCCTTGGCCCCCAACATCACCGGCACTAGGAAATTACCCAATGCCGCGGGAACACTTGGGATGATGAACAAGAACACCATCACCGCACCGTGCAGCGTGAAAACTTGGTTGTAATAGTTGTTCGCTTCGGCACCCTTGAAGATCGCGCCTTCGGGTTGAAACAGGTGCAACCGAATCAACAGGGCGAGCAACCCGGCGAATCCAAACGCCAAAGTCACACCGATCAGATACATCACCCCGATCCGCTTGTGGTCGAGCGTGAACACCCAACTGAGCACACCCTTGGAATTGGTGAGATAGTTCTCACTTTCAGTCGGATATCCTGGGTCGCGAACGACGGAGCCTTTCGGAATCGAGCCGGCAGACATGGTAAAGCCTCTAAAACGGATGATGCGATGGATGGTTGGTCGAGAACAGAAGCAAAGCGGTGGTTACTTTGCTGCGTCCCCGCTGGAGAGCGTTTTCAGGTATTCGACGATTGAATAGATGTCATCGTCGCTGAGCTGACCCTTGTAACTTGGCATGACCGGTTGGTAGCCGGCAACAATTTTTTCTTTGGGGTACAAGATCGATTCGCGAAGGTAGTTTTCATCGGCCTTGACCGATCCACCCACGGTCATTTCCTCGTCGCGACCATAAAGCCCACCGAAGGACGGCCCGACTCGCTTCGATCCGTCCACGCTGTGACAGCCGGCGCATCCGCGGTTCTTGTACAATTTTTCGCCGTACTCGGCGGGGGGAGTACCGTCTGGGCGGACGCTGTTCGCCGAAATCCAATCGGTCAAGTCTTTCAACGTTTCGTGAACGACAACGACCGTCTGCATTTCAGAGTGGTTGGTGCCACAGTATTCGGTGCAGTAAAGGTCAAAAAACCTATAGCCATCAGGCGTGAATTGATGCTTATCGTAGTTCCAGGTCTCGCCCAAGTCCTTGGTTTCTTTGACCGCGGCCGCAAGCTCTGCGTCGCTGACTCGTTCGTTCGCCACGGTGGGCTTGAACCACATGTAGTTGTAACGGCCCGGGACGATGTCCTTCTTGGCACGAAACGCGGGCACGTAAAGGCTGTGGATGACGTCCGTCGAACGCATCGACAACTTCACTGGTTCATCCAACAGAATGTGCAACTCGGGATGAAAGACACCTGAACCGTAGTCCATCGTCCATCCCCATTTGAATGCCTGGACGTTGATTTCGTTCGCGCCATCGGGAACGTCACGCTGATCTAAGTAAGCGCGGGCCCCCAAAATGAACATGCCGACCAGAAAGAACGAAGGTCCGATTGACCATGTCAGTTCAAGAATCGTGTTGTGAGCAACGTTGCTCTCGGCCTTGGTACCCTTCGGCTTTTTGTACTTGACCGAAAAATACACCAGCGCGAACACGATCGGGATGAAGAACACCAAGCAAGTGTAAGTGATCCAGTTGTACAACCAGTCATTGGTTTCCGAGAACGTCGACGCTGACTGCGGAAACCAAGCGTAGGGCTCGGCGTAGTCGCTGAGCAGCGAAAATGCGTTTGTGAAGTTCATCGACATCATGACGGGTTTCAAGCGGAAAGTTTTTAGGATGTGTTGAGTTATCGAGTTCGGCCGGTAGATCGACGGGTGTCAGTCGTCGCGTGACGTTTCCTGCACTTCGTCGGCCTCGGTCGCTGCGGTGACGCTGCCTTTGCGACCGATCCAATACGGTGCCAAACACGCCAACATCAAACCGATCGTCGCGGCGCCACCAAGACGCATGATCTTCCAAGCCTGCGGAACGTAACTGTTGCTATCGGGATCGTAACTGAAGCACCACAAAACGAATTGATCGACGGGAGTGCCGACCGTGCCATCGCCCGCTTCCACGAGCGCCTTGCGAAGGTCTTCAGTTTCAAACGTTACGGCCAACGAGTATCGCGTCACCACGCCCTTGGGTGAAACGAACGCCAACATCGCCGGGTGATAGTACTCGCCCGACTTGGCGTCATACGTGTATCGAAAGCCTAAAACATCGGCCAACTTGGTAATGATCGGTTGTTGAGCGGTACAGAACTCCCAACCCTCTTCGGCGCGGGGATGTTTTGATACCAATTGTTCGACGTATTTGTCTTTTGTCTTGCGAGCCGTTGCGGTCGATTCTTTTGGGTCGATGCTGACGCTTAGCATTTGAAAGTCTTCGCCGATCCGCAGATCCAATTCGCCCAGCGACTTGGCCAGTTGGTTCAACTGGACGTTGCAAAGCATCGGACAATTGCTGTAATTGAGCGACACGATCGTCGGTTTGTTGCCGTCGATGAAGTAGCCCGTCTTGACCTTGCGACCGGCTGAATCGGTCAGCGGCAAGTTCAGCGGAATCTGGGCGCCGAGATTTTGTTCGACGGTCACGTTTTCGACTTCACGCGGCACGCCGTTGTTCAGCGAGACATCAGCGCCCGATTGCAAACCTTGTGCAACCAGCGATGAACTCAGCACCAAGGGCGCAGCGATCGCGACGAAGCCGGTAAAAAATACCGACGCGAGAGGATTAGGTTTCGTCGCTGCCACTTTTCTTTTCATTGCTGGGTTGGTTGTCCGCGTTCGCTTTGTCCTTGACCATCAATTCGATGGCGTCCTTGACCGGAATCGTGATGCTGCCCGTGTCAGGATTGACACCAAACTCGCTGATTTGTGCGGTTTGCTCGTCGAGTATCTGGTTTTGACGGCGGTAATCGCTCTGGGCCGCCGTTTCGACCTCCTGCCACTGCTTCATCGAGTAGTACAGCACTTGAACCGCCAAAGCGGTGACGCCCGTCACAACAATCGAGATAATTCCGACTGTGAAAATTCGCTTTACGTTCAGATCGTCGTAAGCTGCCATGTTTTTATTGTGGTGGAAAACGTGTTCGAAAGGGGAAAAATTGCCTCAGACTGCGTCATCACGACGCATCCGACGTACGACCGACTAGACGTTCTCGAATGCCATCGATTCGGCCAATCGGGGATCACGAACCGCCACGACTTTCGTGTCGCCGGCAACCTTCAACACCAACCCGGTCAGCAGGGCCGCCATCCCAACGACACACATCACCGCCGACGCAACGCCGATGGTCTGGATCGTATAGGGTAATTCACCGGCCACGGTCGCTTCCGGCATGATGATCCAGAAGATGTCCGCGAAGTGCATGACCAAGACGTAAGCAGCCCAAAACGCGATGATCGCTGGACGACGACGAACAAACATGCTCATCAAGCCAAAGAACGGCAGCAACCAGTGCAGAAAAATCAACAGGACCGTCAACGTTCCCCACCCACCAAGTTGGCGGTGATAGATCCACTCGGTTTCTTCCGGAATATTGCCGTACCAAATCAGCATGTACTGACTGAACGCGATGTACATCCAAAACAGCAAGAAACCGAAGATCAGCTTCGCCAAGTCGTGGTAGTGCTCGACGGTGACTTCATCACGCATCGCACCCTTCTTTTGCAACATGTAAGCCGAAACGGCCAACATGCTGTGCGTCGCCAGAACGCTGCCAGCGAAAAGGTACACGCCGAACATCGTCGAGAACCACATCGGCGACAGGCTCATCACCCAGTCGAAGGCTGCGAACGAGGTAACGCCGCAGAACGCCATCGTTGCCGGCCCACTCCAGTATTGCAAACGATCGGTCATCGCTCGCTCGCCGGTTTGATCCTGTTGCGTGCTGCCGCGGAAAAAGTACAGAGCCAAAAACAACCAGACGGCGAAGTAGATGACCGAGCGAATAGTAAACCAGCCCTGGTTCAGCCAGCGAGACTTTTCGGCCCATGCATCGGTAGGCAGGTGGTTGGCCGTTGCGAAGTTCGGATCGTCCCAGCGATAGAGCGTGCCTTCGCCCATCAACAGCGTCATCAAGATCGGCAGAAACAAGATCGCCAACGGAAACAACATCATCATCACCAGTTCGGCGATTCGGCGGATCACGGTGCTCCAGCCGGCGCGAACGAGGTGTTGGATCAGCACGAAGAACAGCGATCCGGTCGCCAACGTTAGGCAATAGATGAACGCGGCCAAATAGGCCGACATGCCGACTTGGGGACTTCCCATGAAGCTGCCAACGGCCCAACCCGCTACCAACAACAGCAATCCGCCACCCAACAGGGGGGTGGTCAGTGCCGAGAGGGCAGCCGGTAGCATGAAGGCCGGATCATCGGCGGGTTTGACGACAGGGCGTGCGTGAGACATCAGTGCGAACGCTTGTAAAGTTTAAGTGAATTGATCAGTAATTGATCAGTAATATGATCTTGCGGTCGATCAGGGTTGGCTCGATCCGCTATCGATTTAAGCCGACGGCTTGTCGCTCTCGGCTTTGGCAGCTTTCGCCGCCGATTCCTCGGCGGCCTTCTTTTCGGCCTCCGCTTGTTCTTTCAACTTCTGTTGAACGGCAGCTTGCTGTTTCTCGATCGCCTTCTTCTTCGAAGCCGGCACCAAGTCAATCGAAGCGTTTTGGCTCTTCTGCAACGCTCTTACATAGGCCACGATCGCCCAGCGGTCTTCGACCTTGATCTGCGACGCATAGCCCGGCATCTTGCGGATACCGTTGCTGATCGTGTTGAACAGCTTGCCATCGGGATACTTACCCGCGTACAGGCTGTCCTGATGCAGCGAGGACGGCGGCACCCACGTGCCCGCCAAAATCTTCTGGGCCCGTCGGTTCACCAGTCCGTTGCCACCACCGTTCATTCCGTGGCACACCGAACAATAGATCCCAAACTGCTGTTGGCCTTTCTCCAGCAATGCGGCCGTTAGTTCGCTCGGGTTTTCACCCAACCAAGGCGTCGTATCCATCACGCCGGGGGCCGGTGAGGCGGCGGCTTTCGGAGCACCATCGGACTTCGCAGCGGAATCGGCCTTCGCTTCGGCATCATCCAGAGCCCGCACCAACATCGCAGCACGTGGCCCATCGATTTTCGCAAGCGCGTCGATGTCGATGCCCGTTTGATAGTTCAAGTCCATTTGACCGCGGGCCACCGTTCCGGGAACGTCTGGCCGCATCGCTCGCGCGTCGGCGAACAGGGTCGTGTTCTGCTGAGCATCCTTGGAAGGCGAAAAATCCATGTCATAGAAAATATGGAAGCGTGGCGAAGAACTATTCGTCACTCGCATCTTCAGTACGATCAACAACGGAATGATCGACAGAGCGACCATCACCATCCACGACGTGATGATGAACTTCGGCACCTTCTTGGGCGAATCGTCTTCCATCACCGTGGTGATGTACTCGCTACCCGTTTCACTGAACAGTTTCTCAACGCCGGCGCGGTCGTACCGGGCATCCGACGCGTCGACGTAAACGAAGAATCGATCGTCCGTGACCCGATCAAACCGAGGATCGGTAAAAACGGGGTTACTGAACTTGGGCAATCCGTTGAGCGCCCACATTCCGAAGAACGCGCCGAACGATGCGAACAAAATCGTCAATTCGAACGCGACGGGAATAAACGCTGGCAGCGAAATGTACGGCTTGCCTGAGATGATGTACGGGTAATCGATCCCGTTCATCCAAATCTGCATGCACAACCCGGTCAACGTGCCAGTCAATCCGCACGCCAACACGATCCAGGGCAACTTGGTCGGCTTGATACCGAGCGCCTTATCGATGCCGTGAACCGCGAACGGCGCAAACGCATCCGTCTTGGTGTAACCGGCATCGCGAACGCGACGACAAGCATCCATCAAGGTATCGACCGAGGTGTACTCGGCGGCAATTCCGTGAACTTTTTTATCGGTGGTTTCAGACATCGGTATTTTAGTGCTCGTCTGCTTGGGACGTGTTTTCATGGGACATGTGATGCTGCTTCGCAAGCGTCCACTTCACTTCGGCCATGTTGATCACCGGCATCAACCGGCAGAACAACAAGAACAGCGTGAAGAACAGACCAAACGAACCAATCAGCATCGACCAGTCGACCCATGTCGGAGAGAAATACGCCCAGGCGCTGGGAAGATAATCGCGTGACAAACTCGAAATCACAATCACGAATCGCTCGAACCACATTCCGATGTTCACAAAGATCGAAATGATCACGATGATCCAAGGTGTTGTGCGGAACTTTTTGAACCAGAACAACTGAGGACTGATCACGTTGCAGGAAACCATCGTCCAATAGGCCCACCAATACGGACCAAATGCACGGTTCAAGAACGCAAACTTCTCTTCGGGCACCTGGCCGTACCAAGCGATAAAGAATTCTGTGCCGTAAGCCAGTCCGACGATCGATCCGGTCGCCAGGATGATCTTGCACATGTTGTCCAAGTGGCGAATCGTGATCAACTTTTCCAGACCCAACATGGTGCGGGCCGGGATCATCAACGTTAACACCATCGCGAAACCACTAAAGATGGCCCCGGCAACAAAGTAGGGTGGGAAAATCGTCGTGTGCCAACCGGGAACTTGCGAAACCGCGAAGTCGAACGAAACGATCGTGTGCACCGACAAAACCAGCGGCGCGGCGAACGCAGCCAACAATGCATAGGCCTTCTCGTAACGCATCCAGTGACGCGACGACCCCGACCAACCGAGCGACAGAAAGCCGTAAGCCATTCGTCGCCATTTGTTCTTGGAACGATCGCGGAATGTCGCCAAATCCGGCACCATCCCCATGTACCAAAACAGCAACGAAACGGTGCCGTACGTGGACACGGCAAACACGTCCCACAACAACGGACTGCGGAATTGGGGCCACATCCAAAGATTCAAACTGGGATAAGGTGCCAACCAAAACGCCAACCAAGCCCGACCGACGTGGATCCCCGGGAACGTTCCCGCACACACGACGGCGAAGATCGTCATCGCCTCGGCGGCCCGGTTGATCCCCGTCCGCCAGTCTTGGCGAAACAGATACAAAATCGCGCTGATCAATGTACCGGCGTGACCGATACCGACCCAGAACACGAAGTTGACAATCGGCCAACCCCAGAACACCGGCGATCGGTTACCCCAGACGCCGACGCCCGTGTAAAGCAAGTAAAGGATGCAGATACCGAACCACTGAAGCAGTGCGAACGAGATCAAGAACCCGATCACCCAAGCCTTGTTCGGCTTTCGCTCGGCAACTTGACACACCGTTTCGGTGATATCGTGAAACGTCGTGTCGCCCAACACCAACGGGGCACGTTCGCCCGGGCGTTCGACGCTGTTGTCCAGTCCGTTGGGGATGGCAAGTGACATAAGGAATAGGTTTCAGGTATCAGGTATCAGTTGAAAGGAAAACGCAGGTCGACCAGCCCAGCGGGCCGATCGTGGCGAGGCTAATCTTTGTGTTCGGCTTCATGATCATGGCCGTCGTGATCATGATCGCTATGAGCGTCGTGAGCGTGGGCGTCGTGACCATGACCTTCGCCGCCATGAGCACCACCAGCGTCGTGATGACCGGCGTGATGCGGTGCCTTGAGCTCCGCCAAGTCCAACAACTGAACCGCCGTCATCAAACGCTTGGGGGTATTGCGGACGCGAGCCAGATACTCCGTTCGTGGCTTGACGTTCAATTGACCCAACATGCCGTAACTGCGAGGGTCCTTCCGCTTCTTCGCGACGACCGAATCGGGGTCGGCGATATTGCCGAAGTTGATCGCTCGGGTCGGACAAGCCGACTGACAAGCCGTGACAATGTCACCGTCTTGAACTTTGCGATCTTCTTTGCGAGCGGTGATCTTTCCCTTTTCG
Organism: Rubripirellula tenax; assembly: GCF_007860125.1. Lineage (NCBI taxonomy): Bacteria > Pseudomonadati > Planctomycetota > Planctomycetia > Pirellulales > Pirellulaceae > Rubripirellula > Rubripirellula tenax. The sequence continues at coordinate 28,509 of NZ_SJPW01000003.1, forward strand.
ATGCGTTGGACACAGTACGTGCATTTTTCCATCACACCGCGACCACGAACAGTCACGTCGGGGTTCATCACCAAGGCCTGCAACTTGCGGTTCGCTTTTTCGATCGCACTGGGATAGGCGTCGATGCCGTACCCGACGCCAACGTCTGAGTTGTAGTTGAAGTAGTTGAAGCGACGTACTTTGAACGGACAGTTGTTGGCACAATATCGCGTTCCGATACATCGGTTGTACGCCATCGCGTTCAAGCCTTCGTCGGTGTGAACCGTTGCCGCGACAGGGCAAACTTGCTCGCACGGAGCCGTTTCGCAGTGCATACAAGCGACGGGCTCTTGAACAACATCTGCGTTATCTTCGTCGCCCTGAAAGTAACGGTCGATTCGCAACCAGTGCATTTCGCGACTGTTAAGAACCTGTTCGCGACCGACGATCGGCACATTATTTTCGCTTTGGCAAGCGATCACACAAGCATTGCAACCGATGCACTTGGTCAGGTCGATCGACATGCCCCACTGCGGTAATTCAGGTCTCTCAATTTCGATCGTATTGATCGGCTCTTCCCACGGCGATCCGGCACGACCGACCTGAGGCACGTGCGGTGCTTTGCCTTCGGCATGAGCAAACTCGGGCACTTTGGCGAGCAGCGCCGCGGTACCTTCGCGAACAAGCGAGAAACTTCGTTGCTGGGTTTCATCACGCCCACCTTCATCGATCGCCCAGTGATCCTGGGTCGTTGCGATTTCAGTTTCTTCGAATCGTGGACGACCTTTGACGTTGTAAGCAACCATCATCGAATCGTGCTTCCGCAGCGACGACACGTTGATACCAACCGTGTCCACATCCTTCGCGACGTTGCCACCCACCATACCCGCACGGGTACGTCCATAACCGATCATCGCAACGACGACACCGGCGGCCAGGCCTGGCATTTCATAGACAGGCAACTCAACCTTTGCGTCACCGACTTGCAACGCCACCGCCAATTCGTGCTTCACACCGAGCGATTGAGCCGTTCGCGGACTCATCACGGCCGCGTTGTCCCACGACATCTTCGTCAGCGAATGAGGCAACTCTTGAAGCCAACCGTTGTTCGCGAACCGACCGTCGTACAGACCGTCGGCGGGCACAAACAGAACCTCCATCGCATCTTTATCGAATTCGTTTGACGCCGTGGGTGCATCGGCCGTCAACGGCTTGCCTTCGCCGACCGGCTTCAACTCCGCTTTCACAACGATCGAGTCCGAATATCCGTCGTGCAGCAATTTCTGCCACTGACGATCGCTCAACGAAGAACCAGCCAGTTGATCGGCAGTTCGACGAACGATTCCCGCGCCGTCGACCGTATCTTCACCCAGCATCAACGCCAAGACTTCGATCACACCGCGACCACCCAAAAGCGGCAAGATCTGCGGCTGGCAAACGCCGTAGTGACCGTCATCACCGATCACATCGCCCCAGGATTCGAGCGGGTGCGACATCGGCAACGACCACTCACACACGTACCCCGTTTCGTCGTCGTATTCGCCCAAGTAAATCGAATGCTCGACCTTCGCGATCGCAGCGGCCAACTCGACATCGCCCGGTGCAGTGAAGACCGGGTTGTCACCCAGAATCAGCAACGAATCGACATCACCCGAGTTGATCTTGGACACCAAATCCGAGATCGAGACTGCGTCGCCCAACTCCGCATCAACGGCCGCCATGAAGCTTTGCGACTTGCCGAGCGAACCCAACTTTTGGTTCATGCGAATGCCGGCCGCAACCGCGTCGGCACCCAGCGTTTCGCCCACAACCACGACCGCCTTGTCGCCCGCTTCGGCGATGTCATGCGCCGCAACATCCAAGAATCGCTCGAGACGATCCTCGGGGTTCATTGTATTAAATCCAGCTTCGGCTTCGCCCGAATGATCGTGCTTGCCACCACCGACCAACTCTTCGACACGGCGACCCAATTCGGCGATGAACGCAGGCATTTGCGAAGGCTTGATCGCCAAACGCGTGTCAGCACTCGCACCGGTACCCGTGAAGCCACCTTCAACGACATACAAGCGGTTCATGCCATTTTCATCACCCGAAAGTGGGTCACGACGTTTCGCAAACGAACGAGCGGCCGTGATCATCGCCGGGTGCTTGCCCAAAATATCGGCTTCAATCGTGACGATAACATCCGCCTGATCGAGCGACAAAACCTGCGTCGCCGCTTTTCCGAAGACCGCCTTGGTTGCATCCGCCATCACGCTGCCGGAAACCGAATCAAATCGACAAACGGTCGCCTTGGGCAGCTTCTTTTTCATGGCCGCCAACATCCGCGACGTCGAGGGCGAATGCGTGGGCGACATCAGCACGGCGAACTTCGAACCGCCGTCACCAGCAGCCGTCTTCACAAGAGCCTTGCCATAGACTGCAAAGTCATCCCAACCGAGCTGCTCTCGATTCCCATCCACTTTACGCAGCAAGAAACCGCCATCACCACGAGCACGATCGGGGTCATAAAGCCCCAGAATCGACGCCTGCGAAAACACATCGGTGCCGCCGCCGCCGGGGTGATCCTGATTCGATTCGATCTTCAACGGACGGCCGTCGAAGTTGGTGACCAGCAGATTGTAAACCCGACCGGCCAACTCGAAATTCGTCGCACGGCTATATGTTTCGCCGGGAACACGCCCTTCCGGACGGATCACGAACGGCAAAATCTCTTCTTCGGGGTAGCGGCAACCGGCGGCACCCACAAGGGCCAACGACGCGCCCATCAACTGCATCCAGCGACGACGCGATACGCCCTCGGGGAACTCCGATGCCGCGACCGGGAACTCGCGATCGAGGTACTGCTCGAATTCCTTGTCGCCACGAAATTCCGAGAGACTTCGCCAGTACTGTGGCCGTGCCTTCTCCTGGGTGGCTTCGGATGTCGAAGGTTCCGGATGGTTCAAGGTCATGTCGAGAGATTGCGAAAGAGGGTGGAAGTGATGTGCGGGAAAAAAACCAAGTGACGAGCGGCGACTATTTCGCCCCACGCGACCGGGACCGACCTAGCGATGACAAACGGCGCAGTGGACTTGGGGATTGATGTTGTGATCTTTCCGCCACTCTTTCGCGAAGGCCGCTTGAGCTTCGGGGTTATCAAACTCCCAATCCAACTTCGTTACAAATTCCTTGGGCCGCAGGTGGGGCTCAGGATTGCGGTGGCACGTGATACACCATGCCATCGACAACTCTTCGTGCTGATAAACGACTTCCATCTGATCGATCCGGCCGTGACACGACTTGCAACTAACGCCCGAATTGACGTGTGCAGCGTGGTTGAAGTAGACGAACTCGGGCAGGTTGTGAACGCGTTTCCAGGCCATACTGCGACCGGTTTCCCAGCTTTCACGAATGGGAGCCAACTTAGGGCTCTCTGCATGAACGGCCGCCAAAGCTGTCACGCCCTGGTCGTTCGCTGGCGAGTGACAATTGACACACGTCGCGGTGGGCGGGACCGCCGCGTGGGCAGCGTCGAAGACCGTGTTGTGACAGTACCGGCAGTCCATTTTCAACTGCCCCGCGTGGATCGCGTGACTGAATGGAACCGGCTGAGTCGGCTGATAGCCGATATTGAGCGTCACGGGATCGGTCAGCAGACCGCCCATCGCGCCCGCGAACACGGCACCAGCCGCACCGGCAACTGCCAGCAGGCCGAGAAGTGGATTGATCCAGCGAGGAAACAAGAACCGTTGCATAATAATACTGTCTAGCCCAACGACGCCGGCGCCGACGACAGTTCGTCGCGACTCGTTTCGCGGGAGAAGGAGTAAGAAAAAGAAGGCATCCAGTGCCCGATCGGGCCGCAGTATGGCGGTCACACTAGCAAGCTGGCAATCCCGACCAACGACCGAGCGACATTGTGTCGCACGACTATTGCTTTGCGATGCCAAAAAAGCGGTGTTCACGCTGTCTGGGTAAGAACCGAGGGCGACCAATAGCCGGCAACCGGCATAAGCCTGCGACGCAACGACGCGGCCGCTGATGCGTTCCAAAAAACGGGCAACCCGATGTGGACCCGCGACGCCGTTGGCGCGACGTGAACTGCAAAGCAGCTCACGAAGAAAACACAGTACACCCTGCGAGCGGAGTCGCAGGGCCACGAAGGGTGATCCCAAACGGGCAACCCGATGTGGACCCGCGACTCCGCTCGCGGGATGTCAGCTGCAAAGTAGCCGGCAGAAGCGCAGCGTACACCCTGCGAGCGGAGTCGCAGGGCCACAAAGGGTGATCCCAAACGGGCAACCCGATGTGGACCCGCGACTCCGTTGGCGGGATATGAACTGCAAAGCAGTTCATGAAGAGAACACAGTACACCCTGCGAGCGGAGTCGCAGGGCCACGAAGGGTGATCCGCAACGGGTAACAACTTCAGCCCCGGTGTATGCTCGTAGCTATCCGAACCGAACGCGAAAGGCACCGCCATGACACACGCGACACCGTCCCAACGTCGCCTTTGGGTCCTGATCGCGATAGCGATCGTGACCACCGTGGCGGTGATCGGCTACATCCAATTCTACTTAGCTCGGCCCATCGGCGACGGACCGGCTGGCCCAGCGGTGAACGCGACTGTTTTTGAGCATCCTTGGACCGATCGCAAAATCCGCGTCATCGGCATCGGCGACAGTGTCACGGCGGGATTGGGTGCCAAGTCACCGTCCCATTCGTTCTTCAACCGACTGCTGAAGAATCCTCGCGACGAATTCGACGAACTGCGAGGCGTTTGCTTGACGGCCGTGCTTCCCAACCTGGAATCCGAGAACTTTGCCATTTCGGGGTCCGAGTCATCGATGCATCTAGAAGTCGCGGTTGACCAAGTGCCGACATACGACGACGCATTCGGCATTGTCCTGATGACATCCGGTGGAAACGATTTGATCCACAGCTACGGTCGCAGCGACCCGCGAGAGTGCGCGATGTACGGTGCTTCGCTGGAACAAGCCCGACCCTGGATCGCTTCTTTCCGAGTCCGACTGCGAGAGATATTCGACGAGCTGAGCGGAAAATTCCCGGCTGGCTGCGAGATTTACATCGGCGACATCTACGACCCGACCGACGGCATTGGTGACGCGCCGAGCATCTTCCTGCCCGATTGGCCCGATGGACTTGCGATTCACGCCGAATACAACGCCGTGATCCGAGAAGTGGCCAGCCAGGACGCGCACGTGTTCGTCGTGCCGCTTCACGAAACTTTCTTAGGCCACGGCTCGCACTGTCGCCAATTTTGGCGATCGACCTACGACGCAGACGATCCACACTACTGGTTCTACACCAACATCGAAGACCCCAACGACCGAGGCTACGACGCGATCCGTCGCGTCTTCCTCAACACGATTATCGCCAACACTTCACTGGCGACCGAAGTTCGCTCCGAACAACGATGAACGCTGCTCGAAACAGCTAGGCGATTTCACGCAGCGCGTTTCCGCTGACAAAGAAACTGCCCATTGGAAAGCGGCAACGATTGCCGCCTCGCGTTCACTACTTGTTGTCTTTCATCGAGTTCTCAGTTTCCTCTAACAACTGCTTCTCCTTGGCTTGATACTCTTCGATGGCCGAAGGGGCCATTCCCTCGGTCACGCTGGTTGGCGCTGAACTGTCGCCACAGCCACTGACCATCGGAACGACACAACCCAGGAAAAGGAAACTGAACATTAGGTTTTTCAACGGAAATCTCTTTTCAAAAATGTGAGTGCGAACGCCTCGCTCGCTGACTGTCCCAAACGCAAATGGATCGATGTTGATCGATCGGTTTAAAAAAAGAACCGGGATGCATTTCTGCCCCGGCAAAGCTCGCCACCGAAACCGATCGTCCAGTGGCGAGCAAGAGAAGGTGCCAATCGATTTACAACTCTTCTTCGATCACTTCTTTCGCGGCGCGAGTCCCCAAAGCACCCCACAAGCCGTAGGGGCTTTCGGAGCCTGCGGATTGCGGGCCAACGCCACCCGACCAAACCATTCCCGCTGTCGAAGTCCCCGCTTCGATGGAATCGGTGATGAATTTCACCGCACCATCACCCATCAATACGTGGGCACCACCTTGGTGATAGCTCGATGCTGAACCAACCAAGTTCAAGTCGTCACCGTTGGTCCGCGAGCAAATCTCGCTGTTAGGCGGCAGGATCGTGACCATGCCCGAGAAAATCGTCTTGGCATCCGCCCAGCGATAACCTCGCGCTCGGGTATCACGACTATCCGCGGTCCAAAATCGCGGTCGTAGTGGATCGATGACACCAGCACAGGCTTTCGGATTTTGGCGAATCACCGTCATGGTCGCGTTGTTGTTCCCAGCCGTGAAGTTGGGCAGGACGGTTCGGTTGTCTTTGTCGCCGAGCGAAGTCGCGATTTCACCCATCGCGATGGCATTTGATAATCCGTCAAGACAGTCGCGAAACTTTGTGTCGTCAAACGGCTTGAAGAATCCACGGTGGGCCTTCTGTGCCGTTTGGGCCCGCGTCTTCGTCATTCCGATAACGCGATTATTTGGCCAAGGACCGTATGCCGTTTCGTCCGACGAATCGCCGATACAGGCTGCGTAATTGGTTCGACCCAGCGCAGGAAGGCCAACACCTGGATCGCTGGGACAGCGAAAGGTCGGGATCTCAAACGTCCACGGCAAGTAAGTGATTTCGTTCGGTGTCGGCCCCATGGCAGGCCAAATCAGTGGCGTGCCGCCGTTGTTGTCCAAAGGATTGGTAATCTGTTCCCAGATGCCTTGTTGCTCAATCATTGGCAAAACGCTCACCAACATGCTCAATTGCTTGTTATTTCCGGTCACGCCATTTTGCCACCATGCCATCCCGGTGGGGTTGATCCCGTCAACGGTGCCTGTGCCGTGTGTCGGCAACCTCTTGAAGACCGAATGGTAATTGTGAATTCCAAGCCCGATTTGCTTGAAATTGTTACTGCAACTCATCCGACGAGCAACTTCACGTGCCGCTTGAACCGCCGGCACGCAACCCGACCAACACGCCGATGATGGCGATGACCACTAGAAGCTCCACCAAGGTGAAACCTCGATTCCGATTCGCGTTCTTCATGACTAAAATCCCTAGGATTAAAAAGAGAAAGACTCAAAACTTCACATCAGACTGGCTCGTCAAATCCTCAAAACGTCATAGACGCTCAGTAACGGATTGATAAGAAAAAATTTGGACTTGCCAGCCGTATTGCAATTTTGGGCCTGAGGCGACCGATAAACAATCGTTTATTGCGACGCGAGAAACGCCGTCAACTGCGGCGCATGAACGGTTCGCCCGACAGTGCCGTGAACGCACAGCAACGTTTCAAACACATCAGAATCCAGCCCAAAATCGCCCGTTCGTTTGTTGTCCCCGATCCGTTTATGAGTGTTTTCCAATGATAATGAAGTCAAAACGGGGCCGACCCTGCTATTCGATCTTGTGCTGCTATGCGGTGGCGCTGCTCGTCGGGACCACCACCGCGAAGGCGAGCCACACCCCAGGACAACGACTAATCCTGGACTGCGATACGGCGAACGAGATCGACGACCTGTATGCGATCGTGCGAATGATGAAGCAGGACGCGTTCGATGTCGTCGGCCTGACTTCATCGCAGTGGTTTCACTATTTGGGCGACCCAAAGTCGGTCGAAGCAAGCCAGAAAGACAACGAGGACCTGATGCGCGTTCTGGGACGAAGCGATGTGCCGATGCCGCAAGGTTCGCCGGAACCACTCGGAAAACCTTGGGGCGGTGACGATGCCAAAGACTCCGTAGCGGCACAGTTCATCATCGCGCAAGCCCGGGCAACTCCTGCCGATGAACACCTGATCGTTGTCTGCACCGGTGCGTCGACGAACCTGGCATCGGCCATCAAAATTGCGCCCGAAATCGCGGCCAAAATCAAAGCCTACATTTTGGGATTCCAGTACGACGCTTCGACGGGCGTCTGGAACAAGTCGGAATTCAATATTCGTCGCGACTTGAATGCCGCCGATTTTCTGCTGAACCAACGCGACCTGGAATTGCACATCATGCCGACCAGCGTGTCGAAACAACTGACTTTCGATCGCGACGATACCTTCACGCGTCAGCAATCGATGGGCGAACTCGGTAGATACTTGACGCAAAAATGGAAAACCAAATTTCCAAACAGCACGACATGGACGATGTGGGACCTGGCCCTCGTCGAATCGCTACTGCACCCCGAAATGGCATCCGAGAAGCAGGTCAACACGCCTCCGGAAAACAATCAGCGGAAGGTATGGATGTACGATTCGATTGATGCCGCCGCGATGAAACAAGACTACTGGCAAACGGCGACAACGAAATAGACAAAGCGAGCGAGGCCGTGGCCTCACTCGCTTTGTCGTTCGAGCGCACTGTGATTGCGGGGGATTTAGGCCGCGATCAGTTCGCGGTGGTGCTGGGCGTACCCGACCCACTCGGTCACTTCGTTCAAGTCGGGCAGCGTGCCGCCACGAACGATTCGCTTGCCCTCGGTGCTGCGAGCGATCGAATCGATGGTGCCAAACAACGTACCCGCGTTTTCAGCCGCAAGTTCCTCGGGCGTCGTGACTTCGGCCATCACCAACAACTGGGCGTCATGGCCTCGCAACATCGGGACTCGGCAAACGAGTGTGGACTGCTGCTGCCATTGCAACACCGTATCAGCGTCGACACGACGATGCCCCAGTTGCTCCGCGACCGCAGCCGGATCGGAAGTCAACAAGTCGTCGACAGTGTAGATGTCAATCGCGTGCAATCGTTCGGCCATACGTGCGCCGATCGACGGTGCGTCGACAACGGGACTGTCGCGTTGCAAGTAGAAACGCAGCTCTCGCTCTGAACTGCGTTCGGGTCGCGGTTCACGACGACGCGAGTCGCGCTCGCCTCGCTGCGCCCGTTCGCTTCTCTCGGTTCGTTCACTTCGTTCGGCTCGTGGTTCCCTTTCACTGACAACTCGATCGCCGCTAACTCGATCGCCGCTAACTCGTTCGTTGCTAACTCGTTCGTCACGGTCACTTCGTTCGTATCGAACGACTTCACGTGCAGCCGACGTGGATCCAGTCGATGAACGTCGCGATTGACGCCGTGATCGTCCGCTATCGGAACCACTGCCCGAACCGTTTCCAGTTCCATGGCCGTTTCCAGTTCCATGGCCGTTTCCACGACCTTGTCCCTCGGCGGCCGAGCGAGTGGAGTTTCCACCCCGGTTGCTTCGTCGTCGAATGTAACCGTCGATGGAATCGCCTTCACGCGAGCCCCGTTCATTGCTTTCGATGGTTCGAATGCGTCGACGACCTCGCGAGCCTTCGGAGGATCGGCGTCCGTCATTTTTTTCGTACTCGTAGCGATCGCTGTCGAACGCGAATTCACCGTCGCGCCCTGCGTCCGAGTCACGACCTAGTGGATCGTCGCCGGACAAACGTTCGTCACGATAGTAGCTGCGGCGCGCCCCGTTTTGGATTCGCGTTTTTCCGTGTGAACGAACCGAAGCCGAGCGACCGCGAGCAAATCCACCGAATTTTCGATCACTGCTGCTATTGGCCGCAGCGATCCAACTGGTCAAACGCGACAGTTCGTGACTGCTGCCGGAAAGCAATAACTGCTGGCCTCGCTGCGTTGCCAAAAATTCTTCGACACGGCCGAGCAAGTCGACGGGATGAATCGACGCCAACTGTGCCGGCGTGGTGATCCCGCATCCGACAAGCACGCGTGCATCGAAGCCTCGCAATTGAGGTACGCGGCACACCAACCGACACTCGGCTTGCCAACGACGAATCACGGGTGCGTCAACATTCGTCAAACCCAACGCATCGGCTAGACGGTTCGAGTCTTGCTGCATCAAGTGATTGATGTGAGTCACGCTCAATCCACGCAACCGCGCCGCTGCGACGGCGTCGATGGACGGGGCTTGGTCGATCGGGCTGTCCACGGACAAAAAGAATGGGCTTGCCGGTGCTTGTACCGACTTGATCGCAACGGAGTTGTTTACCACCGACGGCGATACAACTTGGCCAGCGGCGTGTCCGTGAGCATCAACATACGAACCATTCGAGGAATCGCGAAACGTGCTCTCCGGGTAGAGAGTCCTTTGCATCCCCTGGCCAGACGTGTCGACACGGTTTCCGTGATCGCGATGGTTTCGCGCCGCATCGGTCGTGTAGTGATCGGCATAGTAGTATCCGTCACGAAACTCGGCTCCATCGATCGCCCAATCGGTTCGCGCCGATTGCGTGGGATCGTTGTACAGCCCGTAGGCTTCGCGCCACGCCATGTCAAAGTCGCCATTGACATCGCCGCTTCGCGGCGGGCGACGACTGGCCACGGATTCCGCCGATCGATCGCCGTACGTGTGCGGATGCGGGCCGACGTAGCTTTCCGGCGTGTATTGGGATTGCCACATTGGACGATGCGGGTGCACGACGCGTTCACCGCGAATCGCAAACGAGCGGGCTCCGACACGTGCAAGTTGATCGACCAAACCTTGATGGCTGGTCAACACAACGACCTGGCGGCCGCGATGTGCGTAGTCACGCAGCGCCGCAACGATCGGGTGATTGCTGTGACCGTGATCGCCGTGTTCAAAGTAGGCCAAAGGCGTGGTATCACCCAAGCCGATCGAACCGATGTCCGAGAACAATTCGCGATGCGTTTCCAAGACCAGAGGAATGGGACGACCGAGTTGTTCCAAAAGTTCACCCGCGGCCAATCGAACGGCCATGGTTGCGATCGCACGTTCGGCGCCCGTGCACTGGTTTTCGTCGCGACCATTGATCTTGACCACACCGCCTTGGAATCCATCGCGATGCATCATCGACGAATCATTGCGATACAGTTGGTACGGCCAATCGACACGCTGCAACCGACCGGCGGAAAGACGCACCAACCATCGGCTGGCAGCATCGGCGAGCGGCGATTGCGAGCTTCCCGTCGGTTTGACAACGCGAAGTTGATCGATCAGTTCATCGCGTCGCTTTCGAAGCCAATCGATACGCGGGGTCGAACCGATCGCCGCATCGATGCTGCGAATTTCAGCGGCGATCGCGTCACGGTCGATCCAGTCCGATGAATAGCCCGACACATGATCGCCGGCGAGTTGATAGTGGGCCGCGTACGAATCAATGACTGGCAACGTACGCATGGAACGACGGATCTGTGCCGCCGAACGCAAACAGTCATCCAGTTCGGCGGTCAATCGACCGAGTTCGGCCGACCGTTCGTCACGTTCACGTCGCAGTCCGATCGCGCCGAAGCGGACGCCTTCGGACCATGGGCCGGCCGAAAAATTAGCCGACGCCGAGTGACCGATTGTGCTTTCACGCAGCAGTGATTCACGGTGACGCGACAGCCCTTCCAAGGCGGCCACTAACCACGATTCGCTGTGCGCCAGTTCTTCCAATTCGCCGACGTGGTGGCGGTCGATCGACGACGGGGCCGCGTAGTGCGAACCGCGTGCGTATTGATCCACCGTATACGATTGAACCGTTCGCAAGTCGTCGCGGATGGCACGAAGGGTGCCTTCCAACGAAGTGGCCGATCGGTAACCCGCCGATGACGGGATCGACTCGAACCAAGCGTGTTGAAGATTTTCGGGGCTGGCGTATCGCGACAGCAACCAATCGATATTGCGTGTCGCCGACTCCATGCGAGATTCGACTTCGTCCAAATGCAGCAGTGGCCGATGCCCGCCGGCATAAATGTTCTGGTCCAAGTCGTCCCATGAACGGGTCGGCTCATAGCGATCGATGGCATGCAGGAACCCATCCAATCGCATACGACGAAGCGTCGCTTCATCGATCGGCGATCCGGTGTATCGAGCGAACGTGTCGCGACCGGCAAGCAATGCTTGACGCAGACCGCGAACTTCCAACAGCGCGCGGCGCCAACGGATCATTTGGGCGTCGAGGTCTTCGAGTTGGCGACGCAAATTTTCGTCGGCAATCGAGGCTTCGTATCGATAAGATGGCGAGACATCGCCGCGGGCACCGTAGCGAGCCGCTTCGGCATCGATCTCGGCGATCCAACGACGCAATTCGTGTTGACGATGACGCAGGCCGCGCGTCCGATCGTGCAAACGCGACAATTCGTGCTGCCAATCGTTGTAGCGTGACCGAGGAATGAAATGGTCGGTGTTATGTCCCACGGGGTGATGCGTACGACGATTCAAGCGGGCAACCAATTCGGCGCGACGGTGGATCAGCGATTCCCGATCACGACCGCCCGAATCCAACCGAGACAATTCGGACTCGATGGTTGCCAATTCTTCACGTCGTTGCAAATGGTTTTCATAGCGACGATCGCCAACGGTTTCGCGACGATACCCACCCAGCGAGTCCACGTGAGCATCACGATCTTGATAGACCGAATCGCGGCCCAGCGGCAGCGAGCGATACGTTTCGGGCGAATCCAGTCCGGCGCGAACGCAGGCCGACACAACTCGACCGACCGACGTGATGCCAGAATCCGTGATCACACCGTCGACCAGGCTCTCGGGCAACTGAATCGACTTCATGGCCAACGCCGAGTCGGAAAAATTCGCGTTTGCATGGGCTGCCGAGCCGGCGCCGATTGAATTGGCCCAAGCTGAACCATTCAGTGCCATGTCTTGATAGGCCCCGGAACTCGCGATGTCGGAATAGACCGAAGCGCCTCGAGATTCGAATTCGACGGTGCGTCGTCCCGTCGCGGTGCCATCTTTTTCGCGGCGGCAATGCAGCATTCCGTGGCGATCGGCCCAGACGACGCGGCCCGTCGACGAGCTCATCATGCCAAGCGGATATTCGCGATTGACCAGCGAATCACGAATGAAGCGAACAATTGCGGTTTTTCCAGAGCCAGCGGGGCTGGATACCACGTTGAGGTGTTCGGAAAACGGGCCCAATTCTACGCCGTTTAGGGGTCCGTGGGCGTCGATGTCGATTCGGTCCAACAACATGATCTGGCCCCTCCATGGCCACGCGGGTCGAAACCCGGCAAATTGCATTCATTGCATACGATTGTTCAAGAATGGCGAATCAATCGCCACGGGAATTCTCGAACTTCCACCGTTTGATTTGCGGATGTCGACGCACTTTAGTCGAATCCGGTGTTTCACGAAAAGAGAGATTTTTTCGCGGCTACAAAATTCGTGTGCCGATAAGTGGTATTGGAATGGCGCGAGTTGCTTTGATACATGCCAATGCGGACGCCGTCTTTGAAAGTACCGAGTTACCGAATGTCGAAAGTTGTTATGCCACGGCCAATTTACAATCGAACGAAAACCGATTCGCTGACTCGTCGCTTCACATTGGGTGCTTTGGTGATGTCGACGTTCGCGGCCGTCGCCGGTTGCCAGGATGGACCGCTGTACGCGTTGAAGGTTGCCAATCCTTATTATTCGATGAAGGAATGGAAAAAAGACGAAGCCATCGGCGTGACGGACCACGAACGACGCAAGGTACTGACCCAGTTGGCGGACACGATTGCAACCATGCCGGCCAATCGCCAACAGTATTGGTCGGGCCATCTGAAACAATTGATCGAAAACGAACAGAGCCCTGAAATGCGACGCTTAGCCGTTCGCGCCGCCGGTGCAATTCAAGACCCGTCCGCTTTGGCGATGGTCGAAAAAGGGCTCGACGACGAGAGTGTTAAGGTTCGCATGGAAGCCTGCGAAGCACTCGGCCGCCGCAAAGGCGACGACGCTGCTCGTATGTTAGCGGCGACGATCGGTACCGAAACCAATCAAGACGTGCGTCACACTGCGATGACGGCGTTGGCCGGCCACAAGAGTCCGATCGCGGTCGATTCGTTGCGAACGGCCCTGTCGGACCGTAACCCGGCAACCCGGTCGCTGGCGATCGCTTCGCTACGCGGCGCGACGGGAAAGAACTACGGTAGCGATCCCGAGGTTTGGATAGCCGCGTTGGACGGCAAACCAGCCGCGCAAGTGGAAACGCGAATCGCTGATCGAGTTCGCGATCTTTTCTAGATCGCCCAATCGTTGAACGCGAAACTTCGAACACCAAAACTATCGAACCGATTGCCATGCACCGACGACCCACCCGAACTCGATTGGCGATCCTTCGCAGCATTGCCCTGTCGACGCTTACAGGAATCGCAATCACGGCCAGCAATGCGGGCGCTCAAAACGTTGAACGGATCTGGGTCGATGCGGGCGGGTCGTTTTCGGTCAAAGCCACCATGATCAACGCGTACGACAATTCGGTCGTGCTGCTACGATCCGACGGAGGCGAGATCACGCTATCGTTGGACAAACTCAGCGAACAAGACAAAGCCTACGTTGCTGAACAAAAGCAATTTGAATCGACGCTGAACGGGCTGCGTGCCGCGCCGCCCTCACCGCCCAAAATCGTGGCGTTGGAACCGCTTAAGATTCCTTTTGATGCTTCCGAAGCCGAGGCCGCCGATGCGCCGTTGCAGTTCGACGGCCCGATCCGACAACGCGTGTCCGACCACTTGCCAGCGTCGATTCCCGCGGATCGATCGCCCATGGACGTATCGGTTGCCGATGCCAGGATCATGATCCAGCGCGTCGATTTCAACATTGGCATTTCGCCACCGATCGCGATCAACACCCTGGACGCGTCAGGAAACAGCAAAACGTCGCTGATCATGTCGATCAGCGAACCCATTCGATTGCCTGACCAAATCACGCGACAAGAACTGGTTCGATTCGAACTCGACCGTGGCAGCGCCGACGTGATGATGCGACATAACGAAACGCTCCGCTTGCTGGATCATCATCTCGAAAGCGGTCGCTCGTTGGTTGCGGTCGGATTCAATTCGCTCGGCTCCGGGGGCTCGCTTGCGGTCTTGGAAGGATGGCAAGACGGCGGACTGGAACTATCCCATCGCAAAGAACTGCCGCCGCGCCGATCCGCCGGCGGTGTGCCCCGACTGCGTTGGGCGAAATGGATCGACCAGAATCACGCATTGGCGGTCATCGACGAAACCCTTGGCCTTTGGAACATCACGACCGGAAAACAGCTCTATCAGATCGAAGGCATCGACAAGCGGGCGGCGCTGGCGGTGTCCGGCGGCGGTCGCTACGTTGCGATTCCCTACGAAGGCGGCGTCGATCTATGGACGACGGCGACGGGTGACTGGCAAGGCCGCATCAAAGTCGAGAAACAAGTTCCAGGCGTTTCTTTTTCGCCCTTAGGAAACCAATTGGCGATCGCCACAACGCGTCGTGTTCGGGCCTGGGACCTGCCTTCGGCAGCGCTGGCCGGTGACGTCCGCAGTCGCAACAGCTTGGGAACGGGAACACCATTCTGGATCGACCATGACATGCTAATCACCGATTCGGGAACGCTTGTCAGCCTGTATCGCGGCGTTCCGATTTGGCGCTATGACGTTGCGGGTTCCGATCGCACGCGAATCGGCTCGAAGCTGGCAATTTTTCGCAAATCACCGATCACGGAATTGGTGATCGCGACGTTGCCCCACGCAGGTGCCGAATCCATGATCCGCCGCATCGACCATAGCGTGACGAAAATCGAACCCGAAAGTTGGCAAGTGGCCGGCCGCAGCGCGTGGGAAGAGGGTCAGTGGGTGGACCGAGACGTGAAGATCGGTTCGCTGACCAAAGAACGCCGCTGATCCGAACGCGGCTGGAAATCACGACCGAGACCGGGACGGTCGGTCATGCCGCGGCGACTTCCGCAGTCGGATTTCGATAGCGCACCCATCCGCGGCGAAGCGCATTGGTGATGGGTTGCTCGACGCGGTGCGTGATGATCACCGCCAACGCAAACGAGAAGACCACGGCGATCGCAAAACAGATCACCGGTGGCACGCCCGCTTCGTCAAAGCGACGGATCAATGCACAGCCCAAATTGTTGTGGCAAAGGTAGATCGCGTACGAAATCGTGCTGATGTAGACCAAAGGTCGGAACCTCAACGGTGGCACTTTGCCGTACGCACATAGCGTCACCAAACCGATGATCATCACGGTTGCGACGGGATTGTGTTTGCCGTGGTCGATGCAGTGAAACACGATTGCGGCAACGACGATGCCGGCAATGTTTTGCCACCGTTTGCCGACACCGGTCTTGATCATGTACAGCAGGAAGCCGATCGAAAACAGCGGCGCAAAGTCCAACAGCAACAAACGTCTTAGTCCCGTGGCAACGCTGAACCAAGCTTGACCGCCGTAGGTGGCTTCCAACGAATCCAGCAGCGGACAAAACGTGATCGACATCGCCAACAGACTTCCCCAACCGATGAAGTACCGCCGCAGTCCGCCGATCATGAACAAGGTCACAAGCGTGACGTAAAACATCATCTCGATCTGCAACGTCCACATCACCGGATCGACGCACTCGAATCCCAACACTCTTGGCAACAACGTCATATTGGCAACGAACTGACCGAGCGTTACCGATTGTTGCATCGGAGCCAACGGCAAAATCCAAAGATTGGCGATGATCACCAACAGGAACACGGGCACGATGCGAATCAATCGAGCGGCGACGAAATCAACCGGCTTACCGCGACGCAACAACGACATGCTGTTGACGAATCCGCTCAAGATAAAAAACATCTCGACGCCGTAAGCACCAAACGGCCATTGAAAGCCGAGGGGCGACGAATAGCCGTACTTGTTCGCGTACACCAAAGTGAAGTGGAAGAGCACCAAGTTGATCGCGGCAAGGGCGCGCAGCGAATCCAACTCGACGATTCGTCGATGTGGTTTCAAAATGCTGGGCGACGAGGCCGAATCGTTTGACATGATGGCTTGTTGGTGGTGCAAAATCCCGAATTCAGGCGTTCGCTGAAACCTAGGTTGCGAAACGCGGCCCTTGATCAATGTGCCCCTTTCGTCGACCGACCGCCGGTCGCCGGCGTCGGATTGGGCCGACCGTTCCGGTTGCGCCGGCGGCGGAAACGATCGCCGAACAGAACCACGATGCGGCGAAACCCCCTTTCGTCCGATCCAGACCTGAACGAAACTACGCCGAGATTTCCCTCATTTCGATCAAATCTGCGGATTCGATCCGCAAAACCAACCACTCGGCGGAGCCTCGCTGTGAAGTATGTAATCGTCATCCCGGACGGATGCGCCGATGAACCGATGGATTCGCTCGGCGGAAAAACGCCGCTCCAGGCCGCCCAATTGCCGGCGATGGACGCGATCGCCGCTCGCGGATTCCAGGCCCTGTCCAATAACACGCCGGCCCACCTGCCCGCGGGCAGCGAAGTCGCCAACCTGTGCCTTCTGGGCTATGACCCGGATGTCTATTTCACCGGCCGTGCCCCCCTGGAAGCTGCAGCCCAAGGCATCACGCTCGGCCCCAACGACTGGGCCGTTCGATGCAATTTGGTCACGATCGAAGACCAAGTGATGGTCGATTTTACCGCCGATCACGTCTCGACCGCCGAAGGAACCGAGTTGCTAAAGTCGGCGCAGGAAAAGATTCTGTCTCGCGACGGCATGGACGGACGGTTGGAATTTGTGCCCGGCGTCAGCTATCGAAATCTGTTGATCTATCGAGGCGTCGATGGCGAACCGGCTCCCTTCGCTCGCGATACCCGCACCAGCGCGCCGCACGATTTGACGGACCTGAGTGTCGCCGATGATTTCCCGCGCGGCCCGGGCAGCGACTGGCTGGTTCGGTTGATGAACGATTCGGCCGAACTGTTTGCCGACCATCCGGTCAACAAGAAACGCATCGCCGAAGGCAAGCGTCCGGCCACGAACGTCTGGCTTTGGGGATTGGGCGGCGCACCGAGCCTGCCGTCGGTGAAAGAACGATTCGGGGTCCAGGGCGTGATGATCACGGCGGTGGACTTGCTGCGTGGGATCGCGGCGCTGGTGGGATGGCCCCGCATCGAAGTCGAAGGGGCAACCGGATACCTGGATACGGACTATGCCGCCAAGGGTCGCGCGGCCGTTGAAGCGTTAAAAGAGTACGACGTCGTCTGCGTTCACATCGAAGCCCCCGACGAAGCATCGCACGAAGGCCGCGCCGATGCAAAGATCGAAGCACTGCAGCAGATCGATAAGCACATCGTGGCGCCGCTTGTCGATGCACTGGCCCAATACGGCGACCATCGCATTTTGGTGCTCCCCGATCACCCAACGTTTTGCAGCACCAAGAAGCACACGCACGGGATGGTGCCTTTGGTGATCGCCGGTACCGGCATTACGGCCGACGACCAAACGACGTATGACGAAATCGCGGCCCAGGCGAGCGGCCGAACGTTCGCGAAGGGCTGGGACCTGATGCAAGCGTTCCTAAAAGGCTAACGCTCGAGACTACGATCACAAAATCCTGTTACCTGTCACCTATCTCCTGTTACCTACTCCCATGTCTCTGATCGTCCAAAAGTTTGGCGGCACTAGCGTTGCCGATGTTGAAAAAATCCGTGCCGCCGCTCGCAAGGCGATCCGCGCCCAACGGCAAGGTCACCAAGTCGTGATGGTTGTCAGCGCGATGGGTAAGAACACCGATGTCTTGTTGGACCTGGCCGGCCAAATCGGCGAGAACCCGCCGGCACGCGAGATGGACATGCTGCTAAGCACCGGTGAACAGGTCAGCGTCGCCTTGGTGGCGATGGCCATTCACGAACTCGGCGCCAAAGCGATCAGCTTGACCGGCGGACAGATCGGAATGAAGACCGACAACAGCTTCTCGAAAGCACGCATTCAATCGATTTCGACCGATCGCATCGAACGACTCTTGGCCGAGGGCAACATCGTCGTCGCGGCGGGATTCCAAGGGATCGACGACGATTTGAACATCACGACGCTGGGCCGCGGCGGCAGCGACACCACCGCCGTCGCACTGGCCGCCGTTTTGGGCGCCGATGCGTGTGAAATTTATACTGACGTCGATGGCGTCTACACGACCGACCCACGCAAACTCCCAGAGGCGCGCCGCGTCGACGTGATCAGCTACGACGAAATGCTGGAATTGGCCAGCCTGGGTGCCGGAGTGATGCACAACCGCTCGATCGAATTTGCGAAGAAGTTCGGTGTGCCGATTCACGTCCGCAGCAGTTTTTCGGACACCGAGGGCACGATGATCGTGGCCGAAGCCGAATCGACGACCCAACCCGTCAGCGGCGCGGCAATGACGGCCGACGAAGCACGCGTGACGGTGCTTGGCGTGCCGGACGTGCCGGGCAAAAGCTTGCAGATTTTCTCGGCAATTGCGGCGCGTAAGATCGCGGTCGACATGGTCGTCCAGAACGTCGGACAGGACGGCCACGCCGACGTCTCGTTTACGGTCCCGCGAGGCGAACTGAAGTCGACCCTTGCGGCGCTCGATTCGGTGGTGAAGTCGATCGGAGCGCAAGGCGTCACTCACGACGACGAAGTGTCGAAAGTCTCGGTGGTCGGCTTGAATATGGCGACGCAAACGAACGTCGCGTCGCGAATGTTCCGCGCACTTGCCGACGCGGGTGTGAACATCCATATGATCACGACCAGCGAAATCAAGATCTCGACGCTGGTTCCGAAATCACAATCGGCCGACGCGTTACGTGCGGTCCATAAAGCGTTCGATTTGCATTCGCGTCCTGCTGACGCAAAAAATTGGAGCGAGATCAAGGCCGATCGAGGCAAAGCCGACGTTGATACGTTGGTCAACCGATTGAGGGCCGACGAACTGGAAGCCTTGACGTTGACCGGCATCGCGCTGACCAAAGACCAGGCCCGTGTGACGCTTCGCGGAGTCCCCGACCGACCGGGCATCGCGGCGGACATGTTCGAAATGATCGGCAAGGCCAACATCTTTGTCGACATGATCGTGCAAGGCTATGACGGCGAAGACGGGTCGACCAGCGTCTCGCTGACCGTCGACAGAAAAGATCTCGAAAAGACGCTGGACGTCGCTCGCGTGATCCAGAAAAACCATGGGATGCGAGACGTCCAAGGTGCCGACAATATCGCCAAGATCACGGTCAGCGGCATCGGACTGCGCAGCCATACCCATGTCGCAACGCTGCTGTTCGACCGCTTGGCGAACGACCAAATCAACGTCGAAATGATCAACACCAGCGAACTGCAGGTCAACGCAGTCATCGACGCGACCAGGGCGGCCGAGGCGACCGAAGGGCTGAGAAAGGCGTTCGCCCAATCGCTGATGTAGACCAGCACGGCAACGCCAGAACTGCAACATCGACGCTGTAACATCGACGTCGGAGTTCCGTTCGGGTGCGAGGTAGAGGGTTGGGTTATGATGAGTCCCTCTACTCGTTTCCCTCTTATCTATCTGCCTCCCGCTTGGACCTCCCATGGGTGTTCGTTTTGCCTGTCATGCCTGCAACAAGCAACTCAATATCAAACAGGAATTTGCCGGACGTCGTGGCGTTTGCCCGAAGTGCAAAACCAAGTTTCGAATTCCGGTTGCTGACTCAGACGTTTCCTCACCGATTCAGGACACACCGGCCGAGCCTGCCACCAGGTCGCGCCCGGCACCCAAAGTTTCCGCCGCATCCCAACCGTCCGCCAAACGCCAGCCGTCCGCTGGCGCTGCCATTTCCCTGATCGCCGACGAGCCCGACGCGACATGGTACGTCCGCCCGCCAAGTGGTGGACAGTACGGTCCGGCTTCGGGCGATTTGTTGAAACAGTGGATCGAAGAAGGCCGTGTCGCCGCGACGGCGCTGATTTGGCGAGAAGGATGGCCACAGTGGCGCCCCGCCGACGAAGCCCTAGTCGAAGTCGCCTCGATCTTGCCGTCGGTATCTGAAGTCGCGAAACCGGCCGTGCAACCTGCTGCGTCCCCGCGGCCCCAAGTTGCCCCAGAAAGTGACGTGACGACACCGACGTTCGCGGGCCAAGCCAACATCGGCGCCGCGCGACGATCCCGTTCGTTCCAGCGGATATTTTGGATCGGCGCACTAACCTTGATCGCCATTTCGCTGGCCGTCGCGTTGTACTTCCTTCTCAATCGGCCCGCAGCCTAGGATCGGCACCTCCCAACTACCGGGCGTTGGCACGACGCACTAGAGTATTTGCAGGACGACGCGACGATGGCGAAACGTTCACGACGACGCCGTCTCCTGTCAAAGCCCGCCCTTGCCAATCCTTCCCAAAGTTGGAGTTTCCGCGATGCGTTTCCTCTTAAGCCTGGCCTCGCTTCTAGCGATTTTGTTGACGCTTCTTTCCTCGCCCCTGGCTACCGCAGCCGAGCCAGCCGAAGCCACCAAAGTCACCGTGTTTGGTGACGGCGACCTGGATGTGCCCGCCGAGTTCAAGTCGGTCGATCCGAAATCGCGAATCATCGAACACGAATTCGAAGCCACCGCCGACGGAGCACCGGCACCGGCGCGGATCACCATGATGGCGGCCGGCGGCGACGTGCCCGCGAACATCGCGCGTTGGAAAGGCCAATTCGCCGGCGGCAACGCCGATGCGAACAAGACCGAAACCATGAAAGTCGGCCAATGGGAAGTCCACTTGGTCGATCTCAACGGCAGCTTCGGTGAATCGATGGGCGGCGGCCCGTTCTCGGGCGGAAAGGTCGTCCAGCGAGAAGATTATGCGATGACCGCAGCAATTTTGGTCCATCCCGAAGGCCAAAAGTACTTCGTCAAGATGATCGGCCCCGCCGCCGTCATCAAAGCCAACCGTGAAAAATTCGTCGCGATGATCAAAAGCATCGAGTGATCGATCGCGCGAATCCGTCACCAGCCGCCGTCAACTCGCCTTGTTGAATCAATTGAACCGGTAACCCGCCAGCATGAATATCCAGAGCTTCTTGGAACACCACGGGATCGTCCGCAACCCGTTCGCCGAAGAGGACGCCCAAACCGATCAGGTGTTCAAAGAGCACTGCATCAGTAGCGCGTACCATCCGATTTGGGACAAGGTTTATGGCGATCCCAAGGAACCGTCGACCGCGATCGTCTTCGGCCCCAAGGGCTCTGGCAAAACGGCCATGCGGCTGCAAATCGATCGGCACCTGGCTCGGTTCAACCAAGAAAACCCGACCAATCGCACGTTCGTGATTCGCTATGACGACTTCAATCCGTTCCTGGATCACTTCTGCGAACGGATGAGTCGGCGGACGACCAAAAAACCCGAAAAGGTCCTCGATTCGTGGCGTTTATGGGACCACATGGACTCGATCCTGTGCCTCGGTGTGACCGATTTGGTCGATCGTGTTTTGCGAACCGAAGGCGACGGCAGCACCGGGCCGCGGATCGACGCCAATGCGTTGAAGAACCTCGACCGCACATCGGCTCGCGATTTTTTGATGCTGGCGACGTGCTATGACCAATCCACGGCGTCTTCGTTCACCAGCCGATGGAACGACCTTCGCAAACGACTGCGATACAGCAACGTTGGTGCCAAATGGCCGATGGTGCTAGCGATCGTCGCATTCTTGGCGTCGGTCATCCTGGTCGGTTGGCTGTTCTATCGAGGCGGCGGTGTCGGTGCCGACGGCGAACCAGCGGCGGTTAGCAATCACATCCTTTGGTTGATTCCGCTAATCACATTGGTCGGCGGAATGCCGTTTTGGATCCAATGGACCAAAAACCAGTTGGCGGCCGCCGGAATTCGCAAACACATGCGAGTCGGAAAGCGAGAAACGGGAACGCTGCGAAAAGTGCTCGGCAATATCCCATCGAAGGAATTGGCCAGCCAACCGCTGCCGCGCTACGATCGGACCGACGATCGCTACGAGTTGCTCAACAAGTTTCGGGCGATCCTGTTGCGATTGGGTTACAGCGGCGTCGTTGTGTTGATGGACCGCGTGGACGAACCGCACATGACCGGCGGCAAGGCCGAATTGATGCAACGTTTCGTTTGGCCGATTCTGGACAACAAACTTTTGAAGCACCCCGGTATCGGTTTCAAGATTTTCTTGCCGCAAGAGCTGCACCGCGATATCGAACGCGAGACTCGTGAATTTCATGAACGGGCCCGGCTGGATAAGCAAAACGTCATCCCGGCGTTCCAGTGGACCGGCGAGGCGCTCTACGACCTGGCCCGTGCCCGGATGTTGGCGTGCGCCGCAGACGGACGGTCGCCGGAACCAAAGGACTTGTTCGCCGACGATGTAAGTTACGAACGATTGCTGGCCGCATTCCAGTCGCTACGCGTGCCTCGTCATCTGTTTCGGCTGCTCTATCGCGTGCTGGTCGATCACTGCAACCGGCACACCGATGCCCAACCGGTCTTCAAGATCAACGGCCAAACGTTCGAGTCGGCGCTAGCCGTCTACAGCCGTGATTCCGAAGTCACCAACGGTTAACCCGGTGGATCGCACAGGAAAACACACAATTTGAGGGCTGGCGGATGAGGTTTCATCGCCGCCCCCGATGACGCGGAATTCGACGCCGAATGGCCGATCCGGTATCCGACTTGCCGCCGTGCCGCGATTTGGTACGCTACGGGACCGAATCGGACTTTCGTTTTCGACGGGAAGATTATGCCTTGATGTCGAACGACGCTCTGTTTTCGACGCAATACCATGGGAGATTTGACTAGGTGGGTACTAAGAGAACGGGAAAAGGTCGACGAAAAGTGGGACGTAAAAAACGCCGTATGCGAGCGAAAATTCGTCACCGCAAGAAATAATTTTGCATGTCCACTGTCGATTCCAACCCTGCTGGTCCCGCGATGTCTGAGGAAACACCCGTGTCATCGTCCGACGATACACCCGTGCCACCAAAGAAACGCGGTGTGCCGGAAGGACTTTGGCTGAAGTGTCCGGGATGCGGATCGTCGGTTTACAAAAAAGAAGTCGAACAACGGCTGAACGTTTGCCCCAAGTGCGAACATCACTTTTACGTTTCGGCAATTGATCGAATCGCTCAAGTGTTGGACGAAGGCACGTTTGAGCCGATGAACGAATCCCTTCGGCCGGTCGACCCGCTGGAGTTTTCGGATCGACGAAAGTACGCCGACCGGCTTGTCGGCGAGCAAAAACGCACGGGTTTGACCGATGCTGCGATGACGGGAACCGGAATGGTTCGGGCTCGTCGAGTGGCGTTTGCGGTCACCGATAGTGCGTTCATCATGGGAAGCATGGGCTCGGTGGTCGGCGAACGCCTGACGCGTTTGATCGAACGTGCCACGGACGACGGGCTGCCACTGATCATCATCTCGGCGTCGGGCGGCGGTGCCCGAATGCACGAAGGAATCCTGTCGCTGATGCAGATGGCGAAGGTCTCCGCGGCACTTGCACGCTATGACGAGTCCGGCGGACTGTTCATCAGCGTTTTGACCAACCCAACCATGGGTGGCGTCGCCGCAAGTTTCGCATCGCTTGGCGATTTGGTGTTCGCCGAACCCAAAGCTCTGATTGGGTTCGCCGGGCCACGGACCATCAAAGCCACCATCGGAATCGAATTGCCTGAGGGATTCCAAACCAGCGAATTCCTCCTCGAACACGGCTACATCGACCGAATCGTCACACGCAAGCACCTCAAGAGCGAAATCGCCCGCGCAATCGACTATTGCGGAAAATAGCGGGATAGGTGACAGGCTTCAGGTCACAGGTAACAGGTTTCGGGGCATAGGCACCTGGAATCCAGTTTCAGCTTGCCCAATCTGGACCTAAACTAAAGGGGGTTGAGTCATCGCTTTTTCCTGTCACCTGTCACCTAAAACCTGTCACCTACTCCTACTCCGCCATGAGTCTTTTCGATTCCATCAAGTCCGCGTTCAAATCCGGCCCCAGCACGGGCGGACGGATTGACGTTGCCGGACGGTTCGCCCGCCAGCGGACGGCAGTGACGGGAACGATGGCCAACTTTTTCGTCGCGAAAGATCGCGAACACAACGACCGGATGGTCGGAGTGAAGATTCTGGATATCGAAAAGATGGAGTTGTTCGAGGCTCGATTCAAAGGCCTGAACAAACCGTCCGAAGGCCAAATCGCGATGCAAATGAAGCATCCCAAGGTCGTCGAAACCTACGAAATCGGAACGTCGCTGAAGGGCGAACCGGTCATTGTGATGGAATACGTCGGTGGACCGAGTCTTCAAAACATCGTCGTTCAAAAGCAAGAACATCATGTGACGGGACGCCGAATGCTGATGATTCGGGATATGGCCGAATCGCTGAAATATGTCCACAGCCAAGGCTTCATTCACCGAGACATTTGCCCGCGAAACTTCATTTGCTTGCCGGAAACGACCGGTGTCAAACTGATCGACTTCGGGCTGACGGTCCCTGCAACCGCCCCTTTTATGGTTGCCGGCAATCGGACGGGGACGCCGCTTTACATGTCTCCAGAGATCGTTCGCCGACGACCGACCGACAAACGCGTCGACATTTTCTCGTTTGGCGTGACGTGTTACTGCCTCGTTTGTTTTTTTCACCCCTGGCAGAGCGAGATGCTCAACGGGCGAGCAGCGCTCCAACACGATTCGAGGCCTCCCAAAGACCTGATCGAGCGATGCCCCAACGTCGACCCGCGACTGGCGCGGACCATCATGAACGCGCTCAATCCCGTGGTCGAACAGCGAACGGAGGACATGGATCAATTTCTGCACGGAATCCGAAACGTCGAAAAGGCCTTCGTCGATTCGGACGCCTAACAGCCTGTTGAAAAAGGGGTCTGACCCTCTCCGACGTTCGACGTCCCCTAAGTCAGCCCCTTTTTTCAACAGGCTGCTAATCGGGCCGCAGCAAAACGAAGTCAATTCCCTTGCCCGACTGGTCGAAAAAGACCGTAGGCCACCACCGGATGGCTGTTCCAGCGCGGCAAAAGCTCCTCAAAACGGAAAAATTGGCATAATCGGCACGACCGATTCCCGATGCGTATCCGGCCGGCGCCGTGTATTTGGTTCCGATTCGGTAAAAGGTGCCGGCAATGGCGGTTTTCATAGCGAATTCGTTGACACTCGTTTTTCCGCGTAACTATACTTCGGGGGCGTGGTAATTCAGGCAAGATTGCCCGCACGTCCCTTGTCGATCTCGTCGTTAACGGAAAACACCCATGACCCTACTTGGGAAGTCCTTCACAGCTCTCATTTTGATTCTCAGCGCCGTCTTTATGGTTTTGGCGCTGGCAGTCAATGCGTCCCACCGTAATTGGCGAGACGTTGTTCTGACCGGTGTCAACGGACAACCGGGGCTGAAGTCTCAGATCGAAGCGATCTCACGTGAGAACGAACAGCTCACGATCCAGAAAGAGCGAAGTCAATCGTCGCTTGATCGTGAACAAGCCGCCCGCCGTACCGCGCTGGCCGCCCTGCAGACTCAACTCGACCAACTCAAGAGTGACCTGCAACAAAGCGAAGCGAGCGTTCAAAAATTGACCGCGCAAGTTCAAGAGCTCACACAAATTGACTTGAGTCGCGCTCAAGAATTGGAGCGCCTGACCGCAGACAACTCGAGCCTTCGCCAGAAGGTTCGCGACGAACAACAGAGTCGCGATAGCCTGTTCACGCAGACGCTCGAATTGACCGACCAAATGAACAAACTGCGAGGCTTCAAGCAACAGCTCGAAGAACGCAACGCTCAACTGATGTCGCAAGTCACGCGATTTGAAGAAGTCGTCGCATCGAAGGGCATCGACATCAATGCACCGCTGGACGGTGCACCGCCGATGCGGAACGGCAAGATTCTTGAAATCGATCGCCCACGTCGCTTGACGTTGGTTTCAATCGGCTACGACGAAGGACTGCGAGAAGGCCACTTCTTGGAAGTAACCCGAAACGGTCGCTATATCGGCAAGATGAAAATCCGCAAGACCGAACCGGACCGTGCGGTCGCCGAGATCTTGGAAGACTACAGCGAAGGCATCATGCAGGAGAACGACCGTGTCGACACAACCCTCGATTGAAAATAGTGGCAAGCAGCCACCAAGCGTCTACACGGTCATGCTTCTGCTAAGCATGCTGTTCATGTTGATCGCCGTCATTGCGATGTGGATTGAATTGAACCGTTGGGCGCCGGACTATTACCGAACCAACACGGCGAACCCGTCGGTGATGGTGATGCCCGTGCAAACTACGCTGTTGGCGTAGGGTTTTCATTTTCGGTGAAACCGTCACCCATAAAGTAGCGGTTGAGAAACTCTTTGCGGTCACCTTCTTCGGCCGCCAATTGGACCATCGCATACAAACGCTGCTGATCGCGGCGTTTTTTATGCGCCAGTGCTTCGTCGTCTGAAAAGTACGACGGCAAAGGACCAAGGATGTCAAAGCACTCTGGTTCATGCGGGCCTGCGATGACGCCGTGACGATCCAGCATCGCGATCGCCGTCGCCAATCGATGATCATGTCGGCTAACCCGCTGCAACCGATCGTTAAGCCACTGAAGCCCGAAGGCTCGGCATGGCTCAGGGTGCTCGACCATCGTGGTGTATACCCGACCGTAAAAATCAGCATCCGGGTTGGACCATTCAATGAATTGCATTTGCGTCATCAAGTCCGACTGGTCATACAGCCACCGACACAAACTCGGCTTACCGTCGCGGCCCGCTCGCCCGATCTCTTGATAGTACGACTCGATCGACCCCGGTGTTTCGGCGTGAATGACAACGCGAACGTCTTCCTTATCAACACCCATCCCAAACGCGGGTGTCGCCAACACGATGTCCGCATCACCGGCCATGAATTCGTCCTGAACGCGTCGACGCCGATGGCGAGGAACATCGCCGTGATAGACGACGTGGTCGATTCCGCGTTGGCGAAAATCGTCGCTGAATCGTTCCAACGTTTTGATCAGCGAGAAATAAACGATGACGCTTCCGCCGCGGTACTCGGTATCGTCCAAGGCGTCCCCGATGACGATTAGCTTTTCCTCTTCATCGAAAACCGGTTGCACGTCCAACTTCAAATTCGGTCGATCAATTCCCTCGTGGAACAACTTGATTGAATTCTCATCCAGCCGCAGTTGCCGGCGAATGTCGTCGCGACATTCCGCGGTGGCCGTCGCAGTCAAAGCGATCGTGACGGGGTCGCCCAAAGACCGTCGAATGTCACCGACCCGCGAATAGTCGGGGCGAAAATCGTGGCCCCATTGGCTGACGCAATGCGCTTCGTCGATCGCCAACAACCGAACGCGTCGCTTCGACAGAGCTTCTCGAAAGTCGTCTTTGCGAAACCGTTCCGGCGTCACATATATCAACCGATATTTTCCATCGGCCAATTCCTGATAACGCTGTAAACGAGTGGGGCGATCAAGTGACGAGTTGATAAAGGCCGCATCCATGCCTCGGCGCACCATGGAATCCACCTGATCATGCATCAACGCCACCAGAGGGGAAAGAACCAATACTAAATTTTCTCCATCCGCCTTCATCGCTAGCGCAGGAATCTGGTAACACAATGATTTGCCCATCCCCGTGGGCATGACCACCAATGCATTTTGTCCCGAACAAACATGGTCAATGATCGCTCGCTGGCTTCCGCGAAACGACGGGTAACCAAAGTGTGTTTCCAAAAGTCCCAACGCGTCATCGGCCGGAATTGATAATCTGTGCTCTGTCATGCCAAAATCTTTGCAATCACGTCGCGGATCGTCCATAGTCATGCCAATGGAAATTGGCCGATTCGCACAGCCCAAAGTTCGAGGCTTCCAATTTGCTCCTAAGTCGCGACACCCTAAGATTTCCAGCCCTTACACGACGAAGACTTCAAGATGAGCACCAACGACAAGATTGACTTCCAACCTCTTCATGGTGAAACGGAACTATCACCGCCCGAGGTTTACGCCGCTAATTTGGTCGAATGGGCCGTCGAGCGTCACGCCAGCGATTTGTTTATCTCGGATTCAGAATCCAGTGTTTTGGTTTCGATTCGTCGCCTAGGAAAAATTGAACCCGTTCGACAACTCGCTCGACAATATGGAAAGCGATTGCAGGGCCACCTTCGCGTCCTCGCCGGTGCCGATGCCGGCGAGTCGATCCGTCCGTCCGACGGCCGGGGAGTCTTGGCCACGCCCGACGGCAGCCTCATCGACTTGCGATTGAGCTCCATTCCGACACTCTATGGACAAGACGTTGCAATACGCTTGTTCGACCCGATTCGTGGCGCACGATCGATCGAAAATCTCGGATATGACGATTCCGAAATGCAAACCATTGTGGATCTGATCCATCGGCCATCGGGTTTGATTTTGGTCGCCGGCCCGGTCGCGAGCGGTAAATCTAGCACGCTCTATTCCGCAGTGGAGGCGTTGAACGACGGCACCCGAAAAATCCACACGCTCGAGGACCCGATCGAACACTCGCTTCCCGGTGTGATGCAATCACAAGTCAATCTTCGCGCCGGTCTCGACTTTGCCGACCTGCTCTCGGCGGTCCTTCGTCATAGCCCTGATGTGATCATGATTGGCGAGATCCGCGATTCACGAACCGCTTCCACTGCGGTCCGTGCCGGCGCAAGCGGCCAACTGGTACTCGCCACCATTCACGCAAAGAGCTGTGCCGAAGCGGTCGATGCGATGTTGCAGTACGATACGATGCCGAAGTTCTTGGCAGGTGCCCTCATCGGCGTGATCAATCAACGACTGCTTCGCAAACTATGCCCGAAGTGCCGAAAACCGCTGCTTGACGTCGAAATGGATATCGGTCCACGAATTCGAAGCGTGCTCTGTGGACAGGAACCGCGCTTGTATGGAGCTGCGGGATGCGAAGAGTGCTTCGGCGATGGCTTCGATGCACTCACGTGCGTCCCCGAAGTCATGCGAATGGACCATCGGCTCTGCGAAGCGATTGGCAACGGCGCGTCGGCAGCTCAACTGGAAACGATCGCAATCGATGAAGGCATGCTGTGTCTTGCCGAAGTCACGGCCGCGAGAGTGCTCAGGGGACTGACCACCGCCGACGAAGCGAACCAAGCCGTCGCCGATCCGCTGTTGGCAACCTTGGCCGCATTGGCGAAGAACGCAGAGTAGCGACCACGACGACGATTGATCTACACCTTAAGAACGGATCGACGAAAAGTGAGAAATCGGCAAGCCGATTGAAGTTGGCTTGCCGCTCGCGCGGACTAACCCAACCGACGCTCTAACGCTGGACAAAGAAAAACCTCGCGTCCCGATATGGAACGCGAGGTTTTTTGTTTACTGAAGGTGAATCCGACTAGCTAAGAATTACTCTTGGCCGCCCATCATTTGATCCAGGGTTTGGTTTTTCGGCATATCAACCGGTTCATCGGGCGTCGCTGCTGGTGACGGAGCTGAGCCTTCGTCTGCGTTGAGCAGCGGGAAGCTCTCTTCCAGGCTTTGCACCGGAGCATTCGCCAGTTCCTCGAGTGCTTCGCGTCGGTAATTGACTTCCGATTCTTGGAAAATTCGGAAACCCGTTCCGGCGGGAATCAAGTGACCCAGGATAACGTTCTCCTTCAACCCGACCAACTTGTCGACCTTGCCGGCCAATGCCGCTTCGGTCAACACCTTGGTGGTTTCCTGGAACGAAGCCGCCGAGATAAAGCTATTCGACTGAACGGCTGCCTTGGTGATCCCCAGCAACTGAGTACTGGCGGTCGCACTCTTGGGACGCTTGCCCTTGGCAGGATCGCCACCCATCGCTTCGATTTCCGCGTTCGTTTGTTCGAACACTTCTTTGGGAATGATTTGTCCTTCGTGGAAATCGCTTGCACCCGGCTTGGTCACCTTCATGCAATTGGCCAACGCATCGTTGGCGTGACGGAAATGGAACCGGTCCATCACGCTGCCGGGCAACAAGTTCGTATCACCCGCTGACTCAATTTTCACCTTGCGAAGCATTCGGGCGATAATGATCTCGCAGTGCTTATCGTTGATTTCAACTTTCTGCGACTGATAGACCTGTTGAATTTCGTGCAGCAAGTATTGCTGAACGGCTTCTTCACCCGAGACACGCAAGATGTCGTGCGGAACCAACGGACCCTCGACGAGTGCTTGACCCGCTTTGACGAAGTCACCGCTGTGAACTTGGAAGTGTTTGCCGTGAGGAACCAAGTGTTCACGCTCGATACCCGATTCGCTGCGAACAACAATGGTTCGCTTACCACGTTTACGCTCGGCAAGAATTTCAACTTCACCATCGACTTCCGCGATCACAGCAGGATCTTTCGGCTTGCGAGCTTCGAAAATCTCGGTAACTCGAGGCAGACCGCCCGTGATATCCGACACACCGCCGGCTTCACGCGGCATTTCAGCCAGCACCGTACCGGGAACGATCTTGTCGCCTTCGCGAGCCACGATCATGGCACGTTCGGGCAAGTAGATGACGTCGAGAGCCTTGCCGGTGGCTGCTTCCAAGTCGGAGTCCACCGATTCGATCACCAACTGCGGGTGAAGGTCACCCTTATGGTCGACAATCATCATCCGCACGTTGCCGCTGGCTTCGCGCTCGACCCGCATCGTTTCGCCTTCGACGATGTCTTCGAAACGGATCTTACCGTTGACTTCCGACAAGATCGGAATCGAGTAGGGGTTCCATTCGCAAAGGACGGTGCCTTCTTTAACGGTCTCGCCTTCTTTGACGCGAAGCGCCGCACCGGTGGGAACCGGATACGATTCGATTTCGCGACCACGCTCGTCGACCAACGTGATTTCACCGTTTCGATTCAGCACGATCGGGATGCCTTCGGTGTTGGCCACCGCACGCATCCGCGTCAAACGAACTTCACCAGACCGTTTGCTCTTGATGTCCGATTCAACCGACTGCTTGCTAACCGATCCACCGATGTGGAACGTTCGCATCGTCAACTGAGTTCCGGGTTCACCAATCGATTGAGCGGCGATGATACCGACGGCCATGCCTTCTTCGACCAACGATCCAGTCGACATATCCATGCCGTAGCAACAACGACAAACACCCAACGGCGCGTCGCATGTCATCGGTGTCCGGACTTGGATCTTTTCCAGTCCCATTCCTTCGATGTTGCGGGCGATTTCGGGGGTGATCATTTCGTTTTCGCGAACGATCACTTCGTCGGTTACCGGATTGACGATCGATTGGCGACTGACGCGACCGTTGATCGAATCGAGCAAGCTGACTTCGACCTTCTCGCCGCGATAGACAACACCCTTGGTGATACCTTGCGTCGTACCGCAATCGTTCATCGTGATGACGACGTTTTGCGCGACGTCGGCCAGTTTACGGGTCAAGTAACCCGAGTCGGCCGTCTTAAGCGCCGTATCGGCCAAGCCCTTACGAGCACCGTGCGTCGACGAGAAGTATTCCAGTACCGACAAACCTTCGCGGAAGTTCGCCTTGATCGGCGTTTCGATGATTTCACCGGTCGGCTTTGCCATCAATCCACGCATACCGGCCAACTGCCGAATTTGCTCGATACCACCCCGTGCACCTGAGTGCGACATCAAATACACCGGGTTGATGTACCAGCCGCCATCGCGGACGTCGTTCTTCATCGCCTGCATCATGTCCTTGGTGATCAACTCGCGTGCCGCTGTCCATTCGTCCAGCACGTGGTTGTATCGTTCCGCACCGGTCATCAAACCGCGTTCGTACGACTTCTTCAGCTTCATGACTTCCTTTTCGGCCTTCTTGATGAATTCCGTTTTGGAGTCCGGCGTGACCAAGTCGTCGGTCGCGAACGACAAACCCGACCGCGTCGATTCGCGGAAACCGGTCTGCATCATGTCATCAAGCAAGTGAATCGTCGCGCGACGACCCAGACGTTGATAACAGTCGCTAATCGCCAACGCCAAGTCACCGCTCTTCATCGGGTGGTTATAGAAATCCATCCCGTCGGGAAGCATTTCATTGAACCGGACACGACCGGGCGTCGTGTCGATGATCGCGCCGTACTTGCCATCGCCGTTATCGGTTTTCAAGCGTTGGAACTTGGGCAACCGCATCTTGATCCTCGCGTGCAGCGCGATGACGCCTTGGGCGAATGCCAAATCGACTTCGTCGTAGCCCGAGAAGATCATGCCTTCGCCCTTTTGATCGGGCATTTCGGCGGTCATGTAGTAACAACCCATGACGATGTCCTGGGACGGCGACATGATCGGCTTGCCGTTCGACGGTGCGAAGACGTTGTTCGTCGACATCATCAACGTGTGGGCTTCGACTTGCGCTTCAATCGAAAGCGGCAAGTGGACGGCCATCTGGTCACCGTCAAAGTCGGCGTTGAAGCCTTTGCAAACCAAGGGGTGCAAGTGAATCGCGTTGCCTTCGACCAACACTGGCTCGAACGCTTGGATCCCCATCCGGTGAAGCGTCGGTGCACGGTTCAGAAGCACGGGGTGGTTTGTGATGACCTGTTCCAGGATGTCCCAAACCTCTTCGTCTTTCCGCTCCAGCATCTTCTTGGCCGACTTGATCGTGTCGGCGTGGCCGAGCTCTTTCAAACGACGGATGATGAACGGTTGATACAGTTCGAGCGCGATCTTCTTCGGCAAACCACACTGGTGCAGCTTCAGCCGCGGACCGACCACGATGACGCTACGTGCCGAGTAATCGACTCGCTTGCCCAGCAAGTTTTCGCGGAAACGACCTTGCTTGCCCTTGATCATGTCGGTCAACGACTTCAGCGGTCGGTTCGATGAACCCAACACGGGTCGCTTGCAGCGGTTGTTGTCGAACAGCGCATCAACGGACTGTTGCAGCATTCGCTTTTCGTTGCGAATGATGACTTCCGGTGCGTTCAAGTCGACAAGCTTGCGCAAGCGGTTGTTGCGGTTGATGATCCGTCGATACAAGTCGTTCAAGTCCGACGTCGCAAAGTTGCCGCTGTCCAACAACACCAATGGACGCAAGTCGGGCGGAATCACGGGGATCACGTCCAACACCATCCACTCGGGACGGTTATCGCTATCGCGGATCGATTCAACGATCTTCAAACGATTGATCAGGTCTTTCTTCTTTTGCTTCGATCCGGTCTCGACCAAATCGACACGCAACTTGTCCGACAAGGTGACCAAGTCGAGTTGGTTGAGCAGCTTGCGAACTGCTTCGGCGCCCATGTCGGCCTCGAAGGTGCCTTCGCCGTACTGTTGACGGGCGGCGCGATACTCTTCTTCGGTCAACAATTGGCGAGCTTCCAACTCCGTCGATCCGGGATCGATGACGACGTAGTCTTGGAAGTAGATGACCTTTTCAAGCGAACTGGTCTTCATGTCCAGCAGGTTACCCAAACGCGACGGCATCGCTTTGAAGAACCAAATGTGAACGACCGGTGCGGCCAATTCGATGTGGCCCATTCGTTTACGACGAACGCGGCTATGCGTGACTTTCACACCGCAGCGGTCGCAAATCATGCCCTTGTACTTCATGCCGCGGTACTTACCGCAGGCGCACTCCCAGTCCTTTTCAGGCCCGAAAATTCGCTCGCAGAACAGCCCGTCTTTCTCGGGGCGATAGGTACGATAGTTGATCGTTTCGGGCTTCTTCACTTCGCCGAACGACCAACCCTTGATGTCCTGGGGGCGTGCGAGTGAAATCCGAACCGAAGCGTAGTCGTTAATGCGATCGTAGTTGCTGGTTTCGCCGGTCGACATAGGAAGGAAGGCCTTAGCTATTAGGTTTTAGGTGTTAGGTCGCAGCGACGAATCAAAAAGTCGTCACAAATTTCATCGCCAACGTTGTTCGCCGGCGATGCTTATCGAGAGAGGTCCAGGTTTCCGGCGTCAGTCTCCTAACGCCTAAAACCCAATACCTAATCCCTCTCTCAGATCGCTCGTTTCTCAAGCTGCATGTTGAGCGCCAGACCACGAATTTCGTTGGTCAACACGTCGAACGATGCCGGCGTGCCTGCTTCGAGCGTGTTCTCGCCCTTGACCATCGATTCATAAATCTTCGTACGCCCTTCGACGTCGTCGCTCTTGACGGTAAGCAGTTCCTGCAGGATGTAAGCGGCACCGTATGCTTCCAGTGCCCAAACTTCCATCTCGCCGAAACGTTGACCGCCAAAGCGGGCCTTGCCGCCCAGGGGTTGCTGGGTGATCAACG
This sequence comes from Rubripirellula tenax, assembly GCF_007860125.1. Taxonomy (NCBI): domain Bacteria; kingdom Pseudomonadati; phylum Planctomycetota; class Planctomycetia; order Pirellulales; family Pirellulaceae; genus Rubripirellula; species Rubripirellula tenax. The sequence goes on from NZ_SJPW01000003.1 coordinate 63,320, forward strand.
AGTAAGGTCCGGTCGATCGTGCGTGAACCTTGTCGTCGACCAAGTGGTGCAGTTTCAACATGTAGATGTAGCCCACCGTCGTTTCTTGCTCCATCGGTTCACCCGTCCGACCATCGGTCAAACGGATCTTTCCGTGAGCAGGCAAACCGGCTTCGGCCAAACACTTGTTGATGTCGGATTCCGTCGCACCATCGAACACAGGCGTGATGGCTTGGAAACCAAGTTTCGCGCCGGCCCATCCAAGGTGCGTTTCCAAAATCTGTCCCACGTTCATCCGCGACGGAACGCCAAGCGGGTTCAACATGATTTGGATCGGCGTTCCATCGGGCAAGAACGGCATGTCTTCGATCGGAAGGATCTTGGCGATCACCCCCTTATTTCCGTGGCGACCGGCCATCTTGTCACCGACGCTGATCGTCCGTTTGGTCGCGACATAAATCTTGACCATCTGCAACACGCCGCTGCGAAGTTCATCGCCACGTTTCATGCTGTTGAGCGAACGGTCACGAGCGTCGATGGCCTGTTCGACATTGACCCACTGCTGTGCAAAGACCTTGTCGACTTCCTTCTTCTTCGCATCATCCTTGACTTGATCCAGGATGTGATCGATGCGGAAGGACGTCGCCCGTTCGGCGATGAACTTAGGATCTTGACCGTCGGCAAGCGGAGTGCCGGTGGAGTCTTTCAACTTCGTGCCGGCCGCTTCTTCGAGTTCGCGAACGAGGCCCTCGAATGTGCTGGCAATCTCTGCGTTGCCCACACCTTCGGCTTCCTTCAGTTCTTTCTCGAACACCTTTCGCTCGTCTTCGGACAAACTCATCCGACGGCTGAACTTGTGCGTGTCGATCACGATGCCTTCGATACCCGATGGCACTTCCAACGAATCGTTCTTCACGTCTTCACCGGCACGACCGAAAATCGCATGCAACAATTTTTCTTCCGGCGTCAACTCGGTCTTGCTCTTCGGCGAAACCTTTCCAACCAGGATGTCGCCCGGCTTCACGTAGGTACCGACGTTCACGATACCGGTGTCGTCCAAGTTGCGAAGTGCCTTTTCCGAAACGTTGGGAATGTCGCGAGTGAACTCTTCACGACCCAATTTGGTTTCGCGAATTTCGACGTCGAAGTCTTCGATGTGAATCGACGTGTAGGTGTCGTTTCGCACCAATTCTTCGCTGATGATGATCGCGTCTTCGTAGTTGTAACCGTCGAACGACATGAACCCGACCAAAACGTTTCGGCCCAATGCCAATTCACCGTTCTGAGTCGCAGCACCGTCGGCGATGATTTGGCTCTTTTCGACCTTATCACCCAGCGACACGATCGGACGTTGGTTTTGACACGTCCGTTCGTTCAGCCCTTGGTACTTCTTCAAGTCATAGTGGTCGCTTCCGATTTCGATGCGAGTCGAATCGACGTAGGTGACCTTGCCCGCACGACGAGCACGCACGACCATCGCGCTGTTTCGGGCGACTTCGCGTTCCATCCCGGTGCCAACGATCGGCGGTTCGGCAACCAACAACGGCACCGCCTGCCGCTGCATGTTCGAACCCATGAGCGCGCGGTTTGCATCATCGTGCTCGAGGAACGGAATCAGCCCCGCGGACACGCCCACCATCTGTGCCGGCGCGACGTCCATGTAGTGGACCTGTTCGGGCTGGACGATTTGGAAGTCACTGCGGAAACGGGCGATCATGTTCGGACCGGCAACGAGTGCACCGTTATTGATCTCGGTATCGGCCGGAGCGACGTAGGATTCACTTTCCTCGTCCGCACGCAACCAAACCGTTTCGTCGGTGACTTTCCCTTCCTTGATGATCCGGTACGGAGTGATCAAGAAACCATAATCATCGACGCCGGCGAAAATAGCCAACGACGAAATCAAACCGATGTTCGTGCCTTCCGGCGTTTCAATCGGACAGATCCGGCCGTAGTGCGAAATGTGAACGTCGCGAACTTCGAAGCCCGCCCGTTTTCGGTTCAGTCCGCCCGGACCTAGTGCTGACAAACGTCGTTCGTGAGTCAACTGCGAAAGCGGGTTCGTCTGGTCAACGACCTGGGAAAGTTCGCCACGACCAAAGAAGTAGTCGATCGCTGCCGACACGGACTTCGGATTGATCAAGCTGCGAGGCGACATGTCCGTCGCATCCTTGATGCTCATCCGCTCTTGGACGGTACGACGAAGCTTCAAGAAACCTTTGCGAAGTTCTTCGCTGGCTAATTCATCGATCGTTCGCAGACGACGGTTGCCCAAGTGGTCGATGTCATCGATCTCGGCCGCACTTTCCGAATCGAACAAGTCGATCAGGTAGCGGATCGCCGAAATCATGTCATCCGGACGCAAGCACATTTCCGTTTCGGGAACGTTCAAACCGAGCTTACGATTCAAACGGAAACGGCCGACCTTGCCCAAACGATAACGGTTGTCGTCATAGAATTTCTCCGTGAACAACGTGCGAGCCTTTTCAAGCTGCGGCGGGTTGCCCGGACGCAGTCGTTGATAGATCCGCAGCAACGCTTCTTCGTGACTGGCCGTGTTGTCGTCGATCAATGAATTGAAGATCAAAGGAATCTTCGGTGCATCCATCGCATCGATGCTCTTCACACCGGCGGTGCAGATGATCTCGGCGACTTCCTTGGTGATCTTGTGACCGGCTTCGACGATGATCTCGCCCGCTCGCTCGCTTTCCGAGGGATAGACAACGTCATCGACGGCGATCTTGCCCTCGACCGCCTCTGGCTTGGTGCTGCCGGTGATCTTGATGGTGCCGGTTTCGTAGAACGCGTTCAGAATATCCGCATCGGTCGAGTACTTCGGATCCATCGCGCGAAGCAATGTCGTCGCCGAGAACTTACCGCTTTGGTCAATGCGGACCGTCAACGAGTCCTTCTTGGTGACGTTAACTTCGATCCACGATCCCCGCTCGGGAATCACGCGGCACGACGGCAACTTGCGGTCACTGGTCGTGTCTTGTTCCAACACAAAGTCGACACCGGGACTGCGGTGCAACTGACTAACAACAACTCGCTCGGCACCGTTGATGATGAACTCGCCGCCGCCCAACATGATCGGCAGATCGCCCAAGTACACTTCTTCTTCCAGCGGCTCTTCACGATTCAACCGCAACCAAATTCGCAGCGGGCGACCGTAGGTCAAACGCAGCTGACGACATTCTTGGCTGGTATAGCGAGGTTTCCCCAGTTCGTAGTACAGATACTCAAGCGTGGTGTTGCCGTCGTAACTTGCGATCGGAAAAATCTCGTGCAGCACGGATTCCAGACCATGAAGCTTCCGCTTTCGCGAATCCGTGTTTTCCTGAAGGAACTCAGCGTAGGAAGCTGTTTGAAGCTCGGTCAGATCGGGAAGCTCGAAGTTTCCTCCGAGGCCGGTACCGAAGTGACGGACAGTTGTCGGCTCTAGTCGACGGTGACTGGTGGTTGCCATCGTGTAGAAAAGCTCCTTAGAAAGCCAAGATTTGGGTGTGCGTGCTGATTTGTACAGCGGCGCTCGCGTTTTACGGGCGCCGCAATGGTCCGAATGACGTGCGTTCAGTAAGAGGTCGGGTCAGCGGTGGTAAGAACGAAGCACTCAAGCAAGTCGGATTGAGTGATGAAATCGCCAACGAAAGGGACGCTGCCGCGCGAACCATCCACTCGCTGCGTTCCGGGGAAGACAACCGGGTAACCGCGAAGGACAGTGGAAAACGGGCGAGAACGCAACATTGGGCCTATGGACACTCTGGGAAAATATCACAATCGCGGATTTACGAAAAGGGCAACTCGCAGATTTTGGCCCGAATTGTGCTGTGCAGCATCAAAGACGTGAATTCCTCGAAAGAAACAACGTTTTGAAAATAAATGAGTTTTTTCCTGAGCGGTTTCCGGGCCTTGAAATAGAAGCAAAAAACTTTTTCATGGAACGACACCCCGAGCAACCTTAAGGGCACTTAACGGACGCCCAGGACACCGAGCCGCAAAAAAACTCCAAAAATCCTGTCGCGAAGACAAAATCGGGTTTCGGATCTTTTCCGGAAAAAATCGCCTCTCGGGCAAATTACCGACGGCGTCACGAATCGGGCTCCGACAGCCTGCAAGCTGCCGCACCCCGCGGTTCGATGCCCGTGGGCGCAGGCGGGTTGCTTGTTTGCCCCGCCAATCGGAAGCTATGACGACTGGGATACTGGATTCCACACGCTTGCCCAACCCTCCTCGCGACCTCACCGATGAACGTCACCGAACTCCTGGAAAAACACTTCCTTCACTTCAACGCCCGTGAACTGGTGGCGGCGGCCCGATCCTATGGCGACTTCGTTTCGCCGGCTAAGAATGGACGCATGATGGTTACCCTGGCTGGGGCGATGAGCACGGCCGAATTGGGACTTTCACTAGCACCAATGATCCGCGCGGGCAAAATCCACGCGATCACCTGCACCGCCGCGAACCTAGAAGAAGACATCTTCAACCTGGTCGCCCACGACGAATACCGCATCGTCGATAACTGGCGAGCCCTATCCACCGACGATGAAGTGGCCCTTCGCGACGAAGGATTCAATCGAGTCACCGATACCTGCATCCCCGAAACCGTGATGCGACACATCGAAGGCCGATTGACCCCGATGTGGCAAGACGCCGCCAAGTCGAATAAAGGCCGGATGCCGGTCGACTTCATGTTCGAACTGCTGGACGACAAGGATTTGGTCCAGCACTACCAAATCCCACGAGAGCACTCGTGGCTGGCTGCGGCGAAAGACATGGACATCCCAGTCTTCACGCCGGGCTTTGAAGACTCGACGCTGGGCAACATTTACGCCGCCCGCGTCATCGACGGAACCGTTCTCAACCACACGGCGATCGCGACGGGCACCTACCAAATGCAACGCTTGGCCCAGTGGTACGAAGAGGAATCGAAAGTCGGCCCGATCGGATTCTTTCAAATCGGTGGCGGCATCGCGGGCGACTTCCCGATTTGCGTCGTTCCGATGCTGCGGCAAGACCTCGAACGCGACGTTCCGCTGTGGAGCTACTTTTGCCAAATCAGCGACGCCATCACCAGTTTCGGCGGCTACAGTGGTGCGGTACCCAACGAAAAGATCACTTGGTGTAAACTGGATGCTGACGCACCGAAGTTCATCATTGAATCCGATGCAACCATTTGCGCGCCACTGGTCTTTGCACACATCTTGGGTTGGTAGCCACGGAAAGGAAATGAACCCCAATTTTTTTTCTTTCACGACAAGTAAACACTCGATGCCCTCGGCCTCGATCCCGTACCTTCGGTCACGAAGGTGGTTTCCATTTCTTGCGGATGCCGCTTGATGAACGCCATGACAATCCGCCCGCTTCTCGGCCGCTTTTTGATGCCGGCTCTTTTCGCCTTGGGGATGTCGATTGCTTCGACAGACTCGCTCGCAGACGAAAATCGCATCGTCGATCTCTACATTGTCGCAGGCCAGAGCAATGCCGTCGGGGCGGATTCCGATCCCGCGACGCTGGAGTCGGACGTCAACGATTCCGATGTGCTGTTCTGGTGGAAGTGCGGGGACCCTCCTGCCGACGACCACGACTCTTCCAGCGGTGACGCATGGTTGACGCTGATGCCCCAGCATTTGGGCGATCCCATCACGCCCAAGAACCACAAGACACGCCAATACGGCAACTTTATGTTTACCGCCGGTGGCTTTGGTCCCGAAATCGGCTTGGCCCGACAGTTGATGTCCGATCACGGCGATCGCCCCCATCGCTTTCCCGCTATCGCGGTTTTGAAAGTCGCCTTCAGCGGCACATCGGTCGAAAATGATTGGAGCCCGGCGCAAGCCGAACAGCCTGGCAATTGCTTGGGCGCTTTGATCGAACAGTTCGGGCGAGCGAAGCAGGAAGCCGAGAAACTTGGCTTGACGCTGCGGCCACGGGCGATGCTTTGGATTCAAGGGGAATCGGATTCGGCGCCGGACAGGGCTGCGAATTATGTCGCTCGATTGACCGCCACGATCCAGGCGATTCGCACCACCGTCGACCAGCCCGACCTTGCCGTTCGCTTGGCTGTCAACACGAAGTTCGGCCCCGAAAATCCCGAGGCGATGGAGGCGATCGTCGCAGCACAAAAGACGGTCGCGAACCAGATCGGCCATTGCCAATACGTTGACACGTCGTCCGCCACAATTGCGAACAATGCTCACTACGATTCCGCCGGTTCGCTCTTGGTGGGTGAAATGATGGCCGATTCGCTTCGCGAACTGTCGCAACCTTCGGTGGCTAGCGAATCGACGAATCCCGCCAAGCGATGGAAGGTGCTGGTCGCCGGAGGACACCCCGACGACCCAGAAACGGGATGCGGTGGAACGATTGCGAAATACGTCGCCCAAGGTCACGACGTCAGCATGCTGTATTTGACGACGGGCGAAGCGGGCATCGACGGCGTTTCGCACGACAAGGCTTCCGAAATTCGTCGCCAAGAAGCGACGCGTGCCGCGGTGTTGCTGGGGGCGAAGCCGATCTTCTTTGGCCAGATCGACGGCGAGTCGACAATCAACGGCGAAGCGTATGAAAGAATGCGCGACGTCGTGTCGGCCCTGGCGCCCGACGTCATCTTCACGCATTGGCCGATCGACACACATCGCGACCATCGCCATTGCACGATGCTGGTTTATGATGCCTGGCTTCGCGGCGGATCAAATGCGGCGCTGTATTACTACGAAGTGATGACCGGTTCGCAAACGCAAACTTTTTTGCCGACCGATTTTGTGGACATCAGCGATACGCTGAAGACAAAACACCAAGCCTGCTTCGTCCACCAGAGCCAACACATCGAGCGAGACTACCCCGGCGATCATGGCTTGATGGAAAAGTTTCGCGGCAAGCAAACGTCGGCGATCACTGCCGAAGCGTTCATGCGCCAGACTCCGGGTCCTGACCGCCGACTGCCCGACGTCCAGTGATCGTGCAACTTCATTCGGCCTTTGCTCCTTTGTGGACACGACAAATGGAAGCTGAAAACGACGCATCACCGGCGCGAGAAACACCCCCGACCAAGCACCCGCCCAACCCCTCTTTGATGCAGGCAACATTCGGCACTTCAACCGCGAGTCGCTAGACTGCTGGCCCGGAAACGCTCGAGACTCGAGTCCCTGCGATGTATGTAACGGACAATCGGCCTGTCGGTGAGGCGATTGCCCCCTTTTCTTCATACAACGTTGTTGTCTTTTCTTATCACTTCTCAAAATACGAGCGAGCACCTTGTCGCGATCTTTGCAGACCAACAAAAAAAGTGCGTCCCGACGTCGACGCCTCGCTCGAAAATTGGTCGCCGAACGACTGGAGCCGCGCGTCGCCATGGCGGCTACGCCGATCATCAGCGAGTTTCTGGCGTCGAACTCGGGCGGACTTGAGGACATCGACGGCGACACGAGCGATTGGATCGAAATCCACAACCCGACGTCGGCAACGGTCGATCTATCCGGATGGCGATTGACGGATGACCCGCTGGACTTGAGCGAGTGGACGTTCCCATCGGTCACCATTCCAGCGAATGACTTTTTGGTGGTATTCGCGTCGGACAAAGACCGCGCGGTCTCGGGACAACAGTTACACACCAACTTCAAACTCGGATCCGGCGGTGACTACCTTGCATTGGTCCAGCCCGACGGAACGATCGTTAGCGAGTTTGCGCCGCAGTACCCCACACAAACGACCAACGTCTCGTTTGGTGTCGGCTTCAACGTTGATGACTTGATCGAAGTCGGCGATGGTTCGCGAACGTTCGTTCCGGCCAACGGCTCGCTAGGCGATAGCTGGAAAACGACGACGTTCAACGACGCGTCTTGGACACCGGGTCCCACCGGAATCGGCTATGGCATCGAGCAACCGGGTTTCAATGTTCGTTATGTGAAAGCGAAATCATCCGGAACATTCGACGGTACCATCTCGAACCTGACCCTTGCCGAATCGGTGCTCGCCACACCGGCTTATCAGTCCTTGGATCTGAACGCAAATTCCAACACGATCAACTTCTTGGGCACCGGCGCGAACGGTCGATTTGGCGGTGACGGCCCGTTTCCGAATCAGGCGATTGGTGACGACATCAACCATTTCGTGATCGAAGCCACCGCGTCGATCGTCATCCCCAGTGCTGGCGCATGGTCGTTCGGCGTCAACAGCGACGACGGATTTGGATTGTCGTTGGCGGGGAATGGCCAGACCTTTTCCTCATCATTCCAAGGGACGCGGGCCGCCAACGACACAATCCGTACGTTCAACATACCGGCGGCCGGTCGCTATGAAGCATAGCTGGTCATGTTTGAGGGTGCCGGCGGTGCGTCAGCAGAGTTCTTTGCGGCGTCAGGAACCCATTCATCGTTCAACACCAATTTCGCACTAGTCGGCGACACTGCGTCGGGCGGCTTGACGGCGTTACAACCCTATGTGGCCGGCCAGAACCCGTTCGTTGCGACCGACGTTTCCGCAGCAATGTCGGGGATCAACGCATCGGCGTACACGCGAATTTCCTTCAACGTGACGGATGTCGCGGAAGTCGAAACGTTGCTGCTGAACATACAGTACGACGACGGATTCGTTGCCTGGATCAACGGTGTCGAAGTCGCTCGGCGGAATGCGCCGAATTCACTCTTGTTCGATTCGGCGGCGACAGCATCTCGCAGCTTTTCCGACGCCGTCGCTGCGGAACCGATTCTGTTGGACGCGGCCGCCATCGAATCGCTGGTCAATGGCAGCAACGTGCTTGCGATCCAGGGACTCAATGCCTCAGCGTCGAACAGCAGCTTTTTGATTGCACCAGAATTGGTTGCCAGCAAGCTGGCAACCATGTCGCCGACGTACTTTGCCACCCCAACGCCCGGCGAAATCAATCGGGATGCGGTTTCGGGTGTTGTCGAACGGGTCATCGCAGACGTACCAGCAGGATTTTACACCACACCGCAAACAATCACTTTGACCTCACCGACCTCCGGTGCAACGATTCGTTACACCACCGACGGAAGCACACCGACCGCCAGCAACGGCACAGACTACTCGGGTCCCATTACGGTCAGTGCGACGACGAATCTGAGAGCCGCAGCATTTCTGACTGACTATGTGTCTTTGCCCAGCATCACGCGAACATACTTGTACCTTGACGATGTCCTGACACAGTCTACCGATGGCGTTGCTCCGACCGGATGGCCGACGACTTGGGGCACCAACGTCGTCGACTACGGCATCGATCCCGACGTGATTGCGTTGGAAGGCGAACAGGCCGTGAAGGACGCTTTGCTATCGCTGCCCACCATTTCGTTGACGACCGAGTTGGCGAATCTGTTTGACGAAGAATTCGGCTTCTATTCTAACGCCTTGCAGGACGGTCGCGATTGGGAACGGCCGGCATCTGCCGAATGGATCAACCCGGATGGAACACCGGGGTTCCAAGTCAACGCCGGCCTGCGGATTCGTGGCGGATTCAGCCGCGGCGATTTCAATCCCAAGCACGCTCTGAAACTGTTCTTTCGAGGTTCGTACGGTGACTCGACACTGAATTACCCGGTCCATGGTGATGCCGGCGTGACAGAGTTCGACAAGCTCGACTTGCGGACCCCCCAAAACTATTCGTGGAGCTCGGGTGGCAATGCGACCAATAATTTCGTTGCTGAAGTCTTGGCCCGCTACGCCCAACGTGACTTGGGGCAACCCTACACGCGCAGTACTTGGGTTCACCTTTATCTCGACGGCCAGTACTGGGGCATCTACCAGACTCAAGAGCGGGCCGACGCCAACTACGCAGCTGCTTACTTTGGCGGTAACGTCAATGACTATGACGTATTAAAACCCGAACGAGGCGATTACCGAAACATCGCAACGGACGGAAACTTCGATGCTTACACCCAACTATGGGAGCAAGCAAACGCCCGCGCCACGGACGGAGTTACGCCCGCATTCGTCGAAGACGCTGCATACCTTCAAGCGCAGGGCAAAAACCCCAATGGCACGGACAACCCCGACTTTCCGGTCTTGTTGGATGTCGACAACCTAATCGTTTACATGATGGAAACGCTTCGAGGCGGCAATCTGGACGCGCCAATATCGAACTTCTTGGGTAACAATCGTCCCAATAACTATTTTGCGGTTCGCGACCGCACGGGACGCGACGGATTTAGGTTTTTCCAGCATGACGCCGAGCACACGATGCGAAACGTCAATGAGAACCGCAACGGCCCCTACAACGACGCCAATTTCGAGGTCGGCGTCGACTGGTTCAATCCTCAATGGCTGCATCAGCAATTGATGGCCAACGACGAATATCGGATTCGATTCGCCGACACGATCCAGTCGGCATTCTTCAATGACGGGCCGCTAAGCGTTTCGTCGATGACGACGAGACTGGATGATGAGGCGGCGAAAATTACAACTGCGGTGATTGCCGAATCGGCTCGCTGGGGCGATGCGAAAAGAGGGACCAACTCGCCTCGAACTCAGGCTGACTTCCTAAACGCAATCGCGAACCTGCGAAACACCTACTTGCCGGCTCGCGAGCCGATTGTGTTGGACCAGTTCCGGAACACGACGCTGGTGCTCAAAGACAGCGCGGGTGACTACAGCGTCGTTGTCCCGGCGCCACTGTTCCCGTCCGTCGCTGCGCCTCAGTTCCTGGCCAATGGCGAGCTACAACATGGTGGTGAAGTGCCGCCGGCCAGTTCGGTCGGCTTCCAATCAACGGGCGACTTGGTTTATTACATGACCGACGGCACCGACCCGCGATCGTTCGGCGGCGGCATCCATCCGGCCGCGCAAGTCTACGATCCGCAGCTTGTCCAAGAAACCGTCGTCGCATCGGGTCAGGCTTGGCGGTTTCTCGATGACGGAACTGAGCCCACCGGCGAATGGACATCCGACGACGGCGGTTTCAACGACTCGCTTTGGGGCACGGGCAATACGGAGTTTGGTTATGGCAACTCGCCAACCGCGACCCCGATTTCGTTGGGTCCTGATTCAAACAACAAGTTCATCACCACTTACTTCCGTCGTTCATTCGATGTGGATCTCAGTGGGGGACCAGCCACCGCCGCAACCATCCGCGTTCGTCGCGATGACGGCGTGGCGATTTACGTCAACGGAGTCGAGGTCGTTCGCGATAACCTGCCGACCGGGACATTGACATCGACGACGCCTGCCAACACCGCGATCGGTGGCACGGACGAGAGCACTTGGTACGATTTCCCGATCAATCCCGCGCTGCTTCGGGATGGCGCCAATTTGATCGCTGCGGAATTGCATCAAGTTTCCGCTAACAGTAGCGACACGACTTTCGACGTCGAATTGTTGGTCAGCAAACCGACGTCTGCACCCATCACCGTCAGTGGCCCGATCAACTTGATCGCGAGAACGCTCGAAGCCGACGGGACGTGGTCGGCCGCGGAACAGGCATCGTTTTTCATTCCGGTTGCGGCAGCTTCCGCGTCGAACTTGCGAGTCACCGAGGTCCATTTCAACCCGGCCGACGAGGGCGATCGAGAATTCATCGAACTGAAGAACATCAGCGCGGTACCGATTTCGCTTGCCGGTGTCCGTTTCACCGCAGGGATCACGTTTGATTTCGACGACGGGTCGATCAGCCAACTCGGCCCCGGCGAAGTGGTTTTACTGGTTGTCGATCAGAACCTCTTTGAATCTTTCTATGGTACGACGCTGCCCGTCGCCGGCCAGTACAGCGGCAGCCTCAGTAATGGCGGCGAAACACTAACAATCCTGGCGGCGGATGACTCGACCATCCAATCGTTCACCTACGATGACAAGGACGGTGATTGGCACGATTCGACCGACGGTGACGGGCCTTCGTTGACCGTGCTCAGCGCGTCGGGCGACTACGACTTGGGAACCAACTGGCGCCCCAGCTACGTGGTCGGTGGCACACCGGGTATCGACGAAAACGACAAACCGCTGGCATCGGCCGGTGGGCCTTACGTCGTTGCATCGGGGGGCACGATCACACTGGCCGGATCGGGCAGCGACTATGACACCGATCAAACGCTGACGTTCGAGTGGGACTTTGATTTCGACGGCGCAACGTTCGACGTCGACGCGACCGGTCCGACCCCTTCGCAAACCTTTACCGGTTCGGGAACGCGCACAATCGCCGTGCGTGTGACGTACAACGGCACTCCCAACGAGTCGACGATTGCGACGGCATCGTTGGTCGTGACCGTCCCACAAGTCATCAAACGCAGCGTCGCCTACGCAAACGCGACCGCGGGGTACGGATCATCAACGCCGGCGGACAACATCATCGGCTTGCCGCCGGGGCAACCCGCGACGTCCGCTAACTTCACCAACTATGTCAACGGTCTGAACCGCGTCGTCATCGATATCGAAAATTCGACGGCGACAACATTGACCGCCGGCGACTTCGCATTCAAAGTCGGCAACTCCGAAGACCTGACCGAGTGGACCGATGCGCCGGCCCGCTTCCCATCGACGTCATCGTTGGTGGCGGGATGAACGGGTCGAATCGAGTGGTCATCACGTGGGCGAACCGTGCGATCATGAACCAGTGGCTACAAGTCACGGTGCTTGCGTCGGGCAATGCCGGGTTGACGACTGATGATGTCTTCTATCTGGGCAATCAAGTCGGCGAAGTCACCGGCGGCGCGCTGGGCAGTCGCCTGCGAGTGACCTCGACCGACACGTTGGTGATTCGCGGAAATCAGTTGACTGCCCCTGGATCAGCCGGCATCGAAAATCCGCACGACCTGAACCGTGATGGCCGGGTGACATCGACGGACACTTTGATCGTGCGAGGAAACCAAGTCATCCAGGGACTGTTGATGATGACCGCGCCACAACCGCTGGCGCCGCCCCAGCAAGGTGATGCACTCACGGCGACGAATCCGGTCCAACAGAATCCGGTCGAGCAAGTCATCGCCAGCACGATCCCCGTTTCGCCCGTCGAAACCGAAGTCGTCGAAACCGAAAACACCGCGCCGACGCGGCGCGAGTACAGACAAGCGGTATCTACCGGCTACCGGCTACCGACAACTGCGAATGCAACTGATTGCCCTGCGTCGGGTGGATTTGCGACTAGCGATGGAAACCCGACGCGACGTAACCGCCCGCTTTCGAGATTTCCAACGTGAATCGGTCCAATCGCTGGAGGCCGTTGACGCGTTCTTTGCCAATTTGAAAGCCGAAATCAGCGGACTGAATCGATAGCGACGACGATTTCGATTACCTTCTAACGTTATGAAGAACATCATGAACCAACACTTTTGCTTGACAGCGCTGCTGCTTTTGTTTGCTATGCCCGCTAGGTCGGACGCCGACGTCGTCATCGCCTTCGATCCGACCGGAAGCATCGACGCGACCATTCGGCAAGCCGCGAACCAGAAGCTGAACTTTTTCGTCAGCAGCGACGCTGACGACAGGGTGCGGGGCATCGACATTGGTTTCCGTTTCCGGCGGCAACGAACATCAGCGAAAGCGATATCGGCACGACGGCGCCCCATGACCGCGGTTTCTTTGCCGACACCAACCTGAGCAACTCGACCGTCTCGGCTTTTCCATAGGGCGACTCCATCGAAGTTTTTGTCAACCAAGAACTGACCAGTGTCCAGACCCTCGGCGCATCGCCTCAGCGATGGTTCGAGTTGACGATCGACGCATCCTCGCTTGCGATCGGCGACTACGCCATCTCGCTGGCCCCCAGCACTCCCGGTTTCAACACGGACCAGATCGACCTTCAGACCGGATTGCCCGTCCGCATCGACCAGGTGAACACGACGTTCAATCTTTCGGTCGCTGCGGTACCGGAACCGTCAGCGGTTGCTTTCGTCGCCGTTACAGGATTCGCATTCCTTTGCCGCACTCGACGCCGTAAGTCTGCCGCAACCGTCGCGGAATGAAGTAGGCAATCATTCCGATCGCGACGATCCAAATCGTACCGGGTTCCGGTACCGCTGCACTCGTGTGACTGAACGTGACAAATTCGCTTGTCGGATTCAGAGCGGCACCGTCGCGTCCTTGGACACCCATGCGTTGGCCGAAAAAGGCGTTGCTGCCGGCGAACGAAAATGTCTGCGTGGGTTGAACGTTGCGGTCGTAGAAAAACGTCGCCCTGGATTGTAAATCTCTGATCGTCAGGTCAATGACGCTCCATTCATTTGACCCGGTTTTCTCGGCCGTATAGTCGATCTCAAAAGGGTTGGATCGCAGATCAGCCCCGTTGCCCCGCGTATCGAACACGTCCAAGCCAACGTAGCGTCCTTCAATCGAAAACGAGTTGGCTTGATTGACCGGCCTAACGTCGTCAACCAAAACGTAGTCATTGAAGTCCGGAAAAAATCGCACAAACCCACTTTCATTGTCAGGTTGGGTTATCCCTCGATCCCAAACGACGCCAAACCCGGATTGAAGGCCCCCACCGGCTGAATCTGAGAATCCAAACCTTGCCACTTCTTGGGCAAAGGCGGCGCCGGGCAACGTGAACTGCAATTGAGTTTGAATCGAGATCCGATCACCGACGCCGAACGAGCGGCCAGGCGAACCATCCAATGCGCCCGTCACGTGATACGTGGGGTCCGCGGATACAACGCCTCCCTTGGTTGTGAATCCGGTTGTATTGGGGCGCACTGCGACTTGCCCACCACCAACCCAGTTCACGTTGTTGCTTAGCGGTGCATTCGAATAACCTTCGGCCGCCGTGTAGCTGGTGCTGAATATGACGCCGCCATGCACGTGCGCCATGCCGATAATGCTTGACATGAAGACAACAAACGTACGAACCCACATAGCGCACCCCAGTAAGAAAATGTGTCGTTTCGATAGTCAAGAGACGGAACAATCCGTCCCGAACGGGTATGATCTTATGCGACACCGCCATGCTTAGGGGCAGTAAGACGCGAAACGGATCATTGCAGACAAAAATGAACCCGAAATCGATTGAGAGAGCACTCGTGACCTCGTAGCCCGGTGATGATGTGCCGGGAACCGCCTCAAAAATTGCGGTGACTTCATAGCTTGTTCAACGATTCGACCAGAGCAATGGACATGCGATCCCCTCGTCCTTCCATCCGATTTCGGGCATTGAAGGGGCAGCGGTGAAGCGCTAGGCTAGAGGCGCCGTCGCCGTCCGTTTCCAACGACCCACCATTGCATGATGCATCTACTTGCCTCCGCTATCGAACAAACGCCAATCGAGCCGCAATCGGCGGGCGTCATGTTGCTGTTTGCCGCGGTGATGATGGCGACCTATGTGGGCGTCGCGGTCGAACGATACCACAAGACTGTCGCGGCGCTGTGCGGCGCGATTGTCTTGATTGCGCTCAGCCTGCTACTCGGGCTGTTCGAGTTCCCGAAAGTCTATGACTTCCTGAAAGAAGACCTGAACATTTTTGGTGTCATCATCGGCACCGGGATTTTGGTGGATGTGGTCGGCAAGAGCGGGTTGTTCCACTTCATCAGCATGTGGATCGTCCGGTTGACGGGCGGTCGAGCGGCGACGCTGTTTTTAACGCTTTGCATCGTCACCTTTTTGTTCGTGGCGGTGCTGACGATCGTGCCAGCCATGTTGATCCTTAGCTCTCTGGTCCTGGTGATCTGCCGCTCGCTCGGTTACAAGCCGGCGCCGTTGATGTTGAGTGTTGCAATCTGTGCCAACAGCGGCGCGATCGCGACGTTCGCAAGCGGACTGCCCAACATCATGGTCGGAACGGCGGCCGAGATCCCCTACATGCAGTTCTTGCAAGTGTCGTTGCCCTACGCCGTGATCAGCTTATTGATCGCGATCGCGGTGCTGCGAATCTTGTTTCGCAACGACTTACCGTGGAAACAAACCGCCGAGGAAAAAGAAGAACTACGTTTGCAGATCGAAACATTCGATCCTTGGGCGATGGTCGAAGACCGTAAGGTGCTCTATCGCAGCGGTTCGATCCTGATGGCCACCGTGGTCGGCTTCGTGTTCGCACAGCAACTGGGCGTTGGAATGGATTTCATCGCCATGGTCGGTGCCACCGCGGCGTTGATGTTTGCCGGAAAAGGCGTCGAGGATGCCATCGGGAAAGTGAACTGGACGGTGATCATGTTTTTCATGGGGCTGTTTATCATCATCGGCTGCGTCAAACAAACCGGTGCTCTTGCATTCGTCGCCGAACAGGTCGTCGATCTGTCCGGAAATCGAATGGAATTGTTGATTCCGTTGCTGGGCGTTTTTTCGGCCGTCGCCAGTTCGATCGTCGACAATATTCCTGTTGCGGCGACGTTGATCCCCATCGTCCAAGACATCTCGACCAGCCCCGACGTGCCGGCCGAACCACTATGGTGGACGTTGATCCTTTGTTGCAATTTGGGCGGCAACGGAACGCCGATCGGTTCCATATCGTGTGTGATCGCCATCTACGCGCTCAAGCGAGAAGCAAATCAACACATCGGCTGGGGCACGTTCTTGAAGCTGGGCGGAACGATCATGTTGCTGCAAGTCATTGGAGCGATCCTCTATGTGACGCTGGCTTACCAAAACAACATGATCCCAAGCTTGTCGCACCCGTGACCCGAAGCGGATGCCCAATGCGGAAACACGTGCGACACTTCCACCTGCCCTGACGATAGAAAAACGATCTCCACCATGACAAACGAATCTGATTCGAACGAAATCGACCGTGATGTCAACGCGTCGATGCGGATGTTCGAAAAATCCAAAGTTGGTACTGCGCCGGCGATCGCGCCGATCAAACCGGCGCGAGTGTTGTTGGTGCTGGACGGTTCACCACAAGACGTGACGTCGATCGATGCGGCGTCGTATCTTCGCGAGACTTTCAATGTCGAAACGATCGTGTTGGATGCGAAAGAACGAATCGAAGGCAACGCATCCGATCATGCGATCGAAGCCGCCGCCCAAGTGATCGGCGCACGGCCGATCAAGCGGGGCGAGGGCGACTCGTACGATGAAATTTTGGCGGCAGTCGACGCGCACGAAGTCGACTTGGTCGTGTTGCCATGCCCGTTCGGCCGATCGTTCGAAAAAATCGGTTCAGACAGCGCCGGAACGGTAATCGACGTGATGCTGACACGATGCCCGGTGCCGATGCTGATCATTCGCCGCGACGACCAAAGACTAAGGCAATGCGTCGATCAAGTCCGTTTGGTTCTAAGCGGCGAATGCGACTTCGAAACACGTGCGGCGGGATGGGCGTTCGGTCTGGCAGGTGACGGCGCGACGGTGACGCTGAATCTGGTGATCGAAAAAGAACAGTACGAAAACGTCCGCGCCATCGTCGAAGCAATGCAACCGGGGCTATCGATGGACCTAGAACAGTTTTCCGATGCGATGACCAAGACGCATCAATCGCTCCACGGCGCGATGGCGAAAACGGCCGCGGCAAACGGAATGACGTACAGCCTGCTTCCGCAGGCCGGCGAAGTTGCACCGCCCAACGCGCTCGACGAGTCATCGCAAATGCTGTTGGTGATGGCGGACGAAGTCGACGACCGCTTTTCACAAGGCTTCGTCCAAGACCGTATCCGGCGCAGCCCGCATCCGGTGTTGGTCGTGCCGGGGCACGTGCCCAGCTAAACAACAACCGGATGCGACGGAGCCATTTTCGCCCGAACGAAAATCAGCCTTGGCTTTCCGTCCCCGTTCGTTTAGCCGGCCACTTCAGGACGTTGCGGGCGTTTGGGACGAGAATCATCTTCTTGGTTGCGGCCGAAACCGCCGCGTCCTCCACCGGGACCACCACGGTCTCCCCCCGGTCGTCCGCCGAAACCGCCACCTTCACCGCCTGGTCGTCCACCGAATCCACCACGGTCTCCGCCAGGACGTCCACCACCGAATCCGCCTCGGCCGCCGCCCTCACTGGGTGCATCCGATTTCGCAATGACGTTGTCGGCCGGATCGACCGTTTCGTTTTCGTCCATCACGCAGTACAGATGCTTGTTGCTGCGCAGAAGGATACGGCCGTCGCTGATCGCCGGTGTACCGCCGAACGTTTCTTTCTCGGTCGTCACCAAGTTAACGCTCAATTGCTTGGGTTCGTCGCCCAGTTCGAACACGAACATCTGGCCCGCCCCGTTGAGGTAGTACATTTTTTCGTTCGCGATCACGGGCGACGGATAGTCCAGTGATCCGAATCCGCCACCGGTGCTAGCGACGCCTTCCAGGCGTGCTTGGCCGATCTTGTCGCCCGATTTCGCGTCCACGGTGGTGACGACTCCGTTGGCAACCAAATAGACTCGCGACTTGTACCCGACCGGCGAAGCAAACCGAGTCGTTTCTTGGCCGCTCCACAACACCGCGGCGTCACTGGTGTCGCCCGAGCCACCGACTTTGACGGCGACACTGCCGCCACCGCGTCCGGTGAATGAATACGCCACACCGTCGATGACAACCAAACTGGATTGCGACTGTTCCGCGCCGGTCGCTTCGCTGTACCAACGCAGCTTGCCGTCGCTGGGATCGAGGCCCCAGAGTTCTTTGGCCACGCCCATCACCAAGTCCGTTCGCGAGTCGTCGACTGGCACCAGAGTCGGCGTCGCCCACATTCCGTCCAGCCCCGACGCTTCTTGCCGCCATCGCTCGCGACCGGTCGCTTTATCCAGCCCGACAACGGACTGGCTTTCCGCCGAAGCGGTCACAATCACCAAGTCACCGTGTACGACGGGACTGGACGACGAACCCCATTTCCACGGATCGGACTCGCTGCCGACGTTGACATTCCACAACGCATTGCCGTCGAGATCGAAGGCGTGCACGCCACCTTTTCCGAAGAACGCAAAGACCCGTTCACCGTCCGAAACGGGAGTGTGCGACGCATACCCGTGCGCCGTGACGCCGATGCCCGAGTAGGGATCTTCCGGCAACGTGGCGGCAACGTCTTTCTGCCACAACTTGGCACCAGTCGCGATGTCAAAGCAAACCAAGTGGCGAACCAAATCGTTGATGTCGCCAGGCGATTCACGCTCGAGGCCGTAGCCGGAATAGCAAGTCACAAAGACTCGATTGCCGACGACGATCGGGCTGGAAACGCCCGAGCCGGGCAATTCGACTTTCCAGCCGATGTTGGCACTGGGGGACCACTGCGTCGGCAGCGATTCGGTGTCTTGGCTGACACCGGACCCGTCGGCGCCGCGAAACGACGGCCAATCGTCAGCGTAGGCAGTTGTTGTAAACGCGGCCAAGGCGAACGTCGCCAATAGTCTTGGTTTCATGACGGATCTCTTTTGGAACAGAAGTTGAAGAACTCGGATCTTTGTCGGCACCAAAATTCATGGGACACGCTCGGACAAAGTTTATCCGAAAACGGTTTCCTTCGAACGGTGCCCCCATATGATCGCATGAAAGACGATCGAAACTCCTATCCACCGGGACAACCGATCCGGTATCGTAAACACAGTCCCATGTGGGACGGTCGCTGCGAGACGGACATCGCCAACATCAACGACCGCCATACGGTTGGCCGGCAAACTCGCGAATACGGAAACCACCCTTCATGACGTCCCTTGCGATCGAGCCGATTTACGGATCGCTGGTTTTGGCGATCGCCGCGATCGGGGTGACCGTAGCGGTGATCGTCATGGTGACGCCGCCGACGGCCGTGCCGATCCAGCGGCGATGGCTGATGGGCTTGAGGATGCTGGCAGCGGCAGTCTTGATTTTGGCTTTGGTTCGCCCCACCGTCGTCCGCACCGACAATCGCCCGCTCGATGCCGCGTTGATCGTCGCCGTCGATACGTCACGCAGCATGACGTTGCCCGATGGTGACGGCGGTGACCGCTGGAGTACACAGGTCGGCGCCTGGCAGTCGTTGGCAAGCGGGCTGGTCGGACGCGATCACTCGTTGGACATCAAACTGCTGGCCTACGATGAAACGACACGTCCGATGGCGACCACCGAAACGCTGGCCGATGTCGTCCCCGACGGCGAGCTGACCGATTTGCAAGCCGCCACAACAGCCGCGATCGGCGCGGCATCTGGCCAACCGATTGCCGGCATCGTGCTGATGGGTGACGGAGCTCAAACGGGCCCAGTCACCGGTGGCGGCGCCGCACGTGTCGTCGAAACACTGGACTCTCTGGGCATTCCGTTTTGGACAGTTCCAATCGGGCCGCCACGAACCGAGACTCAATCGCGTGACGTGGCCGTCGATTCATTGTCCGAAAGTTATCAACTGTTCGCGGGCAACCAAGTTGACATCACGTTCCAAGTTCAATCACGAGCGATGACCGGCACGGACGTTCCCGTTCGCTTGACCTGGATCGACGAACAGGGCCAACGCACTGTCGCTGCCACGCGACAGATTGCCGTCAAGAAAGCGATCGATACCGCCGCCGTCGTGATCCCAGTCACGTCGCCGCCGCCGGGAACGTATCAGCTAGAAGTTTCGGCAGACGTCCAAGATGGTGAATTGGTCGTGAGCAACAATTCACAGATCGCATTCGTCGATGTCCGCGAAGGCGGCGGCCGAATTCTGTATTTGTTCAGTAATCTAGATCAAGAACAATCGCTGATCCGGCGTTCGCTTCGACGTTTTCCGGATCTCGACATGACGTTTCGCTGGATCCCGACGGACACCGTATCGTCGTGGCCGGTCGACTTGCAGGACTGGTTCACGCCGGGCAAGTTCGATATCTACCTGATCGGCGACTTGGACGCCGACGCATTGGGTGAACGGCAACTGCAACAACTCGCCGAAACCGTCGGCGCCGGTGCGGGCCTGGTCACGCTGGGCGGTTTCCAGACTTACGATGTCGGCGGATACGCATCGTCTAAATTGGCCGACGTGATGCCCGTACGCATGGACCCTGCGCGGCGCCGGTCTATCGAAAGCGTATGGTCCAGCGAAAATCAACTCGATGCACCGGTGGTGGTACAGTTGGCTCGCAATCATCCGATCACCGATTTGGGCGGCCGCGATCCTGCCCAAACGTGGCGCGACCTGCCGGCACTATTGGGAGCCAGTCGCTGGAACGGGCCCAAAGTCGCGCCCGGTATCGAAGTGCTACTGCAAACGCCTCGCGAGGAACCGTTGCTGATCGTCGGTCAGTACGGCAAGGGACGAACGGCCGCGATTGCGTTTGATTCGACGTGGCGATGGTGGCGTAGCGGCTACGACGAATCGCACCGTCGGTTCTGGCGACAATTGATGCTGTGGTTGCTTTCGCGAGAAGAATCGGCGGAGGACCGCATCCAAATTCGACTCGACTCGCGACGTTTCGCATCGGAATCGTCACCCGCGTTTCAAGCCGTCGTCGATGTCGAGGGCGCTTCATTGGCCGCCGAGATCGTTGGTCGCGATGAACAAGGCCGCGAAACGGTGACGCCTTTGAAAGTGTCCAACCAAATCGCCGGTGAAGGAGCCACATCGCGCGACGAGTCGGCGATCCGAGGCAACTTGCCGACCTTGGCCGCTGGGATTTACCGGCTGCGAGTCCGGGCCGCGGATCCTTCGAAGCTGCTGCCAGCCGAGGTTGCATTCCAGGTTGTGGACCAGAGTCGCGAGTTGGCCGGCCCGATGGCGGATCCGGTTTTCCTGCGTCAGTTAGCCGATCTGACCAGCGATCATGGCGGCGCGGCGTTCGGCGCCGACCGGATGAACGACCTAGTGAAGGTCATTCTGGATCGACGCAAGGCCGCAGAGACTCCCGTCGTCGAAAAACTGCGCCTGGGCGACGGTCCGATGACCGGGTGGCCGCTGTTCTTGGTGTTTGCCACGGCGCTGTCAACCGAATGGTGGCTGCGACGGCGTTGGGGGCTAGCTTAGACTCCCGGCAATGCACCGCTACGGGCGAACCGATCCTAGGGGTATACTCGGCAAATCGTGTGACTCAACCCTGGCCGCCTGAACCCTGAACCCTCTCCGTTTTATATGTCTGGCAAATCTCCTTACCCCGCGCTCACCGAATCCCGCGATGCCGAAGCGATTCGAAAACTGATCCTGGCCGGCGAATTCGTGCTGATCAGCGTCGAAGAAGAAGACGAAGGAAACGATGACGGCGAAGAGGGGTCCTACGGTGCCCTGACGGCCGAAATCGATGGTTTCGAGGCGTTAGTCGTCTTCACGTCCGAAAAAATCGCCGGTGAATTCGTCAACCAACAAGCCGACCTGTTCGGCGAAGGCGAAGAAGTCGAAGGCATCGTCGTCGAAGGCGACGCACTGCTCGAGTACCTACCCGAAGGATTCGGAATGCTGGTCGATCCCGAGTTCGACGACGCCTGCGTGGTCGACCCCGCCCTGGTTATCGAAGTGCTCGGCGATGACTCGGCCAACGATGACGGAGACGACGAGTAACCTTATACGTCGCGAAGATCGCGATCAGAATCTTTTTTCTTGACACTCGCCTGATCATGCGTACACTTTCTGCCGGTTCGGGGCTCGTCCCCAAACCGGTTTCCAGTGTTAGCACAAAGGGAGTGTGACCATGGCGGTGAAAGCAGTGGCGGATCGGGAACAGAATTCCGTGACCGGGGACCCCAAACAAGTCTTAGCCGATCGATTCGGGATGGATCAGTTCCGCGATGGCCAATTGGCCGTCATCGAACGGTTGCTCAGCGGCAAAAATGTTGCCGCGGTATTCCCCACCGGCGGCGGCAAGAGCCTGTGTTACCAACTCCCCAGCCTGATGCTGCCCGGCACGACGGTGGTGGTCTCGCCACTGATCGCACTGATGAAGGACCAATGCGACGCCCTGGCTACTCGCGGGATCAACGCGGCGCGGCTGGATTCGACGCTGTCCACCGACGAATTTCGATCGGCCATGCAAGGAATCCGCGACGGTTCGATCAAGATGCTATACGTTGCACCGGAGCGATTTTTCAACGAGCGATTTCTTGCCTCGATCGGCACCCTTGACGTTTCGTTGTTTGCTATCGACGAGGCGCACTGCATCAGCCAATGGGGACATAGTTTTCGCCCCGACTATTTGAAGTTGGCCGAACTGGCAAAAGAATTGTCGGCCAAGCGAGTCCTCGCGTTGACGGCAACCGCTACGCCCGAAGTCCTCGCCGATATTCGCGACGCATTCGGAATCGATCCCGAGGACGCGATTCGTACGAAGTTCTATCGCCCCAATCTTCAATTGCGAAGCACCATTGTCGATTCGTCAACCCACTACACGACGCTGAAAAAACGGATTGCCGAGCGAGACAAGGGGCCCACGCTGGTTTACGTCACACTACAGCGAACCGCCGAAGAAATCGCCGAGCAATTGACTGCTGATGGTCAACCCGCGACGGCATACCACGCCGGAATGGAAACGGAGGATCGAACGCGGATTCAACAAGACTTTATCAATTCACCGGACGGGATTGTCGTTGCCACGATCGCTTTTGGGATGGGTATCGATAAGTCAAATATTCGCTACGTCTATCATTTCAACCCGCCAAAGTCGCTGGAATCCTACGCTCAAGAGATTGGTCGCGCCGGCCGTGACGGCGATGACTCGATTTGCGAAGTGCTGCTGTTGCCCGAGGATCGAGTGGTGCTCGAAAACTTCACCTACGGCGACACGCCGTCGCGTCACAACGTCGGTCGACTGGTCGATTTATTGGCCGGCCAAGCCGATCACTTCCATATTTCGCATTACAAGCTGTCATTCGAGACCGACATTCGGATCTCCGTGGTGCGGACACTGCTGACCTACTTGGAACTCGACGGATATTTCAAAGCGACGTCGCCGCGTTACGACACGTACAAGATCAAGCCGTTGGTAACATCGAAACAGATCCTTGCCCACTTCAAAGGCGAACCACGAGAGTTCGCAGCCGGCGTTTTGTCATCGCTGACGAAGGGCCGAACATGGTTCTTACTCAACACCGTTTTGGCGGCCAAGAAGCTTAACGCCGATCGCACGCGAGTGGTCAAGGCGATCGAGTACATGAGCGAACAGGGATGGCTGGAGATCCAAGTGTCGGACTTGGTCCACGGATATCGCTGGATTCGGCGAACCGATGATGCGAAGACCCTGGCCGACGATTTATTCGATCGCCTGGCCCGGCGAGAAACCGGGGAAGTCGGCCGCCTGGACGGCGTATTCGATTTGGCGACCGCGTCGTCCTGCATGGCCGACCAATTGTCGACCCACTTTGGCGAGACGCTGGACCAGCCCTGTGGCCGTTGCTCGGCGTGCCTGGGCGACGGCCCGCATAAGATCCCGAAACTTGCCGTTCGCCCGCTGGGAACGTCGGTCAAACGCATTCTGGATGACTTGGTTCAACAATACCCCGATCGTTTCACAACGTCACGAGACCGAGCCCGGTTTTTGTGCGGACTATCGTCGCCGGGTTTCGTGAGGTCGAAATTGACGCGTCACGCCAATTATGGGGTCTGCGATCAAATCCCCTTCGCCACGGTTCTGAGCCAAGTCGGTGGAATTGACGACGAAAACGTCCCCACCGCCACTTGACGCACTCGAAATCAACGTGCTACTTTCTGCATCTCGAAGGAATCGCGGACCAACGCAGTTTGGCCCACGTCCCTTCAGCCGGCCGCCCCCCAAAGGCGGACCAATCCGGGGGATTAGCTCAGTTGGGAGAGCGCTACAATGGCATTGTAGAGGTCATCGGTTCAAGTCCGTTATCCTCCACTTCCTAAACAAAAGCCGCTGATCAAATGCGATCGGCGGCTTTTTTCGTGGGCTTTTCGGTGTGAATCGCTGGGTTCAATCAGTTCGTGCAATTTTGGGCATGAATTTGCAAGTCGTTTTCAAACAACGACTTGCGGGGTTTCACTGTCCACTATCCTCGCCTCGTGTATCAGCTTGGTTCGAGTCCGCCTCGGGGAGCTATTGGTCGGTTATCCGAACCGAATCGCTGATCATCAGTGCTTTTGGGCCGGTTTCGTCAAAGGGATCGGCAAGTTTGTATTTTTCTGGGGGCAACCGGAACCGTCGTCATTAATTGCTCGCCTCCTTGGCTCTGATTTCAGTACGATCTAGAGCTGCTCGCATCCTTTTGAGCGTCGCAATATGCCCAACTGAGCTAGCGAGATTTCGCTCTTCTCCTGGATCAGCGGACAGGTCGTATAACTCTTCTCCCGTCGGCCACCTCGTGTAGCGATACCGCTGCGTTCGGATAGCTTTGCCCAAGGTAATGCCGATTCTGTCGTGGCATTTGAAAGGCTCTTGGAAGGCCCTTTACAATCCCGTCCGCGATCAGAAAGGGCGTCCAATCCCCGCCCTCCCTTTTCTTTCTAGAGGTAGTTTCAAAACCTGTTTAGCAGGATAAGCAAGCATGCGAGATGTAGAAATCCTTCGAACAGATGTGCGTATCGTTCATGCCTGACGAGGAGGCGTCTGCTGTTTTGTAGCCAACTGATCGTGCGTTCAATTTTCCAGCGTGACCGATAACGGCGGAGCTTTCGACCATCTTGTCTGGCCAGTCGTTTGCGACCGCGACGGTGCGGAGTAATCAGGTCGACGTTGCGAGTTTGCAGGCTGTCTCGCAACCAGTCGGCGTCCGCAGCTTTGTCGTAGATCAATCGTTTTGAACGTTGGCCGGCGACCTGAAGATCCACCAGAGTTTCGATGCAATGAACTTCTGAGACGTTCGCTTCAATCGTGAGCGCAGCAGTCGGAATTCCATTGGCATCAGACATCACCATGATTTTTGTGCCCTTGCCACGCTTGGTTTTGCCAACTTCAAGGCCCCTTTTTTTGCAGGCGAAAACGTACCGTCGCCCATCGCCTGCGACCAGTGCAGCAGTTTTCGCCGATCCATCCTGCGAATCAGAATTTGCCATGCCTTGAGGAAGGTTCCGTCTTCAGTCCACTTCTTGCGTCGTCGCCAGCATGTTGCAGAAGACATATATCGTTCTGGTAAATCTTTCCATCGTGCACCATTTTTCAACACCCAGATGATACCTTCCAGACAGGCGCGATGATCAACCTGCGGACGACCTCCAACATGCGTGATCTTCTGTTTTGGAAACAGATGACGAATCAATTCCCACTGGGAATTCGTGATAAAAGGGACCGGAGCCGTCCTGGATCCTGTGGTGTTTGGTCGCCGTCGTGACGCCTTTGGGGACAGGAGTTTGGGCATGTGAGTGTTCCTTTCTCACTCACTCAAATACAAATCACATGCCAATCAAACAGGTTTTGAAACTACCTCTAGCGAGTTGCCACCATGACTTTTTGCTGAGTGCTTCGACGAATTCAGCCACAAGCGGAAACCAAGGGGCGTTGTGGTTATTGAAAAAGTAGAAAGACCTTCGATGACGACCTGAGGCGGCAGCAATCCAAACGTCGCGCATTCTCTGAGGCTAGCTGAATTGCATTCCGATAGACCTATGAGGAGGATCGCGTCTTAACTCCACCGAAAATCTCTGGATTGCATTACCTGCTGCAAAAGAGACGACTATCAGTGCATCGACAGGTTGCGTCTCGGATGACGCGTGGCCGTCGCAGAAATGTCGCCGCGGGACGTAGCCGGTCGAGCATGTGCTGCTCATCGATCTTCGTGTCTTCGCCTATTATCTTCAAAACCGCGATCTACTTCTACTGCGGTGGACTCGATCTCTACCCGTGCTAAACCCAGATGGACCTTTTTCTGCCCCCCGCGAGCTCACCTCTTTTGAAGATGATCCGTTCGAGCATACGCCTGCCACACTTTCGCAAACTCCTCGTCCATCAGCCAATTCGCGGTTGATCTATCGCCCTTGAATTCGGCGTATGGAGCGATCTCCAAGTGTTGTCGTCCGCCAGTTTCAATATTGTAAGTGGCGCCTAGCCAACCCTCTTCGATCTTGATTGGCTTGAGTTCTCCGTCGTTGCCAAGTCGCACTCGCATGGCTGCTTTGCAAAACTCAACGACGAGTTCCCAGACGATATCTGCATCGACTGGACCATGCCCGACACCAGCCTCCATCATCGTACTCATCGCGGCGTTACGCAATTGACGCATCTCTTTAACGGTCTCGTCCTGACGGCCGTTGAGGAAATATTTATCGACCGTACCCAGCATTACCATGGAAGGGACTTTTTCGGTGTTCGGCAACTGTAGGTACGCCGTAAATCCAGGGTGAAAGGAAATCCATCCAATCGATTGTTCGGGTCGCTGTGCGGGCCAACAAGCGGCAAATCCGGTGCCATTGGAATGCCCAAATGTGAGTATCGGGGCATCCACGAGTTCAGGGTGTCCCGACAGCTTCGCGAGCTTTTTCAAGTGCGTATCGGTGAGGCTCACATCCTTGAGGCCCCGTTGCACTGGATCCCCATACATGCTGACGAGAGCGACCTTCTCCTCTTGCGCAAATTTCTGCAAAATGGGGTGCGTGATGTTTCCGATACCATGACGAGAGAGATAAAACGCAGCCCTCACCTTGTCCACAGACGCGGGAATATAGACGTGAAATTCGGCATCACCGCTCGATTTTTTGCCCACTGCGTTGAACGTGTTCATCGGCGTGGTGAATCCTGCGATATTCTTTTCGATGGGTTTTGGTTCAAGCTTGACCAAGAGTGGTTTTGCACTGGAGAAAAACTCCATCGACCTGACTCGAATGGTCTTATCAAGATGCCCTTCTTTCTCGAATTTTAGTGCGGCGATTATGCCGCGTTTGTTCGGTTTGAGTTGCTCATCCCACAAGAATTCGATTGCGTAATCACCATTGGGGTCCGTGCTGGTTTGAACATCGATCGGCCTCATCGAAACATTCACGTCATTGAGCCAATTGCCGTCAGTATCCATCACCTTGCCGGTCAGGATGATCTTTTGCCCCGCAGTCGGACTGACCTCGCTCGGACAATCCGCAAAGACAGATGGCGTTGCGAAAATGGAAATTGTAAACAGATGAATTAGCATCGTTCTCATAACATTGACTCCGAATGTACTCTCGTGTTCACAGTACTTGCCAAGTTCATCGGCCCTTTCAAGATCTGCACGGCGTTCAGAATCATTTAGGTGACCATTCAGGGATTCCCTTTTCTTCGAGTTGCTTGTGATAGCGGATCGCCATTGGCTGATCATCCGGTTTGACCTTGGGCAAGTTTTCATTGACCAACAGCGGAGTCAATGACACCCACCAAGCGTCGTATGACTTGCGCAATTTGCCAACGACTTCAGGATTCGAATCAACGACATTCGTCCTCTCGCCTGGATCGGCGGCGATGTCGTACAACTCTGAATTATTAACGAAGCGCCACCGATCGGTCCGCACCGCACACTTTTGGAATTTGAACTCAATCTGATCACCCGTCGGCCAACGACCACAATGGAAGAACAACTCGCGATCGGCCCATGCTGTCTTGGGATCTTTCAGCAAAGGGACAAGCGACCGCCCGTCAAGCATCTGTGCATCGTCAGGCAACTTTGCGCCAGTCAGATCGCAAAACGTCGGGTACAAATCGATGTGGGCGGTCAGCGCGTCGACATCGCCCCCTTCACCCAACACGCCTTTCCAATACCAGAATGCTGGCACGTGCGAACCACCTTCGTAGGGCGAATTCTTGCCGCCCTTCAGGTTCGCGTTGAAATGCTTGACCCGCTTGCCGTTCAACTTGCCGTTCAAACGAGTTGCCCCGTTGTCGGTCATGAAAATGACAAGTGTGTTGTTGAGTGCGTCCCACTGGCCAAGGCTTTCCATCAAGCGACCGAAATTGTCGTCGATGTTTTCGATCATACCGTATCGGGCTGCCGTTCCTTCGTCCCAGCCAAGATCTAAAAACCGCTCGGTATATTTCTCTGGAGCAACCAGCGGCGCGTGCGGAGCGTTCAACGCGATGTAAGCGAAGTAGGGATTGCCCGATTCATGTTGGTCCTTGATCCAGGACAAAGCGGATTGAAAAAACAGATCAGTGCAAAAGCCCCTGGTCTGCACAATCGTGTCGTTGTGCAGCAGCACATTGTCGAAGTACACATTCTCTTTGTTGGGCGGGAAATCGCCGAGCGCAACCTGTCCAATTCCTCCGGAGCCATGAATTAGGATTTCGTCGAAGCCTCGCCTACCGGGCAGATACGCGTCCTCGTCACCAAGGTGCCACTTGCCGAAGATCCCCGTTTCGTAACCGGCACTCTGCAAAGCCTGCGGCATCGTATAAGTACTTAGTGCCATCCGCTCCCGTTGCATAATCGTATGCGTGACACCGTTCTTAAACGGAGCACGTCCGCTCATCAGTGCGGCTCGGGTTGGGGCGCATGTCGGGCTGACTTGAAAGTCGGTGAAACGCGTTGCCTTTGCATAGAAGTGATCGATGTGCGGAGTCTTGACGACTATGTTTCCCATACAAGAAAGATCGCCCATCCCCTGATCGTCGGTCATGACCAACACGATATTCGGGCGACTGCCCTTGATGGTCTGTGCTTCCGCGAGGCCAGCTAAGCCGAGCAACATAAGGAGGATCCGCACGCTCAATACAATCGATGACATCATTGTTGAATCCCTGGTGATTGTCGCATGTGCTAAGGTATTTGTACTCGTTGCTGAGCTGCCGTCTGTCTTTAACTCATTCGCTCAGCTCTCTTGGCCAGCTTCAAGATCAAGCTCTACGTGGTTGACGACCCAGAGTGACTGCAAGCTCAGGATCCGCTGGCAAGATTCGGTCTCGTGCAATCGTGCTCGTCGCTACGGAGACTTCTAGCCAGCCCACAGAGTTCCCGGCCGGACATTTAAATTGCCGCTTTTTTCGAACACGTGGTCTGATTCCGTTCATTGTTTTCCTTTGATAATTTTAACGACCTGTATCACTCGCTTTGAGCAGAGATTCAATACTTGAAGCAGTTTTACGACCCAGAATTTCATACCCCTCCGGTGTGAAATGCACATTGGCCGGTTGTTGACCTTCGGGGTTGTTCCTTGATGTTGTATAGAGATCATTTACCGCAATCGATGGATAGTCTTCAAGCACCTCTAGAGCGCCGTCATTATAGACTATTTCATCACCCGCGATTCTCCCTTTTGCACCTTCGGGCACGATGGTTGTATTGGTCCATAGTAGAGTGGCGCCTGATCGCACCAAGAGTTCAATCTCCTTCTCTAAATTCGTTTTGTATTCTGTTACAGACCTTACCTGCGTACCATTGTTATTTATTTTTCCATCGAGAGTGTATTTAAGATCGTGCAAACCGCTATTAAAAGAAATGACATCCCATGGATGCCCGGCCAGCCACTTATGCATTCTGTTTAATGCCTTCTGGGTATCACCCCCGTTTTCTGGAATTCTATATACATTTGCGATGCCATCGAGATATGTTCGGACGGCCCTAGTGTAGCCAACTGAAATCGAATCTCCGATTATGAGGACATCAGGTAACGATGGATCTCTCGTTACAAAACTATACGTCTTTTTACCGGTAGCCTTTATCCAAGTGGCCTTATCGAAATACATCTTTGATGCATCGACATCCACAATCTCATAGGAAGCAGAGGCGGTTGCAATCGCGCCTTGCGCATCAGTTACGATCGCTTCAAAGACGTATTGCCCAGGGCCAGCATCTGTAAAGACCGCCCAATTACCATGAGATGTGATAGTCCCCTTGCCCTCAACAATTTTGAATTGAACTTGGTAATTTGTATCTTGGGGAACATCGACTTCAAGAACTACTTGCCCAACGCCCGCTTCGCCTTGCATTCTCTCCTCAACGACAAACGATTGAATGGTAGGGGTATTGGAATCGGCAGATTTTCCTCGAATGGCTTTGCGGACGTCTTCCATGATCGCCATGCAGTCAGGATGAAAGATCGGATGGTCCGCAGTCACGTCGGCGGTGATGGCCAGGTTGATCGTCACCGGAATTTTCGCCGCCGCCATCTGCTTGAAATAATCCACATATTGCTCTGCAGGGAACTTGGGGCCATCGCCAATTTTCCCGTTCATTGGCCCTTTGACAATCCAACTGTCCATTGCACACCACCACGTGGGTGTCACATCGCCCAACTGCCGACCGGGGCCAATGGCCGTCGGTTCGGGTTGCGAGAGTTGGCGGCCTCCGTCGGTCACGGCGAGTTCGCTAAACGGGCTGACGATCGGGCCACGGTTGGAACTGAATCCCGCAACCGCATCTGGGTTGCCAGCCTTGATGGCTCGCACCCAACGTTCCCACGGCGGATCTTGCGGGTAGATTTTTTTCATGCCGCCATCAATGTAACCAACACCAGCGAGCTTCTTCCCGTAGCGCAGACTGGCATCGCGCAGAACGGCTTCGACGTCGTCGCCATATTGAGTCGTGACACCGACCGCGATGTTCCCGGATTTAGCCGGATCTGGTTTCCTGGCAAATTCGGCGTTCATATAGAGCAGGGTGCGAATGCCACGCTGATCGAGCTCCGTAATGATTTCGCCGATGAGATCGCGTTTCGTGGTGCTACCCGGTCGAATCTTCTCCAAAGCCTCGTTGGGTCCCGCCCAATCCGTCCCAGCGTGGATGGCGGTGAAGACCACCCACGCCGCCCCCGTGCGCTCCACGGCATCGGCAAACACCTTCACGTCGAACAGATCGACCGCTTTTTCGTGCCACTTGCTGCGCGGTTGATTTCCGTTCAAGGCATAGCCCGCCGATGACCAATGCACGAACAGTCCGTATTTCCCTGCGATCATCCACGACGCGTCACCGCGAATCTCTTTCGCCCGCTCCAGTTGCGCTTTGCGGGCGGCGGGCGTGCCCAGTTCGATGGACCAGAGGACAAATTCCTTAGCCGGCTTGTCTGGCTCAAGCTCGGGCAGTCGGAACTGGATTTGATTCTCTCCCTTTTTCAGGTGCAGCACGCCGGGCAGTTCCTGCCGCATAAACAACGGCTTCTCCGGCCACGTCCGAACCAGAGCAGGAGCCGTGACAGTCGACGACCCGCAACGAACTTCAACCATCTGCTTCGGTGGATCCATATAGATCACACTGACGGCATAGTCGTCCGCCTGCGGTGCACTTACGGTCCAAGTGACAGTGTCTGACGACAGAGTAAACCTTGTCGCCTTGCCTGAGCTTCCTAGATTGCGAGTGGCCCGCCCGGTGACCATCGTCGTCACATCATTCGGACGCAAAGGGATGACTTCGGCTCCCAGTGCGGACACTGCCATAGCCAACAACAGCAACAGCGGAGATGAAGTTGAGATCGTGTGTTTCGTTATTTTCATATTCATTTCCCTGGATTGAGTGTCTGATCAGGTTCCATGAGCAAACCCAGACACGGCTAAAGTTTCTATTTGGCTTTGTTCTTTCGCGTTCAGGTATCGTTATGGCCGATTCCTGTTTCCGCGAGCCTTCTTTTGGTTCCTATGCGTTTTCATGATGTCGATGTCCGTATCATTTTTCTGAGCCGTGCCAGCTGTGCTGCGGCCCTCGGTGACATACTTCCTCAGCAACGCGACGAGTGCTTCGACTTTTTCCGGATACTTCGTGGCAAGATTCGTCGTCTCACTGGCATCGTCCTTCATGTTGTACAGCTGCATTTCCGGCAGTCCCTGGCTGGTTGCCTGAGGATCGGTCGGGGCGGTTGCTCCGCCAGATCCCGGAGCGAGCAAGAGTTTCCAGTCGCCTTGGCGAACCGCGAACCGGCCACTGGACGAATGATGCACGATCGCTTGACGCGGGTTCGGCACCTCTTTGCCGTTGAGGCCTGAAAGAAAACTGATGCTGTCCTCCGCCGTGTCGTCATCGAGTTCCACTCCGAACAACTCAGCAAACGTCGCGATCACATCGGAGACCGAAATCAACTGAGTGAACTGCGATTTTGGCTGCACCTGAGCGGGCCACCGCAGAATAAACGGCACTCGGTGACCGCCATCCCAGATCGCGGTTTTCTCGCCGCGGAAGTGAGCACTTGAGTAATGGCCCTTGCTTTTCAGGTCCTCAATATTCGCCGCAGGCCCTGAGGTTCCGTTGTCCGAACTGAAGACAAGGATCGTGTCTTGAGAAAGTCCATTGCGTTCCAGGGCCTGGATGATGGCACCAACCGAGGCGTCGGTTGCATCACGAAATCTCCATGATCGCCCAGGCCGCTCTTCCCCTGCCACTCCTTGGACGGAACCACGGGGGCGTGCGGTGAACTCATGGGAAAGTAGACAAAGAATGGTTTCCCGGCTCTGGCATCCGCTGCCTTTGCGTCAATGTAATCTGTCACGGATTGCGTGAGTTCGGGTAGCACATCGATGATCTTAATTTCTCTCGTGATCGTTTCATCTTCAACGAAGCTGCTCATCGAACGACCGTGGTGATAACCGAAGAAGTGATCAAATCCACGCGTCAACGGACCATCGACGACGCGCGTACCGATCGGGATACCCGAAAGGTAGAGTGTCTTTGACTTCTTTCTAGCGGTTGCTCCTTTGGGCGCGGTCGAGGTGTCATATTGATAATCCAAGTGCCACTTCCCGAAGATCGCGGTGTGATATCCCTGATCTTGAAAAAGATGCCCCAACGTCATCCGATCCGGAGCGATCAGACACGGCTTGCCGCCTGTAGCGACGCCGAATTGCAATCGAGTTCGCCAGCAGTATCGTCCGGTCAGTAATCCATATCGAGACGGGCTGCATACGGCGGATGTGGTATGTGCGTCCGTAAACACCATGCCTTCCGCCGCCAACTGATTCAGATGGGGCGTAGGAATCAGCCCACGCTGTGGGTTGAGTGCCTGCACTTCGCCGTAGCCCAAGTCATCAGCGAATACGAAGATGACATTGGGTTTGGTCGGTGCGCCAACCGCAAACGAAGCAAACATCGCAAGAGCAATTGATGCGAGGGATATACTGGTAGCGACATTGCTGATCATTGCTGTTTTCATGAATCCTGTTCTCGCTTTTTCTGTCTTTTCGATTTGTTGTTCTCTTCTCTATTGTTTCGTGACTCTGATTTTCCGATTCCGGTTGGCTCGCCGGTGTAAGACTCTTCCCACGGAAAGGCGGGGGCGTCCCAGTCAGGAATGCCGGTGCTCTTTTTCTGAGCGTTGTAATCGACTTGGTATGGGCGTTTCTTTGCCAGAGGCACGCCATCGTTAATCATCAACGGGCGAGCTTCATCCCAGAATTGCTCGTAGGCATTCTTCATTTCCGACACGAGCTTGGGGTGTTCTGCGGCCACATCGTTGTGCTGCCCGGGATCTTTTTCCATGTCGTATAACGCGTCGACGACAAGCCGGAAACGCTGGCTGCGCACGGAGTAGTTCTTCCACTTCCAATTGTCAGGACTGTCCCCGTGATTCCAACGCGTGACGTGTTGAAACAGAAAACGATCCTCCCAAACCGGATCTTCTTCCAGCATCAGCGGTTTCAGGCTTCTACCTTCAAATGGCTGAGTGGAAGAAAGCTCTGCTCCCGCAAAATCCGCCAGAGTCGGAAGAATGTCGAGATAGCTAACGGCCGCGTCCACCGTGCGACCTTCTTTAATCACGCCATCCCAACGGACAAAGAATGGAACCCGGACACCGCCTTCTTCCACCGTTCCCTTGAGACCCTTCATCCCTGCGTTGTAGGACATCATGCGATTGCCCTTAGCATCGGTGCCGAGTTTTACCGGCGGGCGCCCCGCTTTACCGCTCAGCCCGCACCCCTTGGTGGTCGTGCCGTTGTCGGAGGTAAAGATGATGATCGTGTTGTCCAGCAAGCCCCATGCGTCCAGCTGTTGAAACATTTGCCCCATCGAGTGGTCGACATGCTCGACCATTCCATAGAAGCCTGCGGCAGATTTATTGAAACCTAGATCCTCAAAATGCTTTTGATATTCAGGCGGTGCGATGAACGGGCTGTGCGGAGCATTCGTCGATAGATAGGCAAAAAAGGGCTTGCCGGAATCCTTGACCGACTGAATCCAGCCCAGGGTCGCTTTGAAGAAGACGTCCGTGCAGTAGCCATGAGTCTTCACAAAGGTACCGTTGTGTTTGATCACCGGGTCGAAATAGGTGTTGCCAGGCACATCCGCGCAGGAACCCGGGTATTTTTGGCCAATGCCGCCAGCGCCGTGAATAAACACCTCGTCGAACCCACGGTTC
The DNA here is from genome assembly GCF_007860125.1 of Rubripirellula tenax. Taxonomy (NCBI): domain Bacteria; kingdom Pseudomonadati; phylum Planctomycetota; class Planctomycetia; order Pirellulales; family Pirellulaceae; genus Rubripirellula; species Rubripirellula tenax. The sequence goes on from NZ_SJPW01000003.1 coordinate 98,203, forward strand.
TCTGGCTGATACGGCGTCTCATCGCCCAGGTGCCATTTTCCGAAATAGCCCGACGTGTAACCGGCCGGCTTCAATACCTGTGGGATCGTGACGGATTTCAGGTTCAATCGCTCACGTTCATAGATCGTATGCGTGACTCCGTTCTTGATCGAATGCACACCGGTCATAATACCGGCCCGACTCGGGGCACAAGTCGATCCCATCATAAAGCGGTCAAAACGGATCGACTGAGCATACATCTTGTCCAAGTGCGGCGTCCGTATCCATGGATGACCATGCGCACCGACAACAGGGTAACCCTGGTCATCGGTCATGATGTAGATGATGTTAGGTTTTGTGCTCGATCGCTCTTGGGCGAAGAGCACGCCCGAAGAACTTAACAACAGGACAAGGCAGATAAGACTTTTCATTGGTTGATCTCCATGCGAAACACGGTCGTAATCGGGCCTCTCGTTTCCGCTGGAAGACAGCCCTTGCGATGCCCTGCAAGCTCAACAGCTGCTGGCGATGGACGTAACGAAGAGACGCTGTTCCATTTCAGTTGCCTCTGTTGGACCGCTTCTTGGGCTTCCTTTTGCGACCGATACTTTTCGGCTCTGCCACGGGCGGCAACTGGTCGTCGGGCTGATTGGAGAAGCGATAGGGATCAAAGTGATTTCGCATCTGGTCGAGTAGAATTTGCTCCATCTCCTTGAGCTTTTCAGCGTAGGCCGGATCATCTGCCAGATTGGTCTGCTTCGGATTCGGCGAGCACTGGGTTAATGCAATCACCTTTGGATCGTGGTGTTCAGCCAACAGTTCATCAGGGTTCTCGGCCAGGTTGAAGAGTTGAGTTTCATTGACACCGTCTTGGGTCGATTCATAGCGGATCAGTTTCCAATCGCCCTTTTTGACACAGCGCATTCCGGGTTTGGCACCACCGCAATACGCCCCATAAAGCACATCGCGCACCCTATCCTTCTTGCCCTCAAGAACCGGTCGAAAGCTAATGCCTTCGCTGGTCTTCGGCGCTTCGATCCCGGCGAGATCGCACAGGGTCGCGAGTATGTCGAAGTGATAAATATTACCCACGACACGAGATCCCGCCTCGATGCCGGGACCTTTCACGATGTAGGGGACACGGAAGGTGTGTTCGTAAAGGTTCTGTTTGCCTTGCAGTCCATGCCTGCCGATCGCCATTCCGTGGTCGGACGTGTAGAAGATATAGGTATTCTCCAGTTCGCCCATCTGCTTAAGTTTGTCTAAGACGGCACCGATCTGGATGTCAATGTTTTCGCTACAGGCAAACTCGCGGCCTAGTTCATTGCGAATGGTGCGCTCATCACGATTGGTCCAGACTCCGCTGACGTTGACCTCATCGCGCACCTCCATATCCGTGTTGTTGAACGGGTGTTTGGGGAGGTAGTTTGCTGGAAGCTTCGGCTGCTTTGGATTGGACTGCGGGAGACTGTTTTCGTCCCGATGATTCACCGCGCCATATTTAGCCAGCAACTCGGACTTCCCGTCTCGCGTATCGTGAGGATGCGAAAACCCGTAATAGATCAGAAATGGATCTTGAACTTTGGAAGCGGCGCGCTGGTCCAGATAGGTAAGTACCTGCTTCGCGTGCCATCCGCTGCCGGACTCATCCCTTGCTCTTCGCTTGGTGGAGTCATGAACCACCGTAAACTTCGCATTCGCAGCTGCGTAACTATTCCCCCGCTTGCAGGTTCGCATTGTGTCATACCCCGCAGCGTTGAAAACCGCCGCCATGGTATGCTCGGCAAGGTCGGGTGGCACATGAGCTGGATCCGAAGCGATCGGATTCCGACCGTTTTTTGATTTATCCGGAACATGCCAAAGCGTGCGGCCGGACATGATCATGTGGCGTGATGGAGTGCATACGCCCCCACACCAGGCCCCCATCTGATGGGCCCCTTCGATCACTAAACCCTCCGCGGCCAGACGGTCCAGCACCGGCGTGTCCAGCGTCGACTCTGGATCGTAGATTTTTAGATCAAAGGGCGATTGGTCATCGGCAAGGATGTACAAGATGTTGGGTCGCTTCGCCGTGATTTTTCTACCCGTTGCCGGCGCTGTCGACCGTTCTTGAAAGCCATCGGCGCCGGATGCGGTTTCGATTGCCACCTTTGATCCCGGCGGGGTCGTTGGCGTTTCAGCCCGAAGCAAAGTGGTGGACAACGCCAATGCAAAGAAGGCACCAGCGACAAGCTTTATCGGGTTTCGGAAATCTAGAGTCTTCAATTTGGCTCTCTTCTTTCGTCTTCGTTGGCGGATTTGGCTATTCAGCGAGGGGCTGAATCAGCTGGCGTATTTCATCACCGGAGAGCGCTTCTCCGAATATGTAGACTTCATCGATTGCGCCGCGAAGCAACCTGCGATCTAAAAATAGGTGTCGCCCGAATTGAATCGGCTCGGAAAGACGATGATCGGTCGTCGTGTCGAGCGATGTCGGCTCGCTATCTCGTTCTGCGTGCTCAAGTTGGCCGTCAACGTATAGCAAAATCGTTGGGCCATCCTGCCCGGCCATTGCAACCGCAGCAACGTGATGCCATCTTCCGTCTCGCAAATTGGTTGTCCCCATCGTCCGATTGCCGGCGACCAATCGCAGGCGACCGTAGTGTCCAGGATGCTCGGGGCGAGATTGTGCGGACTCAAGGAAACACGCTTTTTCGATGCCCCGATTTCTTTTCCCCATACCCCAACCGATCATGGTTGAAACTGCCGATCGTCTTTCATCGGGAAGTTTGACCCAACAGGCAATCGTTCGGTCTTGATCTCCGGAAATGCCAGGATGACGCGTGTTGACCCAACCGCTTTCTCCATCGAAAGAAAGCGCTTGCCCAACAACACCAGAAATCCACGTTGGTCCGCCTCCGTCGCGAGACGTGGTCATAAGGGTGCCCGTCGCAAGCTCAAGATTCGGATCACGCCCCGTAGCGTTCACCGTGTCCCCGGTCCCTTCATCGAACGACCAATGAAGCAGCGGCTGTGTGTTCAACTCTGATCGAGGAACCCGCGGAACGAATCGCGACGAGTCCGCGGACAAACGAGAAAGGGCTCCGGATTCCCCAACGACAAGGCCCTGACCTTCGGTAAGCCGTGTTATGTCCGTGCCGTCGGAAACCTCGACAGTGCCGTCAAAGACATGAACCTCCATGTCTTTGGAGGATGAAACTTCGACTGCGAACTTCGTCCCAAGATCAAACACATCTCGCGAAGGCGTTTCGATCCGCAAACCGGACGTTCCCTTCTTCATTTCGGCAAAGCAACGTCCTTCATCCAGGCGAACATGAAGCCGCGAAACGACTGTGAACGACGCGGGCGCTTCGATCACAACGCGCGCCTTGTCATCCAAATCGAGTTCTAGAATACCTCGGCGCAACTGAACCGGCTTGCCTTGCTGGAGTGCTTCTGTATCGAGTGTTCCCACACCTTCGGCCGCGATGACGCGAATCCCGGGGCGTTGGATGTTGCGGTTGCCAAGGCTGGAATCGAATGCCGAGAGCATGGCGAAAGCCAACATGGCGGTGGTAGCCAATCCCACGCTGCCCCAAAAAAGACGCCGTTGCTTTCGTCGCGCCACTTGCAAGTTGGAAATCACCGCGCTGGTAAGAGTCTCAGATGAATCGGCGCGAAGTGATTCAAGGACTTCGTCAGTGAATTCGCCGGACGGGATCTGCTTCTGGCCCAAAAAGCGTCGCACAAGCAATCCGCGAGAGGCTGCCCTCCGGAAATCGGGATCGTTTTTCAATTCATTCAGAAACTCAGCGAGCTCAGGCTCCGAAGGCCCGTCTCCGGCAAAACTGCCCTCCAGCCAATCGGCGAGAAACTGATCGCGCCGCGATTTATCCATGGCTTGCCTCCTTTTCCAATTGACGTTCGATGCAAGCCCGCAATTGTTCGCGCAGACGATGCAATTTCATCGTGATGGTCGAGTGTTTTCCGCCAAGTGCCGATCGAATTTCCACCAGGTCCATTCCCTCTTCGTACCGCAACCTCAGCAACTCACGGGCGCGATCTCCCAACCTGGTGAGGCACCGATCGAGAGCCTCGAAGACGGCTCCGTCGTCCCAGTCGGCGTTACCAGACTCAATTTCCGCCTCCAAGAGCTGAGCGATTTCTGCGTGGCTTCCCACCGGAATGTCTCCGCGTTTTCGGCGATGATTGCGAATCTCGTTTGCCGCGATGCCAAGTAGCCAGGGCCGAATGGGACGGGTGGCATCGATCTTCGCCAGCTTGCGAAACGCGATCAGGAAGACGTTCTGGGCCAAGTCGTGTGCCTCAAACGGATCATTGATCCGCGAGACCAAGAAAGCCCGAATCGCTGCTTGGTGTTCCTCCACCAGTAGCCCGAATACTTCGAGATCGTTGTCCTGAGCTGCTCGAGTTTGGTGAAGATTGTTCATGCTATAAGAGTACCGTGCCCAGCATCAACAAATGACACAATCAATTTCAGAAAAGACTAATACGGCGTTGGGCTCGACGGCTCAATCACGCACAGGCTTGAGGCTCAGTCGCATCGTGTGAAGAACGACTGACGCATTTATTGTGGAAAAAGCAACGAGTTCTCGGCTCTTTTCAAGATCTGAATATGCTCGGTACCGTAGCCGTCTTGGCCGTTCACGGTGTTCTCTTCAATCAGTGACCTGTTTGCAACTTCTGATGCTTTTCGAAGGCGTACTCGAACCACATCAGTTTGTCGATTTTGCCGTTCCAGTACCGCATAGTCCTGCTTATTCAGTTTTCAGCCGGTTCAAAACCTGAGTGACTCTTGCCCTGCTAACTCTAAGAAAGCGAGCCAAATCGGCACGAGTTTCGACTTGCCCTGAATCAAGTAGTGACTGGTAATGATGAGCTAAACGCATGCGATTGCGTTTCGGTTTGGCGGACTCGTTTTCTTGCCGAATTTGGTCCGAAATGGAGTTCCACTTGAACATTTCGATGCAAGGCAATCGACGTAACCTCTTGGTACGAAAGGCACCTAGCTCGATAAACCCCCGGTTCGGATAGCGACCGCCTCGGGGAGCTTCTGGTCGGCTATCCGAACCGAATCGCTATTCGTCAGTACTTTGGGGCTGTTTCCGTCAAAGGGATCGGCCAGTTTGTATTTTTTTGGGCCAACCGGAACCGTCATCGTCAATTGCTCGCCTCCTTGGCTCTGATTTCAGTACGATCCAGAACTGCTCGCATCCTATTGAGCGTGGCAATATGTCCAACTGAGCTAGCTAGATTTCGCTCTTCTCCTGGATCAGCGGACAGGTCGTATAATTCTTCTCCCCTCGGCCACCTCGTGTAACGATACCGCTGCGTTCGGATGGCTTTGCCGAGTGTGGGACCGCGCGTGACCACCGTGTAGGCAAAATCTTTGCCACTCGCAGCCGGGTCTCGAATCAGCTGCGACAGGCTTTGCCCCTGGAGTTCGGGCGGCGGCTCTACGCCGCAGAGTTCGGCAAGAGTTGGGAATAAGTCAATCAACTCCACCAACCCTTCGGTCTGCGATCCAGGATCTGTCGCGACTTTCGTCACTGACTGGGGAACACGAATCACCAATGGAACTCGATCGCAGGTCTCGAACAACATGACCTTGCCCCACATGAATTTCTCGCCGAGCAGATAGCCGTGATCCGAAGTCAGAACAACGATCGTATCGTCCCAGTGGCCGCTTTCTTGAAGTGCATCGAAAACAATTCCGATCTGCGCGTCGATGAATGAAATGCAGGCGTGATAAGCCTGCATATAGTCGCGTCGCAGGGCATCGTTCTCCTCGGCGAACGTAAAACCGAATCCTTCATGGCGTTTCGTCTGTGCGATTTTTGGGACGGTGTTCCAGAACTCCAGTGACGCGGGCGTGAACTGCAATTCTGCCTTTGGGTACATGTCAAAATACTGGTCGGGCGCAAGGAACGGAACGTGTGGTTTTTGTATACCGCAGGCCATGAAGAACGGCTTGTCACCGTGAACCTTGTTTTCCAGCCAGGCACCGATTTGCCTTGCGTTCTTGCCATCCTTGTGCTGCTCATCCTGCAAGCCTGTTGGACCGTAGCCCGGTTGCTGACCCCGAGTTTGGGGAGCGATCGTGGGATAGAACTCGCGCCATAATTTTCGAGCCTTACCTGATTCGATCGAACCATGCTCTGCCTCAAACTCTTTCCGAATGCGCGTGACCATTGGCATCTCGTCATTTTCGAATCGAAGCATCTGATGCCATGCGAATTCGCCGGGGTCGACCTTCTCGTTGTGAAAGACTTTGCCGACCGCGCCCGTCCAGTAGCCGGATTCCTTGAATCGCTGTGGCATCGAAATCGTTCCCGGACGCACCTCGCGGATGTCGGACTTGTTGTCGAGGATGCCGGTCGACTGAGGGTACAGTCCGTGCAGGAATGAAGCCCGCGACGGTCCGCAGACCGGGTACTGGCAATAAGCTCGGCGAAATGTCATTCCCGCGGCAGCGAGTTCATCGAATGCTGGTGTTTGAATATGCGGGTAACCCGAGGTCGAAACGTGCGTGTTCAGGTCATCGCAGACGATGAACAAGACGTTCGGCTGTTTGCCAAGCGCGACCGACAGTTGCGATGAGCAAAATAGAGCCAGCCCAACGAGGATGCGATTCGGAAGGTTCATCAGGTTTCCTGTAGGTTGAGTATGTTTTTCGCAAAAGTGTTCGCAATTCGATTTGCGATAACATGCGGCAAGGAACACGCATACGCGCATCGAAAGCCGGCTAGCAGCTTGTCCGGAACCGTCTGAGAATGTAAGCGGCAAGGCGCTAGCCGCCGGTTTTCCCAAGCGTTTTACCCGCGGCTAGCGCCTTGCGGCTCTCAGACGCCCTGAGAGTGAGAGGGGCTATTCGCGTTCATTCTTCTCTGTCGCTGCCTTCTTCGCCTTCAGTCTTGCCTGCCGTCGTTGCTCGCGAATCTTTGCTCGCTCGATTTCACGCTCAGTCGATCCGGAGGATTCCAACTTGGCAGCGGACGGCTTCGCTTTCCCCTGAGATGCGCCGGTGATCGGTGCCGCCATCGTCGCAATCCACTTGTCGTAAGCCTCGTTAAGTTCTTGCACTTTCTCGCGTTCGCTCTCGGCAAGGTTTTTCGTTTCGGATTCATCCGTGCCCAAGTCGATCAGCTCCACCGTGTCTTTCGTCCGATGCAATTTCCAGTCGCCGCGTCGAACCGCCCATTCATCGTCTGGTCCTTTGCTCCAGTACAGCGTGTCGTGATGAGCTTTCGTTGCCCCTGTCAATAGTGGCAACAAACTCTTGCCATCGAAGTCGTTTTCGGGTGGGATGTTTCCGATGGCATCAAGTGCCGTGGGCAGGATGTCAAACGAAATCACGGGCGTGTCGACCGTTCGCCCACCGTCGAACTTTTTGGGCCAACTGACGATGAAAGGTGTCCGAATACCGCCTTCGTCGAGCGATTGCTTGAATCCCCGCAGCGGCGAGTTATCGGCACTCATCGCCTTCGAGCCGCCATTGTCCGTCAAGAAAAACAGCAGTGTGTTGTCGAAGATGCCTTCTTGTTTCAGTTTTCCCACCACCCTGCCCACGCCATCATCAAGGTGTTTCAGCATCGCCATCAGGATCGCACGTTCTTTGCTGATGCCGGGAAACCTGGCTTGATAGGCTTTGATATCGGCCTCCGGTGCTTCGGCCGGAGCGTGGACTGCGTTGTATGCGAGGTACAGAAAGAACGGGTTGGTCTTGTTGCGGTCAATGAAAGCCACCGCTTCCTCGCTCAGCCGATTCGTAAGATATCCTTCGTCGTTGATTCGTTCTTTGTTGCGATAGATCGCGCCGGAAAACTTACCATCCGTGTCACTTCTCAAATTGAAATAGCTGTGTCCGCCACGGCCCATGAACTTGTAGCACTCATCGAAACCGCGGCTCATCGCATGCCATTTCAGTTCTGGATAGTCATCGTCCAGACCCAGATGCCACTTGCCGATCGCCGTTGTCACATACTCATCCGGCAAGAATCCCGGAAAGATCGTCTTCCTGGGATCAAAGCCGCGACCGCCGTCACCGGCGCTGTATACACCGACGCGTTGCTGATACCCGCCGATCATGATTCCGGCGCGAGTCGGTGAGCAAACATGTCCGCTGGTGTAGCCCTGCGAGAACACAACGCCATCTTTGGCGAGGGCGTCCATATGCGGCGTCGACACTTCCTTCGGATGCAGCGAATTCAGGCTGATGTCCGCATAGCCCTGATCGTCAGTGAGGATGACGACAATGTTGGGTCTTTCCGCCCTCGCGAAATCGGAAGAGACAAATGCGATCGTTGCCAGAACGATGGGAAAAAATAGTTTCTTCATTCTGCTATCATCCGAGATGTGCCGGTGTGGATCGTGTCAAAGGGGCTCATTCCCCTTGTTGTAAATAGCGGAGAAACTCGCGATGTAACGTTCCATTTGTAAGAGTTCGTCGCAATTGCTACGAAGTCGTTCTCGCCAGGCATCTCGCGGCGGGAATAGGAATCAATCAAGCCATCGTGAGGCAGCGAGCACTTAGAATCACTGGCCCCTTGGTGTTACTCTGAGCCTGGGCATTCCGGGCGAGAACCGAAAAGGCGCTGACCAGGATTGCCACTGCGTGAACCGATAGTCTTGCGTCATGCGAACAACTTCAGGACAGGCTCAGAAGAAACAGAGTGAAAGGAAATTTCATCGGATTATCTATCCGAGTTTTTCTGATCGTTTGATTTGGCTTCCTCGCGAGCCTTTTTGCGCGCTTCGCGTTTCGCTTTTTTTCTCGCTTTGTCGTCGGGACTTGGTTCATCGGTAACTCCCAGATCTTCCTTCAACGCTTGTGGCACCGTTACTGTTTTGCCCTTGATTTCGAGTTGTTTGACGATTTCGATCTGCTTGTCGATCTGGCTGGGTTCAGCGGCGTTCCCTCCGGGAATGAACTCTCCAAAAGGGCGACCAATAACTTCGAGGTCTTGTTGCATGAGATATCGCATCTCTTTTCTGCGAGTGGCCTGATCTTCGTTATAAGCCAGGTTTTTCATTTCTTTCGGATCCCTCTTCAGGTGGTAGAGTTGATCTTCGTCAAAGAAACCGGGGCGATCTGCCCCTCTAACTCCGATTCCCAAACGTCCAATGTAGGACATGGCTCTCGGTAGGTTTTGTGGCGCGGCTCTCTTAATGGCAGCGATCTGTTCTTTGGTGTAGCGAACGGCAATGTAGGACCAGTCTTTCGTGACCGTTGCCCGCGCAGCTCCCATTTCGAGATAAAGATGATTCCGCCAATCCTTGGCTTTTCCGTTTTTCAAAAGAGGAGTGAGGCTCTGTCCATCGATCCGGTAAGACTTCGGTTTCTCCGCTTTACCCAGGTCGAAGAAAGTCGGTACGAGGTCGATATTCTGCACGAGTTCTTCACACGCCTGCCCTGCGGCAATTCCTTTTGGCCAACGCATGATCATGGGCACTTGACAACTACCGTGTGAAAAGACGGATGCCTTGCCGTCGCGACCGTGATCCGGCGCGAAAATCACCAGGGTGTTGTCATCGATTCCGAGTTCTTTAAGCTTCCGGAGAATCGCCCCGAGCGAATCGTCGATCCACGCTTCACCAGCCACATGGCTGTCGGGATCGAAACCTTTTTCAGTGATTGTTTTGAGAAGCTCTGCGCGAGGTGTCATGACCTCTGGAAGACTTCGGGCTTCCCCCTCTCCGGTGATGAGCCGCTGATCCATGGATTTTCGCCAGGACTTATCCGGCCCGTGCAGCAGGGTGCTGCAAAGATGAAGATAAAAGGGGCCGTCCTTGTTCTCTTCGATGAATTCCAGAGCTGCCACCGTCGTCCACTCTGGGTTGTGCGTGGAATAGGGCTTCCGCACGTTTTCCGGGTAGACGTTCTTCGCCCAGGAAAAGCCCAGCGTTTGGAGGTAACGACGCATCCAGCGTTCGTTGTGTTTGAACTGAGCCGATGCTTCAGGCCCAGGACTCGCGTCTTTGGGAATGTTGATCCATTTGTTTTTGCCTTTGTAGAACTCCGGAAAATCCAAATCTGAAGTGAGGTGAAATTTCCCAACGAATCCGGTGGTATATCCGGCTTCACGGAGAACATTTCCAACGTTCATTTTGTCGCGTTCCAGTGCGACATTGAAATTGGGAAGCCCCTGATTCTCTTTGCCGCCGACCGCTTCCGCGTAAAGTTTGCTATGCGAGTTACCAGCAAACCGACCGGTCAGGAAGGTGTATCGAGATGGAGTACAAACCGAGCTGCTGACGTAGGCGCGAGTGAACTTCATTCCTTCCTCTGCCATGCGGTCGAGATTGGGTGTGTACGTATCGCCCCCAAACGCGGCGATGCTCGATGGATTCTGATCGTCGATCAGAAACATGATGATGTTAGGACGTTCGTCGGCCAACGCAGACTGCCAATTGAAGACGAGAGACAGTAAGGCGATTGTGAAGACTTGGGGCATAATTTTTTGCATTGAGTGAAGGTGTCTCATTCTGTTCCTGCAGCCTGATAGAGTTTGGCGATTTCATCCGCAGCGAGTGCTCGATCGAAAAGCGCTAGCTCATCGATTCGACCATTCCAAAAACGTTGGGGTTCCGCCGAAGTTCCCATCCAGAGCGTACTCGGCTGGCGGGACGTCATTGAATGACAAGGTGTCGATACCAACGGATCCCCGTTCCGATACATCCGCAGTTGTTTTCCATCTAAGGTGAGCACGACAAATTGCCACGAGTTGAGCGGCACGGAGCTTAAATCACTGACGCTCACCTGCTTGTCTTCATTCGTCGTGACCGTTCCGGTCAACCGTCCGTTGCGATCAAGCGACAAAGCAAATCGACCGTCACCATCGGAGACGTCCGTAGCCACTGTGCCACCCGGTGGTCGGCTATCGGCATAGACCCATGCCACCAGGCTGAAGTGACCGCTGGTCAGTCGAGGCGGATTCTCTATATGTGCCCCACGCCCGACAGAACGTCCTCCGACGCGCAGCGATGCCCCTACGATCCCCGGTGCAAAGGCAGGCCGAGTGCCTTCGCCCATCAGCATTTCTCCGGCATACTTTTTGGGACTGCATGCCAACCCACCACCTCGAATCGGCATTCGGTAGTACGCCACGAATCCAAGCTGCTTTACCAACATCGGGTATTGTTTTTGAGGCTCGTTGATACTGCGAATGAACCGATCCGTCGCCAAGTCGATTCCGGCTGGTTGTCTCGTCGCCTCAGAAATCCGAATCGCTTGCTCTGTTCGCAAATCAATCGCATCGGCCTGCTCGCTTCCGCTTTCCGTTTTTGGCTTCACCTGCACGTGCCCGCTAAAGACATGCACTTCGCTCTCTTCGCCGCCGACTTCAACCGAGAACTCGGTGCCGAAATCGACCACATCTGCCTCGGGCGTCTCCACGGTAAAACCGACCCCTTCGGGAGGCACGTTGGCGGAGAGTCGTCCTGCATGAAGAACAAGTCGCTCTGCACTGACCGCGTCAAAGCGAGCAGGTGCCTCGATCAAGACAGAGACTCCAGACGCAAATTCAAGTTGAACGAGGCCTCTTTCGATTTCGTAGCCTCCAACACGGATTTCATTCGTCTCCCATGGCAGCGAGTCGGCCGTCAGGACCGCATCGATGCGGCTCACAAGTTGAGCAACTACGGCGCCACCAGCGGTTGGCTCGACAACCTCATCGCTGTCAGAGTACCACGCAATGGCTGCGACCAAAAAAGTAGCTGCAAGCGTTGCAAGGATCGTCCAAGCGCGCGTCCAGCTAATGGAATCCGTCCTCGGCGGAACGATGTCCCGAGTCGACGGCTCGAGATCCGCAATCACAAGCCCATGTTCCCATGACAGCGCCGCATGTGTTTCGCAGAAATCGAGATACAGTGCTTGCGCTTGCGGATCACTACTCAGTCGCTCGTTGAGTCGCCGACGAGCGTCTTCGCTGAGTTCGCCATCGAGGAGATCGGCGAGCAATTCCTGCAGTTCGCCATCGGCAGGTTGTGGAGACTTCATGTGGGGCGTTCCTGCAATTTGCGGTTCACACAATCCACGATGGCTGCACGAGCACGGAACAGAGCCTGTTTGACGGCGTTGGTCGTGCGGTCCATTGTCTTGGCGATCGCGGCGAGCTCAAACCCGTCCTGATATCGGGAGCAGATCAACTCACGCTGCCGATCGCCGAGTTGCGTGAGGCACTCACGAAGCAAGTCCTGTCGTTCTTCAATCGTTTCGTTCCTCGCTTCGGCTGCGCGTGCAAGGTCGGCGGTCAGCAGATCATCGAATATCAAACGATCCCGCGAGATTCTCTTCCGATGAGCCATCACCTGATAGAAGGCGGTCTTGATCATCCACGCCGAAAAGTTCGTCCCGAGCTGAAAGTCGGCGGACTTCTGCCACAGGACGGCGTTCGTTTCCTGCATCACATCACGAGCCTGTTCCGGATCGCCGACCAGCGATAGCACGTAGGCAAACAATCGCCCCTGATGGGACGTCAGCAGTTGTACAAATTCCAGTTCCGAATCGGCCATCAAGTCCTCCAGTAGACTTCCATGCACAGTAAATAGCCGAAGTTGCGTCGCGGTTACGCAAATTGATCGATTGTTTTCAACGCCTGAAAAAAGCTTAGTGATCTGTTTGCAACATCTGATGCTTTTCGAAGGCGTACTCGAAACACATCAGTTTGTCGATTTTGCCGTTCCAGTACCGCATAATCCTGCTTATTCAGTTTTCAGCCGGTTCAAGACCTGAGTGACTCTTGCCCTGCTAACTCTCAGAAAGCGAGCCAATTCGGCACGTGTTTTAACAACGCCAGAATCCAACAACGCCTGATACTTCAAAGCTAACCGCATGCGATCACGCTTCGGCTTTGTTGACTCGGATTCGTCGCGAATTCGGCCTGAAATCGAGTTCCACTTGAACATTTCGATGTAAGGCAATCGACGTAACCTGTTGGTACGAAAGGCTCCTGGCTCAACGAATCCCCGGTTCGGATAGCGACCGCCTCGGGGAGCTTGACCAAGTTTGGTCACCTATCCGAACCACAAACCCTCGGTCACAAGTCCTTTTGTGGCCGAGGGTTCTGTATTTGGGATGTCAAGAAATCTCTGGTGGGTTCGGGCCTCAACTCAGTCCTGAACGCGAACTCTCATCCGAACCGCAGCGAGTGCGGGCAATCAAACCGCTAACGCGTTGATTCGATGAAGAACCAATTCGTTTCTGATGCGTGTCATTTATTCAATGAGCGTGTTCATTCTCTACCAATTTCTCATCATCCATTCTCACGACTTCAAGAACTAAACTATTCGGTCCGTGGGTCGGTTGCGGCGACGTTCGACACAAGTCGCAGATCAGCCAATACGGCATAAATACTGGGCACGACTAGCAGCACCAAGACCGTGGAAGTCATGATGCCGAACGCGATGCTGACGGCCATTGGAATCAGGACTTGCGCCTGCAGGTTGGTCTCGAAGATCAATGGCAGCAAGCCAGCGACGGTTGTGAGTGAAGTTAACACGATGGCTCGGAAACGTTCGCGACTAGCAGACGCCGCAGCAGTGAGGACATCTTGATCTTGAAGACGACGCTCTTTGAGGAACAGGACCAGCAAGATCGAATCGTTGACAACGATTCCCGCGAGTGATGCGAATCCCAGTGCGCTGGGCATGGTCATGTCGATGCCAACGATGACGTGTCCCCAGAGGACGGGGCGCAGGAGCATCTGTTCGATGCAGGTGAATACCGTTAGCGGTGGCAATTTGAGGAAAAGGCCGCCGATCGCATCCTGCGTGCAGGTTGCCCCATGCGAATCGGCGGCCAAAGAAGGCTTCGTGCCCCTAAGAAGCCTTGTTTTGATGTTGGGTAGTTATCGGAAGTCTTGCATTTCAGATGTAGCCGGATTTGTGCGGTTTACCGCGTGATGTCTCGGAATCTCTAGGTGAGCTGGATCAAGGATCGTCGTCAGCATCCTCCGTTCTGACTCCATCGCGACGATTTCCGCGATGTTCTCGCAGTTCAGTTTCTGAATGAGACTGCTTCTCCTGCTTTCTACCGTTCGCAGCGAAACGGAAAGCTCAGTCGCCATTTGTTTGTTCAGTTTTCCTTCCATGACTAGATTCAACACAGCAGCTTCTCGCAGCGTGAGTTTGCTTCTTGCGGCCTCCAACTGTTTCTGCTTCTCTCGCAACAATGCTTGCCGCGAATATTCCGCGGTTTGGTCTACGGCTAAACCTTGGCAGCAAAAGACTTCACCCGACCCGTCCGCCACTCCGATCGTTTGCATCGAGATGACGCGGATTTTGCCTTCTCGCGTCCTTACCGCGCGAGTAACACTGTGAGCTGCGGTTTCAGAGAACCTTCGGACGTGACACTCGGCCACGTCCCTATTCAGTTCATGCTCTTGGTCAAGAAAATCACCGTAGAGTTGCCCGACTAAGTTTGCAGCTGAATAGCCGAGAATCGGTTCGATGGAGGGACTAACGAATTGCAAACGCGATGCGCGATCGTAGGCGAAAAAAAAATAGGGAGGCCTGAAAAGATTCACGTCAGGGGTGTCAAGTCGATGGTTCATTGCAGTGCAGGTTTGCGTTGCTTGTTTCCTCATTCCAAATGCCGTCAATAAAGAAGCCCAGGAACAGGCAAGGCAATTACACGATTCAACAAATTTGATTGAAATCGATTCGACGGCGCCAGAAATGGTTCACGATTAGTTGCAAGCACCGAGTCTGTGGGGGACAATTGTCCCCAAACGCAAAATATCGCTCAAATGACTCAAAAAACTCGCCTCAGCCTGCTCGACGAATTGAAAAACGCTGGTTCTGAACCAGCGTGGCGGGATTTCTGCGGCATTTACGAACAGTTGATCGAACGTTGGCTGCTGAAAGAGGAACTGCAGCATGCCGACATCGACGATCTTCGACAGGAAGTCATGGCGACAGTTGTCACAGAGTTACCCAAATTCGACCACAACGGACGGACGGGTGCATTCCGCCGCTGGCTGCGTCTGATCGTGGCCAACCGCTTGAATCGGAAATGGGAAAAGAAGTCGCGCGAACAAAAAAGGCTCTCCCCCGTCAATTTTTCCTCAATCGCTGAACAGCTTGCCGATGACACCAGCCGCATGAGCGTCGTTTGGGATCAAGAACACAACCAGTTTGTTCTGAACAGGATGCTGAATTCCATCGCAGGCAGCTTCCCCGAAACGCACGTTGTCGCGTTTCGACGGATCACCATCGGTGGAGAATCGGCACAGGCGGTTGCCGATGATCTTGGCATGTCACTGGGCGCCGTGCGAGTTGCCCAGCATCGCATCCTAAAGGTGTTGCGGCAAACGGCTGGTGAGTTGATCGATTGATGAACGTTGAAACTCATCTCACTCAGGAACAGTTGCAGCGGTGGGTTCGTCAAGAACTTGCCGAAGCCGATGAGGAACTTGTCGAGAGGCATCTCCAGACATGTGATGATTGCGCCCTGCTGATCGACGACCTGGAAATTGAAATCGATCCATTCGTCGACGTTCTTCGAGTGTCGGCATCGGCTGCAAGCGATACCGTGTCGGCTGGTTTTCTGACACAGTTTGCTCACGAGTCGGGCGACTCAGCGGCTGCAGAGCGACGCTCACTTTCCAGCTCGGCACGTTGGCAGCCGGAGTTGCTGCTCGCATCGGGCGGAATCGGTGAAGTCTGGGTTGCGCTCGATCTGCTCCTTGGTCGTACCGTCGCGTTGAAAAAGCTAAAGCAAGAAACAGCAGGAATCCCTTCCATCCAACGGCGGTTCCTCACCGAAGCGCGAATCACGGCACAGATCAACCATCCGGGAACGGTCACGGTGATGGACTTGGTGGACGACGGTCCCGATAGTTTTTATGTGATGACATTGGTGCAGGGGAAGTCTTTGGCCGAGTTGATTCAGCGAGCACACCGCGAGCAACCCGCAAGCAAAGAATTCGATTCATCGATGTCGCAGCTCGTGCGCCACTGGATCATGGTTGCCCGAACGATTGCCTACGCGCACACCAAGAGTGTTTTGCATCGAGACATAAAGAGTGAAAATGTGATCGTCGGGGAATACGGGCAGGTCACCGTGATCGATTGGGGCCTAGCGAAGCGAATGGACGCGCGCGACGAGGAATCGGAAGCTATCGAACCAACACTGCCCGCGCAGAATTCTCCGTTGGCCACTCGGCCGGGAATTCGATTGGGGACGCCCTGCTTCATGGCGCCCGAACAAGCGCTTGGTGAGAATGCATCCATTGATGAACAAACGGATGTTTGGGGCCTCGGCGCGATGCTGTACGAGATTCTATCCGGGGCACCACCGTTCTACGGTTCAACGCCGGAGCAAGTAATCCGGGCGGTTGTCCATCAACCGATTCCACGCTTGAACCTGTCGTTCCCGAGCTTACCCATGGGGCTTTGCGAGCTATGTGCGTCCGCGCTGCACAAAGACAAAACGCTACGAACGACCACCGCGAAAGAATTGGCCGATTCAGTCGAGAAGTGGTTGAACGCCCATGCGGTGCAACAGCAATCGACGGCCGCGCGACAAAAGCTGTTTGAGCTGTCCGATGACATCATGCTCATTTTTGATGGAACGCCAAAAGTGATATGGGCGAATGCAGCTTGGGAGAGTGTGCTCGGTTGGGATCCCGACTCCCTTATCGGCACGCTGCCGAACTCGCTGGTGCATCCTGACGATGTCAATGCCGATGACGAGGTTTACGAGAAACTTGAGCGAGGCGAGACCGCGTCCGGTATCGAGCGACGCACTCAAGCGCGGGATGGTTCTTATCGCTGGTTTTCATGGACGGCCACACCAATCGCAGGTGAACAGTCGATTTGCGCGATTGGTCGCGATATCCACGATCAAAGGCAAAGATCGGCCGACTACGAGTCGTTGCTGAATTCTGCGCCCGATGCCACACTCGTGGTCGACGGCGATCGAGTGATCCGAATGGTCAACCAGCAGATGATCGAGTTGTTTGGCTACCGCGAAGAAGAGCTGCTTGGCCAGAAAATAGAAATACTGCTGCCCGAGCGATTTCGTCAATCGCATCCCCAACATGTAGCGAACTACATGCGACAGCCTTCGGTTCAAAAGATGGCAGATCGCGACGGGCTGATCGGGTTGCACAAGTCCGGAGCGGAGTTTCCGGTCGCCATCAGGCTGAGTCCCGTACAATTGCAATCCGCATTGCATTTCGTCGCCTCCATTCGGACCATTAACTAAGCTCGCCGATGGACACGAAGTCTCAGCATCTTTCCGACGAAACATTAGCGGCATGGCTTGCGGACCGGCTTTCAGATGAGGAAGCATTGTCGGTGGAGTCGCACTTGTGTGACTGTGACGACTGCGCGAAACGTTTGGATGGAGCCATGCCGAAATCCGATACGTTGTTCGATCAACTGAAAGTTGGCTTCG
Organism: Rubripirellula tenax; assembly: GCF_007860125.1. Taxonomy (NCBI): domain Bacteria; kingdom Pseudomonadati; phylum Planctomycetota; class Planctomycetia; order Pirellulales; family Pirellulaceae; genus Rubripirellula; species Rubripirellula tenax. The sequence continues at coordinate 115,583 of NZ_SJPW01000003.1, forward strand.
ACACCCGAATCGACCGCCCGGACAAGCAGCACTACGAACACATTTTGAAAGAGGCGGAGAAGCGGATCGGTCAAACACTCGGTCGGCATGAAATCACCAGCATTCTTGGTTTGGGTGGGATGGGAGTCGTATTTTCCGCAAAAGACCTAACGATCGATCGTCGTGTTGCGATCAAAGTCCTGCATGCCGACTTTTCCGATTCACCTCAACGCCTCGGTCGTTTCCTCGCAGAAGCCCGAGCCGTTGGAAAACTCTCGCACCCCAACGTACTGGCCATCTTCGATGCCGCCGAAGAAAATGGTTCTCATTACTTGGTCATGGAGTTTGCCACGGGCGGTAGCGTCGCGGATCGCTTGCAGCGACAAGGAAGCCTGCCGCCGAAAGAGGCACGCGACGTGGTTCGCCAAGCCGCCGTCGGACTGTCGGCTGCACACGATTCTGGCCTGATCCATCGCGATCTCAAGCCCGCCAACCTTCTGATTGCCGATGGCGAAGTCATCAAGATCGCCGACTTTGGAATTGCCAAACGCATTGACGATGACAACTTGGGACTGACCCGCGAGGGGCAACTGCTGGGGACACCACATTACATGAGTCCCGAGCAGTGTGCGGGAAAGCTTGTCGACAATCGCAGCGATATCTACTCGTTGGGAGCAACCTACTACAGCCTTTTGACGGGACGGACGCCGTACTTTGCGCGTGATACGCTCGCGAGCATCGTTCATGCGCATTGCCACGAGCCGCCGCCGAATCCCAGAGAAGTGGTGCCAACGACACCCGCCTACGCTGCTGATGTCATCCGACGAGCGATGGCCATCGATCCCGAAGATCGCTACCAATCGCTTGAGTCGATGATCGCTGATCTGGACAGTCGAAACGTTAGCCGCAAGAGCAATCGCCAAATCCCAATCACAAAAATTCCGCGCAGAGTTCTCATCGGCGGCGGAGCCGCAATCGCGTTCGGTGCAGCGGCGTCTTACTTCTGGCCTCACACGGGTGCCGTATCCGGAGACGCGATTCGCGTTGGCATTCTTCATTCGCTCTCAGGCACCATGCGCCAAAGCGAAGAGTCGTTGATCGACGCCTATCACCTTGCAATCACGGAAATCAACGAAGCCGGGGGAGTACTGGGAAGGCCGGTCGAAGCCGCGATCGCCGATGGCAAATCCAACGACGATACTTTCGCCGAACAAGCCGCCCGACTTATCGATCAAGAGCAGGTTTGCACGCTGTTCGGTTGCCTGACATCGTCGAGCCGCAAGACCGTGGTGCCGGTCGTCGAGCAACGCAACCACTTGCTGTTTTATCCCTCGCACCACGAAGGACTCGAAACCAGTCCCAACGTGGTCTACATGGGAGCGGATGTTTCTCAAATGACCGAGGCCTGTGTCCGCTACGCCGTTGAGCGTCAAGGTTATTCGCAGTTCTACTTTGTCGGATCGGACTATATCTATCCACGTGTCGCGTTGGAGATCGCCGATCATGAAGTGCAGAAATATAAAGCCAACCTGGTCGGGCACGCGTTTCTACCCTTGGGCGAATTGCAAGTCAGCCAAATCGTTGACGACATTGAATTGAAGCAGCCTGACGCGATTTTGAACGAGATCGTCGGCGATTCGCAATCCGCGTTCATTCGCGAGCTGAGCCGACGTGGGATTCGCGTCACTCAGTTCGCCATGGCATTGGACGAGCAGCAACTGCACTTCGACAATGCAAACGAAACCGCGGAAAACTATTCCGCACACACGTATTTTCAAAGTCTGAGCAGACCCGAAAGCGCCGCGTTCATCAAACGCTTTCAAGATCAGTATGGCAGTCAACGATATGTCAGTGGAGCGATGGAGTCCGCCTACGCCGGCATGCACTTGTGGGCGACAGCGGTTAACAAAGCCGAGTCCACGAAAGCCACGTCGATTCGCGACGCGATTGCCGGCATCGAATTCCTCGCTCCGAGCGGCCCGCTAAGTATCGACTCGGCGACCTTTTACGCACGACGGCGGCTCTTGATTGGTCGCGTGAGTGGCGATGGTGTCTTTGAGATCGAATATGAAAGTCCCAAGCCGCTCCAGCCGCAGCCCTATCCGAAGTGGCGCACGAAGGAGCAGTGGGACGAACTCACCCATGGCTGGTATCAGACATGGGGAAATCGCTGGTCTGCTCCGACTAACGCCGTAATCACCATCGGCCCATGAATGCCAACGATGGCTTGGAGCTTGCACACTTCTTGTAAGACCAGGCTAATGCGTCGACTTTCCTGAGCTTGACGGGCTGGCAAAGAAAACTCTGTAACACTACCGACGAAGTCTCGCTTTTGTCCGTGTCAGTCGAAAATTGTTTTCGGCATGTTCACGGTTTAGATGGTTTTAGAGGATACAGGGGCGAGCGCGATGAGGATAGCTTCTGTAGAAACGATACGCGGCCTCTTGCAATCCGCGGCAAACTCCGCACGTGCCGCCGCCAACCCACGCCTCAATCCGCCTTCCAGACGACGATAACTCTCGATTGGTTCAACACGGTTGAACGCGATCTTCGTCAAACTTGCACGATGCGGACCTTTCAAGGGATTCAGGGGACCGCATCGTGATTTGCCTGGAATCCACAGTGTTTGCGTGGAAGCAAATGATAAGGACCGCTCGATCGGCGGCTTCGAGACCGAATCAGAAATGGTCAACCTTCGACAAGCGACTTCAGGACTTCTTCATACATGATTCCCTGAATTTTTGCCCCTTCGTCTGAAGCCCAGTCGGTTGCGAGTTCAGCCATGACTTGGTTGGTCGATGTCAATTCGACACCGTGCTTCTCCATGCGGCGCAGGCATGTTTCGTCAGCCAACTGAGTCGGTGAGCCGCCGGCATCGACAACCACTTGCACCCCGAAGCCTTCCTCCACCGCACTGATTGCTGGGTAGACGATGCAAACGTCGTTTGTCAGCCCCGCCATGATCAATCGTTTGCGACCCGTTGCCAAGACTGCTTGCTTGAACGGCTCGTACAACCAGCAATCGACCACTCCGGGGCGCTTGATTCGCTTCTCGTAGTGTTCAGGTGCGATTTGCTGGAGGTCGTCGAGCAGCGTCCCTTGGAAATGGTCCTCTTCGCTACTTGTCAGCACCAGAGGCATGCCGGTCTCCACTGCCGTTCGAGCAAGCGCTCGGGTGTTCTGAACGATGACGTCATAAGGAATGTTTTGAGCAAGCTTGATTGTGCCGCGTTGATGATCAATCAACAGCATTGCCGAGTCTTGAGTAGTGAAGGGGTTTTTCATGTTTACGTCCTTTGAGTTGGATTGACTGGTGGAACTTGACTATCGCGATTGTGGCACAGCGCCTGCAGCCAGTATTGAACAGAATTGCCATTCCAGTGGTTCGTTGTAGATTCATCGCTCGTTTTGAAATCCACCGAAGTGCGCTGCCGGACTCCACTTGGGCGAGACGGGCGGAATCTCAGGCGACAGGTCGGCATAATCGCCGGTCGCATAGGTCACGTCGCCGCCGACTATCGTCAATACGGACTCGATTGACTTGATCTCATCTTCGTTGACGGTGAAGTAGTCCTTCGTTAGGACTGCATTCGTTTTTGTTGGATCAGCACCTGCGGTGAGCAGCAATTCAAGAATGTCTGGGCGGCAGAAGAAACACGCCTGATGAAGTGCCGTTCCGCCGGACTTGTTCTGCAAGTTTAGGTCCACGCCCGCGTTCACCAGCGTTTTTGCGATCTCAGTCTTTCCGAAGATCGTCGCCAAAATCAGAGGCGTGCTGTCGTAAGTCTCCTTCTGATTGAGATCTGTGCCAGCCGCAATATGCTGCTGAACGGCCCGGAGACTACCGACAAGCACGGCGTCGAAGATGCCAACGTCGGGAGCAGTCGCTTCGTCAGTACTTGTCGCACCGATCAGCAGCTTAAGTATAGAATGCCGCTCTCGACGAATCCGCTCAAGATCGAAGTCGGTCTGAAGTCGATCGGCAAGTGCGCTCAAGTATTCCTGCTGCTCAGCATTCCATGGCGATGCTGCAAGATCGACTGCGTTGTATCCAAGGTTATTACGGAGAATCGGGTCGGCTCCAGCGTCAAGCAGCTGATCGACGATCGCGGTGTGCCCAAGAAAGGAGGCCATGTGCAAGGGCGTGTTCCCTTCGCTATTAGCGATGCTCCTGTCGGCGCCTTCTTTCAGCAACACTTCAGTTGCATTGGCTTGACCGAACAGGGATGCTACGTGCAGAGGTGTCAGCTCGTCAGCCAGCTTTGCATCGACCGAAACGCCGTCACGCAGCTCATCAGCGAGCATATCCATGTTGCCTGTGGCTGCGGCAAGCCAAATGCTGTCTTCCAAAGGTAATCCGACAGCGACCTTTCCAAGTGACGGAGACGCCATCACGGATCTTTGCGGCGGAAAGTTCATCAAGAGAATTGCCAGCAGAATCGTCGCGGCCAACGTCGAAACGCCCGACACCCATTTCCAGATTGCCTGCGTCTTCTTCTTCGCGTGTAAGACTACTGCCGCATCGACGCCACCCAGTTGAGCTTCCTGCCGAAGATGGGCATCAAACTCTGCTTCCTGAAGAAACCTATCTTGAAGCTTCTCGTCCGCTCGAAGGCGACTCTCAAGCTCTGCAACTTCTTGTTCAGTGCAATCGCCTACCAAGTACCGTTGAATCAATTCATTGGACTGCATGATCAATTCACCTCACCTGAGATTCGGAGATTGACGCACTCGTTGAGCTGCTTTCGTAAACGGGCGAGCAACTTGTAGAGCGCGTTGGGCGACTTGTTGCGTCGTTTGGCCAGATCCACCACGGTGTGCGTCGAGCTGTGAGGGGCCAGCAGCAATTCTTGATGCTGCTGCGAGAACTGACTGAAACACGTCTGAAGAGCTTGCGATTGAGTTGTTAAACCGTCAGCGGAACGCCGCTCAGCCCGCTCCGCGATTGTTTCCAGCAGATCTTCGCTCAGAAGCGGCCTTTGCGTTCGCAGCTTCTCCAACTGGCGAAGGCATTTGAATCGAAGCACGGTCTTGGCCCACGGAACGAATCCGCTCGCTTCCTGCAACTGCTCGCGTTTCTGCCACATCGTGATACTGGCTTCCTGCAAGGCCTCGTCGATCAAGTCCCAGTCGGGGACGATCGCACGGGCGTACGCTCGAAGAGCCGCCTCGTGTTTTACGAACAGCCTGAGAAAATCAGCCTCGATGAGTTCAAATTGTGACTGTGAATCGCTCATACATACTGATATTCGGCCCCAAGCCCGAAACCTGCCGCAATGTTCCGAAAAAGCGAAAGAACTTTGCCGCTGGTCGACCACGTGCAAAACGGGCCATCGAAAATGGTTGTCGAGAATTCTTCGGCTATTTTGGCAGGCTTCGATCACGCCGACGGATAGAGAATTGAAAGGAAGTGTGAGCCTTGCGTTGCCACCATTCCTCACGCAACACCATCTCAAGCCGTGTTTAACCGATTCAGAACTTGAGTCACGCGAGCGCGGCTGATGCCAAGATACCGGGCCAATTCAGCCTTGGTGCCGACCTCGCCGGAGTCAAGAAGCGACTGATAGTAACATGCCAAACGCAGCCCCCTTCGAAACCAGCGATCGCGGAACGCCACGGGTCTCCAAGACCAACCAAGGGCTTTACAGCTTTGTTGCGTTGACCTTCGTCCACGGACTAAATGCGCCCATGGCGTGGTGCTGGATCTTGCGTTTCCAGATGCGGCTGCCGCAGAATGCGAACAGGGTGTCGCCGTCTTTTCCGCCGAGACATACCCCGGTGACTCGGCTGAAATCCGGCACCGAAAGAATCACCTGAGTCGGTCCGTCGTCGGCGCTGATCTGAATGCCGCTGCGAGTTGCCACAAATTGGCGTCCTTCGCTTGAGTAACAGACAGATTCCGCACCGGCGTCGTCGTCCCATTCGGCAACGTGCAGGTGAAAGAAACGCTCTTTGTTCTTCAACGTTCCGTCGTTGTTGATCTGATAGCTGTAGACCCACTTTGAATGCCCTTCCGCCATGGACAACAGCCATTGGTCGGGGCGGTAGGTCATGCCCGTGGCGAATTTGATTCCCGTATCGACTCGCGTTTTCTTCCCGTCTTTAATTAACCACACGCTGCCGGGACCGTGAGCTTTGTCGCCATTCGTTGTGACGTAAAGGCTGCCATCCGGCCGGGCGAGAATCGAGTGCCCGAGAATGTCTTCCATCACGACGCTGCCTTTGCCTGTTGCGTCGTAACTCATCAACTTGCCCGATTGTTCCGAGATCGTGAAGACGTTGCCATCCGCTCCGACAGTCACGCAGTGCGCCTTACCTGTGTCGGTCGCGAATTCACTCACGGTCCCATCCAGTTCAATACGATGAATGCGGTCGCTGGTGGTGTCTGCAAAGAAGACTTCTCCGACTGCGTTGCAGGCCGGTCCACGCGTACTCTTGAATCCTTCCGCGACAAGTTTCCAGCCTTCGCCGGGAATCAGAATCTCCTGCGCACGCGGAGCACTCGGGCCTGCCTGTACGCGTTCCGGCCAGCCTCGCCAGAGATACGCCATTGCTTCCTGCCAGTGTTCGCTGTAACCCGCGACATGACGGCCATCGATGGTTCGAAACTGATAGTCGTAGCCGGAAAACTTCAGAGCTTTGTCCATTTCCTGGTCGAGCAAAAACCAGTCGCCCGCAGCGTTCTCCATGTCTCGCGTGGCTGTGGTCAGGAATGCTCGAATCGGACGAGCTTCGAACTTTCGCACCATGGTTGGAAACTCGTGACCGCCTCGAAAGGCCACCCAGCTTCCGCTTGCCGCGTAGACTCGGCTGAACGCATCAGGCCGATTCCACGCAGCAGTAAACGCTGCGATGCCGCCACTGCTTCCGCCCGCCATGCAGCGGTCGTTGCCGTCATCGGAAAGGTTCAGGTTGAATTCCTTAGCCACAAACGGCAGCAATTCGTCGACCAGAAAATGCACGTTGTTGTCACTGACTCCGTCGTATTCGAAGTCTCGATTGCGCCTCCCGAGCGTACCCTTCATCGGAGCCGGAACATCTCCCGGCCTGACAAACACACCTACAGTTACCGGCATTTCCTTGCCGGCAATCATGGTTTCCAGCATCGTCTTTTCCTGCGGCCGGTAGCCATCCGTCTTGACGTAGACGCACGCCGGTTTTGAAGCATCGTATTGCGCCGGAATGAAAACGGTGACGTCACGAACCGTGCCGGGAAAGATCCTGCTGGCATTGAACTGAAACTGTTTGACTTCTCCCGCCAGGATTTCTTCCGGCTGCAATACGGGTGGCACGTATTCCGCAACAACATCGGCCGTCGCAGCAGGAACCGGGCTGCCCGTGAGCGGTCGGATGTACCACTGCAGATGCTGATCGCCGGGTTTGTTTTCCCACAGGTCGATTTGCGCACCCGTGACTTTCTTTCCGCCGAGGTGATCAAGCCCCTTCTCTGGAGCATGCTTCGGCACCAGTGTGTAGCTGCCATTCTCCTGCTGAGTCAACGCCCAAAGCTGCGACGGCTTTCCGTTGTCGGTTTCCAGGACAGCCAGTGTGCCGTTGCGTTCACCGCCTTTGTTGATTGCCAATACCAGCATCGAACTGTACGACGGCTTGATGACATAAAGGCCATCCCCCTTCGGCTCTACCACCCACTTCTGGTTCGCCTCAGCGGTCGGTTGCCCTATCGACACCACTGTGCCTGCCGCCGTCCCCGAATCAACAGCCTCCAAAACCAGCTTTGGAGCACTCACAGGAATGATCGAATAGTAGCCCCAGTCATCTGCGAAACCTGGAGCCGCGGCGAGAAACAAGCCGATGACAGCGATGAATTGTCGTTTCATATTTTTTGCTTTTAGAACAGAAGGCCAACTGGTTTTTCGAACGGAATATCAAATCAATGAATAACCTGTAGAGCACAGTTTGTTCTTGCCCCCTCTTATCTGGTAGGTCTCGAATTAAGCCAGGTTTGACTTCTTACTTCGAGAATGTCGTATAAGTCGGATACGCCTTGAACGGATCGGATTTCGCTGACACCTTCGTCGTCGTTCCGTTCTCGACGTCGTGTTGCATGATGGCGCCGTCTTTGGCGAAGAGAAGGAACTTGTTATCCGTCGAGATTGAAACATACCAGGCCATTGTGGACGGATCCAACTCGTCGAAGATGACTTCGTTGGTGATGGAAGGTGCTGAAGCATCAAATTTCGCGTAGACCATCACCCCGCCTTTGTACATGTTGTGATCTGAGTCGATCCACTTCTGATAAGCGATCATCGTCTCGTCCTGAGACAGTGCGATTTTGTGGATGAACTTTTTGTCAACACGTTGAACCGGAACATACTTGGCTTTGCCACTTTCAGTAGGCGTGGCTAGAAAGCTGTTTCCACTGCGTTGAATGAACACTCGTCCGTCTGCTAAATGTGGATTGATCCAGCCCCACGGTCCAATTCGTTGTTCCGAACCCGGCTGACCAGAAGAATTGTTCCAGTAAGCCCCGGCTTCCTCCACATTCATGCGGTTGAAGCTGATGCGATTCGAGCCGTCTCGTGACCAGTAAGGTTCCGTATTGAAACTGTCTTCGCCGGTGATGATTTCGTGGAGCCCGCTGCCGTCAGCATTCATGACGCAAACGGAAGAAAGCCATGAACCACAACATGGACCGTCAGCCGCATAGCGTCGGAAGAAGGTCATCTTGCTGCCGTCGGGACTGAAGTTCGGCTTGAAGTTCCACTGTTCGGTGTCGGTCAGGTAGGTGATCTCAGATGTCTTTGTCATCGGGTCGAACACCGTCCGGGCAAGCTGCCATCTTCCTTTTGCGTCCGCCGTGGTGCAGACATAAGTCACTTTGTTTTCGAGAGTCAGCACGACATTTTCAGTGCCGTCATTTGACTTGACGTTTCGAGAAACAGAGCCATAGCCGGTCTTGCTGAACGTGATCATATTCGCCGATGTTGCCTTCGACAGTTTTGCCCTGTCACCGTTCTGGTTCGACACAGAGACCTCCTTCGTGCGCGTCGCGCCTTCGAAACTGTAACGACCTTCCGCGTCGGTCGTCACGACGAGTCCAGTATCCTGCAGCGTGACCGTTGCACCGTCGAGAGGAAGGCCTTTGCTCCCGTTCATGACCAAACCAGAAAGCGTGGCTGATTGTGCGGAAGCACAGCTCGTCAGCACCAAACACAATGAGATGAATCGGAACATTTTGAATCACCTGAAGGAGTTGCAATACGACACCGTGTGGGCTTCTTCCACGCAGGCGGCAGGCAGGTGCCCGACGGTGGCTGCAAAGACCCTGCTGTTCTCAGGAGCCTGAAAGTAAGAAAAAGCCGTCATTAGATCGTTACGGGTCATTGCTTGTCGTCTTTCGAACTGTTGGACGAAAGAGAAAGATACTGGTCAAACCATTCGACCTCCATCGAGGTCGCTTCGCCGAACTTTTTGCCGTAGACGCCGTAATGGGCGATTCCTTCGAGCACGTGATATTTGACGCTCGTGCCGTTGGCTTCAAGAATTTCTGCGACGCGTTTTCCGTTCTTGGTGCGATCCATCAGCTCTTCGTTTTCGGCGTCGATAATCAGCATCGGAATCGTGATTTTTTCCGCCGCTTCGATCGCGCTGTAACCGATGCCTTTGGCGGAATTGTACCGCATATGAGCGTAGCTCGACATCTTTCCACCCGGAGCACCCGTCTCAAACGGAACTGGCTCAACTTCGCCTCGCGCCTGTTGCGTTTGCAGACGCAAAACACGGCGCTCCGCCGCGGGGCCTCGTCCGCCGCCCATTCCGGGAACCTGCACTGCTGCACATCGCACTCGCGCATCGTTTGCCGCGATCCATGTAGCCAGTCCGCCGCCGTAACTTGTGCCAAGAATGCCGATTCGATTTGGATCAACATTTGGTTCACCGGCGACGAATGCGATCGCGTTGCGGATGTCTTCGACCTGATCAGCGAAATCCATCTGCCAGCGAATGGCGCGAGCTTTCACGGTCACCTCGCCGTTCTCATCCGGTTCGGGCAACGCTTCCAGCAGTTGAAGTTTACTATCGCTCTCACCCCAGCCTCGGTAATCGAACGCAAAAAAGGCATAGCCCTTTTTCACGAACACGGGAGCCATGCGAGCAGGCGTGCCCTTTTTTGTGCCGCCGGTGCCGGCGATGAAAACAATCACGGGAAGTCTCGCGTCCGCAGCGACATCTTTGGGCAGATAAAAATCGCCCGCCATTTTCGTCCCGTCACTCCAAATCGAGACCGAACGCCGCTCGACCGTATCCGCCAACGCAGGGTACTTTCGTTCGATGGCAGCAGTACGCGACTTGTTTTGCTGGGCAAATGCCGCCGAAGTCAGGTTGCAGATTGCGGCGACGCACGGAACAATCGTGACAAAATCGGACTTCAGATTTCTTTGCTGGTTTCGCATCAACATCTTTCAGGTTTGGCGTTCGCGTGTCGTTGTACAGTGGGCTTGGTTGGCCTCCCGCGGCGATTGGAAACAAAGCATCTTCGATGCGATCACCGCATCGCTGAAACTTGTTGCGCAGAAAGAACTCGATCTAGCCCCACTGGTCAATCGCGCCGGCCGGGTGATGAAACAGTTTCCCGGCTCCCGGAGTTGTATAGGCCGCTTTCGCGAAACTCATCTGTAGCGATTCGGTCTTGGGATACTCTCAAGTTTGGACCGCTGATGCTCTTAGTTCTGTAGCTCGTCAAACGCGGCCTTTAGCTTCTCGCGTGCGGCGCGTGCATCGTCAGTCGGAATGTTCTTGATGGGCTGTGCTGGTGGCTCCCATAGCTTTACTACCGGGCGGAGTTCATTCTTGTTGTTCAGAATGTAGGTCTGGCTTCTGAGGTGTCTCGCATCCTGATGCTGGACGTGGACCCATTCTCTTGGTTCACTCGGCTTGCCAAGTAACTGAGGCAGGAAGCTTCGTCCGTGGATTTCCTTAATCGGGAGCGGAGCACCAGACAATTCGCAAAGTGTGGGAAGCAGGTCAGAGAAATCGATCAGGTCAGGGCAGGTCGAACCCGCCAGGATGTGCTTTGGCCAGCGAACGATCAGTGGAACGTGAGTGCCGCGGTCTGTCATCGTGCCTTTGCCGCCCTGAATGGTTTTTCCATCACCCCACGAGTTGCTGAGATCGCGATCTGTCCCGTTGTCCGCCAGAAAGAAGACGACGGTATGATCGGCAATGCCTTGATCCTCCAGGGTTTGCAAAAGCTGGCCGGTGCACTTGTCGAGGTACTTCACCATGTCGGGAAAATATTTTGGGTCGCCTTTGTGTTCGTTGTGTAGTTTGCGATAGCTCTGGTCTTCCGTATCTGGCGTTGGTTCCCACGGGAAGTGCGGCAGTGGGGTCGCAAAGTACGCCAGAAACGGCTGGCGCTGCTCGACGCTGGTCTTCATGAATTCGCTTAGAAATTCGATATCTACGTCCGGGCCGTAGCGATCCTGAATTTGTTCGGTGATCAGCGTGCCGTTTCGGTTGAGGTTTGGTTGCCAGTACCGCGGCGTCTTCTCTCCTGCGCTGTCGAAGATCTGCCAGACCTGGTACTGGTCAAACCCGAATGCGTTGATCGTGTTGTGTTGATGAAGCAACGACATGTGCCACTTGCCGGCAATGGCTGTGTGATATCCCTGCGTCTTCAATTGCCGTGCGAAGCTGGGTTGATCGGGCGAGAGATAGGTCTCTTCCTGCCGTCGACTGTGAAGCACATCGATGAGGCCATTCTTGAACGGGTAGCGTCCCGTCAAGAGGCTCGCTCGCGAAGGTGAGCAGAATGGGTTTGAAAAACAGTGGGTGAACCGCATGCCCTGCGCTGCCAGAGCATCAATATTTGGCGTCAGGTGTTTGCCTCCATAGGTGGAAAGGCATTCTATCCCCATGTCATCAGCAAGAATGATCAGAATGTTGGGCTTCGTTTTCGTGTCTGACGTTGCATCGTGCGAAAGAACATCCGGTTCTGTCACAGGAACAAGTCGAACGGCATCCGCAATCACATACCCGTCGGTCCCCGCAGTAGTGATCTCGATGGCCGCGCGCGTCTTGCTCGAAAAATCAAAGCGTCCCAGCTTGTGCCAACCATTTTCGGCGGGCTCGTTCTGCTGATTGACAACAAGTTCTGATTCTCCTTTTGCGTGATGGATTGTCATCGGAACGTTCGTGGCTCGGTTGCGATGCGATGTGTAAGCAACGTGAACTTCATATCGTCCGTCCTTCAGCTCACTCCATTCAAAGTGAATCGTCTTCTCGCCTTTGCCATCGTTGTCGTCGTGTAAATACGAGTCACCGATGTAACCAGTTCCGAAGCTGCTTTCTTGCCATTCTCCGGTCCTTTTTGCGTCTGTGTCGTCCAGCATATTGCCTTCAATCGTTGCCGGCTTGTCCTTTGGTGGTGCCTGTGCTGACTTGCTTTTGCTTTTCCATTGGACGATCAGACTGTTCGCCAACAGTTGCTTGTGAAGCTGAGCGTATTCGACTTCCTGAACAGACACACTCTTTGCGATTGCGAGACTCGCTGCGATTGCGGCGCTTTCACTCAAGGTCATAAAGACAGGTTCCATCCGGATGGAACCATGAGCCACATGCGACGTTGACAGGCAAATCGGGGCGAACAGATTTTCACATTCGCCTTTGCGAGGAATGATCGATCGGTAGGAAATCCCATACGGTTTCGGCGGGACGTGCCAGATCACGCCGTCGTGACGCACGAATCCTTTTTCGTTGACAAAGAACTGCACCACATGAGAGTCCATCCCGAACGATCCCAACCCGACCGGATCATCAGCCATGCGTTTGCCTTCGCAATCGGCTTGCGTCATCACATAGTCGGCGACCATTCGGCGTGCTTCGCGAATGTAGATCATGTAGGGCCAACCACCGTTGTCTGTAAACTCATCTTTGGGCAAACCGAATTCTGCAACCCTGGTGCGAATCGCCTCCGGCACTCGCGGGCTGTTTGACAACGTCCATAAGAACCCGCGAATGTACAGTTCATGAGCCTCTTCGATCTCGCGTCGTTCTTCGTACGTCGCTTCCGGATAGTCCCAGTTGGCTCCGTCATAATCACTTCCGACGGCATGCATGTTGTTCCAATCGACTTTCGACGCCGACCCGGCCAAACCATCGATCAAGGCGGGTAACCGAGAGTCACCCGCCTCAAAGTTCCTCAGCAGGAGTTCATGATCGATGGCCCGGTAGCCTGCCGGCTTGTCGAGAGGAATTCGTAACGTGGGATCAGACGTTAGACATAGGCGGTAGTTGTACGCCTGGATCTTTCGATCGCCTTGGCCGTTGGTCAGGCCTTCGATCTTGTGTACATGAGGCAGCAGTCCGCTGTCGGGTTTTCCGGGAACGATGTAGGGATCGACATCGACAATGAAATGATCCTTATCGCCTTGCCGATAATGAATACGTGGTTGGGTGTCCCCGCGCCGAACGCCAGCCAAACTTTCACCGTACTGTTCTTCGGGCTCGCGTCCGACCGTATAGGTGACACCGGCCGCCGCCATCAGATCACCAACGTAAGTAGCGTCGATGAACATCTTGCCGCGATAGGTCAGACCGTCGAGCGTTGTGATAGACACGATACGCTGACCGTCCAGTTCGACACCGGACTCGCGGTTCAGCTTCGCGTTGAAGACGACAGGAACACCCGCCTCATTGATCAACTTCTTGAATACAGCTCGCCCCACGTGCGGCTCAAAACTGCGCACGAACTTTTCGCCGTAGTGTTTGGCAATCGCGTCGTAAAACTCAGACGCAATTCCGCCGAACGTATCTCTGCGGCCTAGAAAGTCAGTCGCGCCCAGCCCACTGGCACTCATGCCGCCGAGGAAATGCGTCGGATTGACAAGAATCACTGAGTGGCCTTGACGTTTGGCCGCGATCGCCGCCGTGACGGCACCGGAGGAATCTCCGTAAACAACGATGTCGTAGACGGGATTCTCGCCCGTCGTTTCCGCATGCCCCGGTCGTTGAAACACAGGGAGCATCAGGAGGAATCCGACGAGAGCACGGAGTAGCACTCGCGGGTGAGACTGTCGGGCAGGTTTAGAGTTGTTCATTTGACTATTCCGATTCAACCGCGCAGGACGCGAATCACTTGATTGTTTTTGATGACAAAATTCAGACGTTCATCGTTGATGGCCATTCTTAGTGGCTTCGGCTTTCCATTCTCCCGAATGATGCGCCAAGAACGCTTTCGTTGGTTGGCCAATTCGGCGACTGCCTCTGTCGTCAGGCCGACAAAGTCCTTGTCTTCGGCATGCGACGTGGTTTCTTTAGGCTCAACAAGGCGACCGATTGCGATCCTACTCATCACGGCACGCGTGCCAACAAGGTAACCGACACACCCGCCGTTTTCATCCACCAGAAACGTCTTAAAGCCTGCGCCCATCCCGTTTTTACCTTCGCTACGGGAGTCGTTTTCGTGCGGTGAACGAGTGGAATCGATCAAACGCACTCGGAGCATTGCATCGCCGACCAGCTCAGGCTTGCCAGCAATCGTGCATGTGTGCCCGGTGGTTGATCCGGCTTTCACGTCCGTCTTGCGCCAGGCGAGAATGTCGCCGGGCACAGCGTCCGTTAACTTCGTGACGCGTTGCCAATATCCGCCAGAGTTCTCTTCGGCCGATACAAAGGATTCATAGTAAGTGACGGAAAGCGGGCGTTTGCGCCACGGCGCTTCTTCGCCTCTCAATGACACGTAGGCTTCGGGATACGTCTGCCGCAACATGTACCCAACCAGCCCAGAGCAGTCACATTGCACCGAACCATCGGTTTCGTCGATCTCGGTTGTGTGTTGATACTGGGTCTGTTTGAGCGATGTGAGCAGTGATTCGAGACGAGCAATATATTGGGCGCTCGGGTTGAAGCTCGAAACGTCGACCTCGTCGCCAACGACCGGATGCGGAGCAACAAAACTAATGAGCAGCAGAGCAGTGGCAAGTTTCATATTTGTCATGGCGGTGCTATTGGGATGCTTGTTGTCGAATTTGGTGTGGCGAGCAGACTCGGTAGCGATTGGCGATTTCGATCGTTCGCTGAACCGCTTCTACCGCAGCGGTATGGTCCTGTGAAAAGTTGACCCGAATGCTGATGGTGAATTGTGGTCCGAACTGCATGCCGGGCGTGACGATGACATCGCCGCATCAGACTTCACCTCCAGCGGGTTGACAGCATAGTCCGCCATGAAGGTCGTATTGCGTGCAACTCCGGCATTCCAAAGAGACTTCAAGACGGGCATTCCGCCGACGCATGAATCTGCGAGGAAAACGGGTCGTGATTTTCGTGATGGATTCGTCGTGGTTTGCATTCGCTTGTCATTTACTCTGTGGCCGAACGAGATTTTAGGACAGCTTCATACAGTTCGCTGGAAAGTTTCATCCGAGCTTCAGTGTTCAGCTGTGGATGCTCGTGAGCAAAAAAGGCGACTGTGGTTCCGTCTTCGAAGTGGCGTCGAATCCAGTTCCGAGCGGCGGTTGTTCCGCTACCTCCGCCGCCATGTTCCGCCATCACTGACTTTCCATTCTCGTGTCGCACCTGCCAGCCAAATCCGTGCTCAACCGGCTCACCGTTGTCGAACGTGCCTTGCGTGAAAAGCAAGTTGTAGCCGTTTTTCGAAAGCAGCCGAGGATCCTTTTGCCAAAGGGCCTTGTCCCATTTTGCGTAATCAACAAGCGTGGTGACCATGTTTCCCGAACCATTGAAGCGATGGCTGTCTGTCGTGCCGGTCAGTTCCAATACGTCGAAAATCCGGCGTTGCTGAAATTGATGAAACGGCTCACCGACGATCACTTCGATGATTCTGGTCAGCAGGACGTAGCCGGAATTCGTGTACTCGTATTCGATTCCGGGGGCACGACGCAGATCCATCGTCGCCAGCCACTCGGCATGAATTTCATTGGTCAGGTGAGGCAGACCGCGTTCCTCTCTGAACTTCACGATCGCTGCCTGTTCTTTTTTCTCGATGAAGTTTGCGAGGCCACTTGTGTGCCACATCAAGTCTTTCACATAAAGCTCGCGACCTTTGACTGGCAGGTCCAGGTTGGGAAGGTAATGCGACACCTTCGCGTCCATGTCCAGTCGACCTTCTTCGATCAACATCGCCGCGCACAATGCAGCGTATTGTTTCGTGACCGATGCCAGTCTGAGAGGAGTGCGTGAAGTGACGCGTGGCCCTTTGACAAAGCCGTAGCCTTTTTGATGCTGGACGACACCGTTTTGCGTCACGAGCACGCCGATTCCGCCAACGGCTTCGGTGGGAATGGTTCGTCGAATGACATCGCCAATGCCGTCGAGTTCAATCGCTTCGGGGTCTTTGGTATCGGCCAGCCAATGAACAGCATAGCCGATCATGAATTCTTTGCCGTCGGCCATTTCCGGATGTGACGAGAAACAGAAGACTCGCCCGTCACCATACTCCGCACGCACAATCGCCGACGTCCCCGGCATCACGCCCTCTGGCGCACCGTTTTCGGCAATTTCCGTTTTGTAGATGGCCAGACTTTGATAGTCCGGCACGTTTTTATCGTCCCATTCGCGACGCCCCAGTAACGACCCATGACCGTAGTAGATGTCTGTTGTTTCACCGATGTGGCCAAAGAACGAAGAACCTTCTGGAGACAACTGCAATTCGACCGTTCCTTTGCCACGCGCCCAATGCCTTCGGTCAACAACCCTGGCATCAATTAGATTCAACGACCACGAGTAATCGTTCGTCGCCAGATAGCTTCCAGCGCAGATGCCGAGAAAGCCACCGCCATTGTCGACAAACGCGGTCACAGCTCCCCGAGAGCGGTAACACGATTTATCACGCCCACGATTGCACACAGTAAAAAGAGCGTGACAGCGATGAAATTCGACATGGTGGCTGATTCCAACTCGATTCGGCTCAATGGGGTTCTCCGTTGACTCGATTCTATCGAAGCAAGCAACGACGGGATAGAATTGGCGATAACAACACCGGAGACCACGATGCTAATTTCACGACGAGAGTTTTGCGGAGCGGTTGGGGCGAGTCTTGCCGCAGCCAACATCAACTTGTTCGCTGATGAATCAAAACCAAAGCCGCTTCGAGTGATTGCCTACAACATCTTCAAGCTCACTGGCTGGCCACATCAACGCAAATTGGCCCAGCAAGCTGTTGCCAAAGGCCAGATGGCAAAGCGAATGGCGATGGAATTGACTCTGCACGATCCCGACATCATCAACTTCTCAGAATCTCCCAGAGAGGAACTGACCAAAGAAGTTGCAGAACTGATGGGAATGAATCACGTTCGATTCCCCAGCGGCGGCAATTGGCCGGGAACTCTGCTGAGTAAATTTGAGATCATCGAGGATCAGAACGCACCAATGAGAAGCGAGAGACCGAAAGAGTTGTTTACCCGGCATTGGGGCCGGGCAACGGTCAAACTATCCAACGGCGATCCGTGGATCGTTCATTCCGCTCATCTTTACCCTACCGCCGATCCCACGGTTCGGCTGAGAGAGATCCGAGCGATGATCGATTCAATGAAACCGGATCTCGATGCCGGGCGGTCAATGCTTCTAATCGGCGATCTCAATCACGGCCCCGACACGGAAGAGTACAAACTTTGGATTAACGCTGGGTGGGTGGACACATTTGCCAAGGTAGACAAAGGCGAAGGACCCACGATCAAGTCTGATATTCCCAAGTGGCGGATCGATTACGTCATGGCCGCTGGACCAATTGCCGAACGAGTGAGTGAATCGAGACCGTTGTTTGAAGGTGCGTTCCGCCTGAACATCAACGACAAGGAATCGTTTGCGTTGAGCGATCACTTGCCGCAATTGGCAGTGTTTGAATAGTAATCAACGAGAGGTCGGGAACCGTGGCGGAATCACTTGAACCATTCATGACTCCACCTGAGATCGCCAAGTAGCTGCGTGTTTCGCCCAAGACAGTTCACGGTTGGATTCGTCAGGCCGAACGGAGGGCGGTCAATGTTGGAAGCGGAACAAGCGTACGTCCAATTCAAGTCGCTCAAATCGATTCACACATTCCAAGGGTCAGCACGCGTTTTCGACCTGCATGCAGCGATTGATCATGGCGTTGACCTCAAACCCACACAGTTCAGTTTCAAACAGATTTACACGTCACGGCCCCCAACTGGAAAGCAGTGATCGCTGTGAAGATAGCGAAGACCACCAATATCCGACTGAATCATGCCTGTCTCTGACTCGCGTGTCATCCCAACTCTATTGCTGCTGTTGAAATCACATGTTCGACCACGAAGGCTCTCGCGTTGAGTTTCTCAAAATTCTCGCCGAGATGGGTGAAGAGCCTGCATTCATCGCCAGAGCGCGTGCTCCCGAAGTTGCCTTAACGGCTCTATTGAAAAGCTGCGAAATACGTCGTGCTGAGATGCTGTTGTGGCCGCGGCGTCATTTCACAGCGCTTCGGCGACGTGTCAGCGATGATTGGGACCGCCTCGCACCACTTCTCATCGACAGCGATTCCCAGTTGGTTTTCAACAAACTCGCGACAGAACTTCCCGACTTGGATGTTCCTGGTGGTTCGCTGCTTCCAAGCGACAAAAAGCTACTTCGTGCTTTTCTAGAATCCGCTGGCCGATTCAACACTGCTTGGCTTCGCTTTCTTGATGTTGCCGGCTTGGATAAAGTCAATCGCTTGCGAGACGACTACAATCAGTACTATCCCATGGAGAAATCGTGTGCATTTGGCTCAGACACAGCCGCCAACGATTTCACGCCGCTGCCAACACTTGCTCCAAACTTTCTAACGGATCGGTTCCCACCGCTCGCCATTCCTTCGCTGGCTTAACATTTCCATCGTCCTAAAGACGCGCCCGAACAACCATTCGATGCACCGGAGTGCCAAAGTCACGTTGGCTTAAAGCCACGGTCGTCGCTGCCGTCCAGTGAAGTGAAAGGGTCGATTGAGAATCATGAAGAGGCTAGTGACACGATATCTCAACAGTGGGTGGTTGCCCGCACTCGCGTACATCGTTCTTCTTGTCGCGTTCACAATCGCGGCAGTGTCGCGATTCGAGTTGCTGGCCAATGTGCTGTTTTGCGCTGGGGGACTCGCGTTTGTCGGGATCATCGCAGCATCTTTGTGGCACCTGATCTGCAAACGCTGGCAACTCGGGGGCATCAGTCTTATTTCGGTTGTTGGGTGTGGCGTGGCTACCGTCTTCGCATTTGGCGTTCTGATGTTTTCATCCATGTTTGGCCCTAGCGAAGACGGTTTTGCCGACAACCTGACGATCCCTGAAGGCATTGAGATTGCCGAACCGGATGCGGGTGATACTTGGGGCGGATATGCTTTGCGTGACGACACACTCGAGGGAAGCGACAAATTTCAAGACAGAGTCCGCATGGCTATGCGTGCTTCGGGCAATGATTCGACCGAGTTTACTGCTGACATGCCGTCGCTGCGCAAAGCGTCGACAGATCACGCCAACATTTTCGGTAACTATATCGAGGCGTCTCCGGACTGGCATGTGTTTCTTGAACAAGGAAATCGCTTTGCTTCCCGCCGTTGGAGTTTTTGGGGAGAACCACGCGACACGTTGCACGGGTACATATCGGAATTTGGTGGCGACTCACGGTTTCAAACCCGCTGCCTGCTGTGCCTCGATCGCAAACAATGGAGTCGGTACTCGGTGCAGCATGTGCAGGAGGGAAAGGATTCAGTGGAGCCGCAGATGACCCTGGGTAATAGTCTGCACGAGAGCCGGGTCATGATTGAGTGCGGCGGTGTGTGGGTGGAAGTGTTTGAGCAATCGGACAAACCCGAGCGGCGCATGACGAAAGCCACAGTCGCTTTTTTGGAAGATGAGTTTTCGGATTTTTTGACGAGCCCAAAAGACGCTTTGGCAGCAGCACAGGCTAGGTCGCGTGACTTGGCAAGTCGCCTCGCGGGAAAAGATGGCCGTCCCTTCCGATTGCTGACGGGCATGCAGCCAGGAATTTACGAAGTGGCATATTCGCTCAATCCTGGTGAGCCAGGATCGGTTTACTTGAAGGCGTTCGAAGTCACTGAGGGAACGCCATTGTCGGTGGAGCGACTGGAACGCGCATCGAAAACTCGGATGAGTTGGTCACCCGAGACCGCAGAAAGTTTCGGTGCCAAGGCGGGGTTCACGATCTATGAAGGCGACTGGGGAAAGCCTTATGCCGCCCGCTTCGAAGTCTGGTTCCGCCCGGATTCGAACAAGCCGGAACGCAAGCTCGCCGAACGAATTTTCAAGATCGAAGGCTGGCAACGATAGGAATCGTCGACGACGAGCGTGGCGTCTCTTGATCGGAGATCGTAAGTCACCGGCGAGCCTTACCCGAGCCGCGTTGTCGCGTTGTCGATTTCAGCAAGCGCCCAATCGCATGCGGCCAAAAATTTTGTGAGCGATTCGGGATCGACCAGCAATTCCAGGCCGAATGTTGGACGGCGGGTCAATGCCTCATCGGCAATGGCGACTCCATCAATCTCGCAAAGACGCCTCGCAAATTTCTGTCGCATCGCCAGCTCGGCAAACGGTGGCGTCCGCATGTACTGGAATTGCAGCTCGACCTTGCCGTAGGTCCATAGCGAAAAAATGAAATTCTTTCCGACGTCGTTGTCGTATACCGGAATGAGCGACCCATCGTGTTTCCCCTGGCCCCACCAGATCCTCAGCTTGCGAGCGTTCGCCCAAGCAAGGCACTTGCGAGCGACTTCACACTCTGGTGTTCCTCGGCGACTTTGCAATGCTTCGAAGAACGATGCCTCGTCCCATTGCCTAGCCGCGCCGCCCGACGACTTCTTCTGTCGAGCGGTTTCGGACTGACCGATCACGCGTGGCACCAGCGTCTTAACCCCCGTACCGATGAACTGCTTGACTTCGATCGCAATCACTTCGGCCGGGTCCATCTGTTCGTTCAGAAACTCGACAACGCGGCGCAGTTCAGCGGGAATAGCATCAGCCAGAAAAACCATGCGAATTCTTCCGGCTTGCAGGTTCGTCTTCACTCGCTGCCAAAATTCGTCGACGTCACAATCGGCGCCCAATAGTGTCGTCATCGCAGCGTCTGCTCTCTGACTATCCTCTTCGCAGCGGGCCTGAAACTTGGCACGCACCTCTTCGACCGGCCAGTAAACAACAGCGTTGGCGGCATAGTCGAGCATCTGTCCGATCACTTCGCGACGTATCCGGGTATCGCTGCTTCGCTTCACCTCCACCAACGTTGGCACGGCGTCTTGGTCCAAGAACAGATGATCGAGTGACCAGCGTCCATTGCTACCCTCTTCGCCCGGCACCGACATTTCACGTGTCACCAGCAACCATCGTCGAGGATCCTCGCTGTTGATCTGGTCGCCTGCCAACAGGTCCGGGTGTTTGACCAGCATTTCCTGGAGCAGTTTTTCGGAGTCGTAGGGAGCTTCCTCCATCGCGATCAAGTCCGAGTCGCCGCTGAGCAAGTAGATTTTTCCCGCCATCCTTGTTTCCTATGGGTCCGGGAGCCTTTGGCGTGAGTGTGCGAGGCGTTCGAAGACGATCATTTGCCTGGCCAATTCGGCAGGTCGAATTTTTTGACCGTATTGGCAGTGTGTTCGTCGTAGTGACGATCCATTTGTTTGAGTAGCGCCCCGAGTGTGGGCCAGCGACTTCCGGGCGCCTTTTCGTTCGGTTTGATGCCATCGAGCAGGTAGGCGAACCGACGACAAAAATCGCTGACGTGGCTCATCCGGCGAGCCTCGTCGGCGCCCGACCAGTCCGGGTGCGCCGCGTCGTAGTCCGGCGGCATTTGCTTGGGATTGAAATCCATGACCGGAACCGCCGGATCGATGGCGTGATAGATCTGGGAGAAAAATTGCAGTTGCCGGCCCACCATGTGTTCGGCATTCCAGCGAGGCGTATGGGTTCCGTTGGCCGGCTTGAAATTCATTTGCTGGACAGTCAATTCTGCGAACACCTTCTGAGACGCTTCGCAAGACTTCTCCATTGCCGTGAAAAGTTCGTCTACGTCGTCGGGCATTTCCCAGGCCGTGTCCGTCAACGCAATGATCTCTCGCTCGATCGGATCAGAATGGCTTGATCCCACGGCGATGGTGTTGTGCGTGACGTGACGAGTCTGATCTTCGCCAAGCATCCACTTTGCCACTTCGGCGAACGTGTCACTGTCGGGATCCAGACCGCTCAACAGAATTCGCGGCGGATCGAGTTTCTCGATCAGTCGTTTCACTTGCGGCGTCTTGAGCCGATCGACGTCTTCACCACCAATGACCAAAACATCAGCGGCCAACGATTCCGGCAATTCGGCATTCCAATTCCGGCTAAGCGATGCACCGGAGACAATGATCGCATGAACACCCAATGCTTCGATGTGGGCGGCACCAACCGAGTCGTCGCCGAGAGTGACCGTCTCGACTTTGAGCGAATCATGGCCGGTATCCGATGCATCGCCGGGATCGGTGATCTGCCAGGCTCCGTCAGTTTTGAACGTGATCTCTTGGCCTGCGAACGTTTCGACGGTCAACTTACCGTCTGGCCATCGACGGATCGCCATCGGTTCGCCGCCCAAGGCGACAACGTCGACAAAGAGCATGGACGCGATCAACGCAAACAGAAGAAACGGTCGAAGCATGGCGAAACCTTTGACGGCTCAGGAGAGACAAGGTGGTGAAGATATCCGCGGAGCCCAACACTCAAGAGCGTGTTTGACATCGCGAACATAAATACAATCTGCGGCTGGCGATCTCGATCGCATCAATCGCGTTGTCACATCGCGGACATCGCGGCTTTCCGTAAATACGAAATCGATCTTTGTTTTCGAGATCTTTCAATGGCTTTCCAGCTTCCTTGGCCGTCACGCTGATGATCTTTCCGTACTTCAATCCCGTTTTCATCATCTTCGTCAGCGATGACCAGACGGCGTCGAAGGCTGATTCGGATAACTCGTCACCCGGCGTCGTGGGGTCGACCAGCGTTTCAAAAAGAACTTCGGCACGAAAGATATTTCCAACCCCGGCGACGACGGACTGGTCCAACAGCAAGCCTGCGATGGGCTTGCCGCTTTGCGAGACGTTTTTCCATACTTCCGATTTTTTGCCTCCGGCCAACGGATCGGGACCGAGCGCCGCGACCAATCGATCGCGTTGTTCGTTGTTGATCAATTGGCACGTCGTCGGCCCGTTCAAGTCGATTGACTCGCGATCGCCCACCATTCGGATTCGGACTTGCCCGATCGGGAGTGGCGGCGGCGAAGAGAGCTCGCGAAACTTTCCGTAGCGCCCCAGGTGGATGTGGACGATGCGACCGCCTTCAAAAGCGTAGAAGATCCGTTTACCCGCGGCTTCGACAGATTCGAGCGTCCGTCCAGAAACCTTTTTCGCATCGGCTGTGAAACGGCCTTGTGGGCTGGTGACTTTCAGCGTCTGCCCGGCGAACATCGCCGAGTGACGTCGGGCGATGAAGTGAGTCTTGTGACCTTCGGGCATGTTGGCGATCTACTTTCTCAAACGCGACATCAGTTCGGACCTCAGCGGCTCGCTCGCCAGACGAATCGCACGACGATAGTTCGCCTTCGCCATTCGCATGTTACCGGCGGCTTCGGCTTGTTCGCCTCGTTGCAGGTAACCGATCAATCGTTTGTCCGCGAGCGCTGCTTGCGAACGGTACAACTTTGTCAACTCGTTCCGCGTCGCTTCGACGGAACGATCAATCAACACCGGATAGTTGCCGACAACCGGCGTCAATCCGACGACGAATGGGCGAATGGTCCCCGACATGAACGAACCCGGATAACCATCTAATGTGGTCAGCGACGGAGAGGTCCCAACGATCGATTGGCTGCTGCTTTGACCGAACGTGAAATTCAGCGAACCAAACGGCCCACTGATTCCGCCGGTGGTCTGGGCGACGGCGATCGGGATCGTAATCAGTAGCATTGCGGTGGCGGCGATGATTCGATTGAACATGCGACGGCTCCAAAAGAAATTGAGTTCATGCGTCTGCCATGAATTGTAACGCATTGTCATCTGCGGTAACTTTCGGCCATGAAGAAAGTCAGCCTTTACACCGACGGTGCCTGCAGCGGAAACCCTGGACCGGGTGGCTGGGCGTTTATCTTGCGATGCGACAAGAGCGGCAAGGAGCTAGAGCGTTCCGACGGCGAACCCGAATCGACGAATAATAAGATGGAGTTGACGGCAGTGATTCGCGGACTGAAGGTGCTGAAAGAGCCTTGCGAAGTGACGCTGTACGCCGACAGCACCTATGTGTTGCAGGGCATGAAGTCGTGGATGGCCGGGTGGAAGTCGCGCGGCTGGAAACGGAAAGAGGGCAGCAAGTTGGCGGAAGTCAAGAACGTCGAACTTTGGAAACAACTCGACGCGTTGATGCAGACGCACCAAATCAGCTACGAGCACGTCAAAGGGCACGCCGGCCACCTGGAAAACGAACGCTGCGATGTCCTGGCTGTTGCCGCATATCAGCGCTATCTACCGAAGCGTTAGTCGCGGCTTCGGCACCGCGATGATGAATCGGCCAAATCCTGGGGTTCCATCCAACTCGCTGATGCTCGTGTGGATTCACTCCAGGCTACCATCCGTCGCTGCTCCGCAGCTGGACCAGACCCACTGCGTTCGGGGCGAAAAAACGCTATAATCCCGGGGTTCGCACATTGGTGTGCTCACGTCCTTTTTCTTCGTCTTTTTGCAGGCTTTCATGAGCGACGCCCCCACCGCAGACACCCCCGACGAAAGTGCATCGGAAGAGAACCAGCCCGCGACCAACGCGAGCTCGGCATCCACCACCCAGGCGTCGACCATCCCGGCGGCCAACAAAGAGTATGAGGGCAAGGACCTTCAACACCTCTCGGACCTTGAACACGTCCGCGAACGGCCCAGTATGTACATCGGCGACGCCAGCAATCGGGGCCTTCACCACCTGGTCTACGAAGTCGTTGACAACTCGATCGATGAAGCGATGGCGGGCTTTGCCAAGTCGGTCAGCGTCGTCGTCCACACCGACGGCAGCGTCACGGTCGAGGACGACGGTCGCGGGATCCCGATCGACCGCCACGATCAATTGTCCGAAGAACTCGACCGCGAAGTCACCACGCTCGAAGGCGTGATGACGGTCTTGAAGTTCGGCGGAAAATTCAAGAAGGGTGCCTATCAAACGTCCGGCGGTTTGCACGGCGTCGGTGTCACGGTGGTGAACTTTTTGAGCCAATGGGCCAACGTCGAAGTCAGTCGCGAAGGGTTCACGTGGACTCAGGAATACGAACGCGGCATACCGACAACGCCCGTCACCAAGGGTCGTGTCACCAAGAAGACCGGAACCAAGGTGACGTTCAAAGCGGACGGCCAGATCTTTAGCACCACCAAGTACAGCTACGACACGCTGTACAAACGATTGCAAGAATTGGCGTTCTTGAATTCGGGCGTGCATATCAAGTACTTGGACGAGCGAAACGGCGAGGGCGGCGACTTCAAATACGAACGGGGCATCGTCGAATTCGTCGAACACCTCAACCGAGCCAGCGACCCAGTTCACGCCGACGTGATCCGCATCGTCGGTGAAAAGGATGGCGTCCAGTACGACATGGCGCTGCAGTACACGACCGAATACACCGAGAACGTCCAGTCCTACGTCAACAATATTCACACCACGGAGGGCGGAACCCACGAATCGGGTTTCCGCAGTGGTTTGACGCGGACGCTGAACAACTATGGCAAGAAAGAGAATCTGTTCAAAGGCGTCGCGCCGGCGGGCGACGATTTCCGGGAAGGCATCACCGCCGTCATCAGTGTTCGTGTGCCCGAGCCGCAATTCGAAGGCCAGACGAAAACCAAACTCGGTAACAGTTACGTCGACGGCATCATCAGCGGTGCGGTGGGCGAACAGCTTTCCAAGTACATGGAAGAGAATCCTCGCGTCGCGGTCACGATTGTTCGCAAGGGCATGTTGGCGGCGGAAGCACGCGAGGCTGCTCGCAAGGCCAAAGACTTGCTTCGCAAACGCAAAGATGCGTTGTCCGGCGGCGGCTTGCCGGGCAAACTTCGCGATTGCATCAGCAAGAATCGGGACGAGTGCGAACTGTACTTGGTGGAAGGTGATTCGGCCGGTGGATCGGCCGAGGGCGGACGGATGCGAGAGTATCAGGCGATTCTTCCGCTTCGCGGAAAGATTATCAACGCTTACAAATCTCGCGAAGCGAAGGTGCTGGAGAACACCGAAGTCCAATCGATGATCCAAGCGATTGGCACCGGCATCGGCGCCGATCAAGACTTGACCAAACGTCGGTATGACAAGATCGTCATCATGACCGACGCCGACGTCGATGGCAGCCACATTCGGACGCTGCTGTTGTGCTTCTTTTATCGACAGATGTACGAGTTGGTTGCGCGGGGTCACGTCTATGTTGCCCAGCCGCCATTGTTTCGTGTCCAACACGGCAAGAAACGGTACTACATCCAAACCGATGGCGAGATGAAGACTCAGTTGCTCGAACGCGGTTTGAATGACACGATCTTTGAAGCGGAAGACGGTCGGCGTGTCGAAGGCGACCAAATGCGTGCGCTATGTACGTCGCTGGCCGCAATGGAAGACGCCGTCGTCGCGCTGGAACAACGTGGCATCAGCTTGCGAAGCCACGCCATGCGTTACGATCCCGTTGCCGAGAAGCTGCCTTCCCTGCTGGTGACCCACGGTAACGAAGAAAATTGGTTCATGACCCAGGACGCGGTTGAAGAATTCTTGAACCAGCGAAACTTGACTCTCGACATCGAAGAAGACGACGACGACGAGCTGGAGATCACCGACGACACAACGGCGACTCCGGCCGAACCCAAGATCAAAACGCCACCGGACAACTTGGCCCACCTGACCGAATTGCACGAGGTCCGAACGATCAACAGCGGCCTGAAGGATCTGCAAACTCTCGGCTTCAGCGTCGACGATCTGATTCCGATCGAGCGAACGGGATCGACAACCGCGCGGTTCGAATTGGTACGCGGCGAAGACATCCGGCGTCCCATGGAAGATCTTCGCGGGCTGCTGCCCGAAGTTCGCGCAGCCGGCGAAAAAGGACTGCAAGTGACTCGCTTTAAGGGGCTGGGTGAAATGAACGCGGAAGAGCTTCGCGAAACAACCCTGGACCCGGCCAACCGAACACTGTTGAAGGTCAACTTAACCGACGCCGGTGCCGCCGACGAAATGTTTCGATTGCTGATGGGCGACAAGGTCGAGCCACGTCGCGAGTTCATCGAAACTCACGCGCTGGATGTACGAAACCTGGACGTTTAGAACCTCGATACCAGGCGACCGGTACCGGGCGATAGGAATGATTGGCGGCCATGAATCGACTCGCTGAATCGCTCTCGCCTTATCTGCTTCAACACCAAACCAATCCGGTGGATTGGTTCCCGTGGGGCGACGAGGCGTTTGAGTTGGCGCGGTCCACGGACCGACCGGTCTTTTTATCGATCGGGTATGCGGCGTGCCATTGGTGTCATGTGATGGAACGCGAGAGTTTTGAGAATACGGCGATCGCCAAATTTTTGAATGACTATTTCGTTTGCGTCAAAGTTGATCGCGAAGAACGACCGGACGTCGACCACGTTTACATGAGTGCGGTCCAGTTGATGACCGGGCGCGGCGGTTGGCCAATGAGCGTGTTTTTGAATCACGTTCGCCAACCGTTCTACGCTGGTACGTATTGGCCGCCCACGTCGCGACAGGGCATGCCCGGATTCGGACAAGTGCTCGACGCGATCGCGGCCGCTTGGAATGAACGCCGTGACGAAGTCAATCAGCACGCCGACCAAATGAACGATGCGATGATTGGATTGGCGACGGGCACCTCCGAAGTTACGTCGGCGATACCGGATGCGTGTTTGGTTGACCAAGCCGTCGATGACTTGCTCGATCGCTTTGACGACCAAGAAGGCGGGTTTGGCAGCGCGCCCAAGTTTCCTCATGCCACGGACTTGGACTTGCTGCTTCGGCGGGCCGCCGTCAGCGGCGACGAGCGATTGATTCACGCCGCCGAATGGACGCTCGACAAGATGGCGTGCGGAGGCATCCACGATCACATCGGCGGCGGGTTCGCCCGGTACAGCGTCGACGGGCGTTGGTTGGTGCCACACTTTGAAAAGATGCTGTACGACAACGCCCTGTTAGCTGAAGTCTATGTCCGCGCCTATCAAGTCACGGGGAACGAAAGACACGCCGACGTCGCCAAACAGACGCTTGACTATCTTTGCCGCGAAATGGTGGACGACGCCGGCGGGTTCCATTGCAGCGAGGATGCTGACAGCGAAGGCATCGAGGGCAAATATTATGTCTGGACACCCGATGAAGTCATACAAGCACTCGGCGAAGTACGGGGCCGACGGTTCTGTGAAGTCTACGACATCACATCGGACGGCAATTTCGAAGGCAAGTCGATCGCCCATTTGAAATTTTCCGTCGGCAATGCAGAACTGGCGGCGGAGCTAGCCGAGGATCGAGAACGGCTTCGGCAAGTACGCGACGGGCGGGTCCACCCCAGTCGCGATGATAAAGTCATCACCGCCTGGAACTCGCTGGCGATCAAATCACTTGCCATTGCCGGCGCGGTATTGAATGAGCCGCGTTACATCGAAGCCGCTGAGCGTTCGGCGAAATTCGTGTTGTCGACGATGCTTCAGCCCAATCAGCGACTGCTGCACGCGTATCGTGACGGCCAGCCACATCTTGAAGGTTATGTCGATGATTACGCTTATACGATTGCGGCGTTCATCGCGTTGTTCGAGGCAACCGGACGCGCACGCTGGATCGCGCGGGCGACCAAGTTGGCGGACACGATGCTGGCCCATTTCGAGGACTCCGATCGGGGCGGATTTTATTACTCGGCTGATGTTGGCGAAGCACTGATCGCCAAGACAAAGGACTGGCATGACGGATCGTTGATCAGCGGAAACGCATCGGCGGCACACACGTTGTTGCAATTGTCGCGACTGTGTGATCGCGACGACTTTCGTTTGGCGGCCGAGCGAACGCTGACCGCGGGCGGGGAAGTTCTGGACAAGCAAGCCGCGGCTTGCGGGGGGCTGATTTCGGTACTGGACCTACATCACGGCCAATCCGAACAATGGGTGCTTGCAGTTCCCGATATGCAAGCGATGCAATTAGCGCGGACGAAGTTTCTGAAACGCTTTCGTCCCCGGGCGACGATCTCTTGGGTAGTCGGCGAGTCGCCGGAGTCGGGACCCGTTGTCGCGATCAATGCTGGGCGTGGTCCGATCGATGGCCAGACGACTCTTTATCGATGCATGGGTCATCAATGTGATCCACCGCTAACGAATGACGCGCTCGATCGAGCACTTCAGTAGTCCAAGTGGGGTCGGATCGACCAGACCTGACAGTCGTAGACGTCACATCCGTTACGACCGGCGATTTCTAGCAAAGCGTTAAGGTTTCCCACGCCAGAGTATTTTGACAGACGCGATTCGTGTCATAGGTTTCCAGTAGAAGTGAGCGGATCGGTGTTCGATCTGCTGCCGAGGCGAAACGAGTCACTGAATAGTGGTTTGCGAACTTCGGTCAGCCTTGCTTTCCATGACAAAGGCAAACCGCCCGAGAGGTCGGCACGCAAAGCTACGGATCCGTGGATGGATGTGAGCAATCACGTTTCACCCCAGGAAAGCCGGGCTGCCAAGGGTTACCAAGGCATGTCAGACGAAAGTCGGAAGACGGGCTGCTCCCTAACGGAAACGATTCACTTTGAGTCGTTCCTGAAAGTCGTCGTCGCATGTTGCTTACCCAACATGCTCTCACCTCGCGAGATATTTGACATGAAGAACTTCACGCAAAGCATTGTTAACTTCCTGAAGGAAGAAGATGGCCCGACCGCTGTTGAGTATGCGGTTATGTTGGCATTGATCGTCGTCGTTTGCTTGGCTGCTGTCGGTACCATCGGTACCAACGCAGAAGCCAAGTTCACCGAAGTCGGTAACGCAATCGGCAACTAGTTGATTGCCGTCGATTCTTTCGGCGGACCAAAAAGATATCTCGTCGCGACGCGGTGTGGGCTTTCATCGGCCCTCACCGCCGCGCCGGGATGCTTTTCGTTGAGGTCGGAACGAAGCAACCCTTCGCCCGAACCGAAACTTGAAACAGCCAACCGGACGCGCCCGCGTCACACGGCCCGCATCCGATCCACTGCGGGAGAACCCTGATCATGAACTATCCATTGCTACCGGCTGATGCTGCGGCTTACGCCTGGCAACTGTCTTGCTGTCTCGTGACGTTACTGTTCGCGATGTTCAGTTGGATGATCGGCCCACGTTAGTAACCCACCCACCTTGGCTGTCTCGCCACCGGCGGAGCCCTCCGAACGTTTCCGACGCGATCGCATTGCGATTGCCGCGGTTCGAATCGGCCGAGACAAAAAACGCACGCACGCAACATCCTTCACGGGGAAACAATATGACCACCTTATTCGCCGGCATCGCCGAAAACTGGACCGTCTGGTTCGTCACCATCGTATTGGTGGTCGCCGCTGTCATTGATGGCAAGATTCTGAAAGTACCTAACTGGTTGACTTTCCCATTCATCATGATGGGCTGGGTCCACTGGACGATTCAGGGCGGCATTGGAATGCAGGGGCTGATGTACAGCCTGCTCGGTACCGTTGTCGGAACGATGTGCCTGCTGTTGCTTCGCAACCGCGGCGGTATGGGTGCTGGCGACGTGAAACTGCTCGCCGGCGTCGGTGCTTGGTTGGGTGCAGTCGTCACTCTTTACGCATTCGCCGCGACAGCCATCGTCGGTGGAATCATGGCAGCAGTCATGATTTGGAGAAGCGGCGAATGGGAAAAGCACTTTGCCATGGCTCACAGAATCATCCATGAATGGAAGACCGTTCGTAAACCTGCCGCGCTCGCCGCCATCGCCCGCGAACGTAAGCCGACCATGTACTTGCTGCCCTACGGAATTCCGATGGCCATTGGATCGATCGCGTACTTCGCTCTGGCAGGCATGCTGGTGTAATCGCGTGCACGTCCAATCGTGAAACAAGTAAATCAAGGCATCGGCCGAGCGGGGCTTCCTCGCACGGCCGTTGTCAATTTGTAACGACTGAGTCGCTGAAACCAATTGAGTCATGCGAGCCGGTCGTATCGGTGATGCATCGCCGATCGTATGGGTTGCAGCGGCATACGCTCTTGTACCGAAACACCCTCTTAGCCGAATTCGTTTCCACGTTTTGGAATGCGTTGTAGGTTCAGTGCGGCCCGTGTCACAACGACCCAAAAGTTCCCATGCGAAAATCACTTTACCTACTGATCGCTCTGGTGTGCGGCACCGTTGCCACCGTCATGGCGAATCAATGGCTCAAAGCGCAGGCCAACGGCCAGGGTGGCGGCAGCACAACGGAGATTTTCGTTGCCACAGCCGCAATTGACATTGGCGAAGAAATCACGCCCGAACGGATTCGTTTGGAGCAGTGGCCCACCGATCGGATCCCCCAGGGTTCGTCAGGTGACTTTGAATCATTGAAGGGCAAATACGCCAAGCAACGTTTTTACGTCGGCGAGGCAATCATGCCCGTGAAACTTATGGACGAGAATTGGACGACCGTCCCCAAAGGCTACCGTGTGGTGGCGTTGAAGGCTGCGGACGTGACGATTGCCAACCTAATTCAACCGGGTGATCGCGTCGATGTGCTGGCATACTTCACCAAGAGCGACCTGATTCCTCAAAGCATGAGCAAGACCGTCTTGATGGGCGTTCGCGTTTACGCTCTTGATGGTGACACCGAACGCCGGGCAGGCGAAGACAAGTCAAAAAATCTGCGTAACATCCAATTGCTGATCCACGAAAAGGACACCGACGCTTGGCAATACGCCCAAGAGCTGGGGAACGTGCGATTGAGCTTGGGGAGTGACGCAGACTACAGCAACGAGGATGGATCCAACCAAGCCGGTCGCGAATTTTTGACCTGGCTGGAAGATCATCGCGTCGCTCAGGAAGAATCCGAGCGAGAGAAAGCTCTTGCTAAAGAACGTGAACGCCGCGAACTCGCTTCTTCACGTCAAGTGAAACCGGTCGCTAACGACACAAAGAAACGCGATGAAAACGGTTTCTCGATGTTCAAGATGACCGAAGGTCGGATGACGGAATACTGGATCGTGCCTGGTAAGTTGCCCGTGCGGATCGGTGAAGTCGGTGGTGAGAGTGATTCGCCATCTGAATCCATGACCGAGAACGCGCCGCCCGCAGCGACGACGCCCGAAGACAAAGATGCTGATGAAGATTACAGCTACTTGACTGGTGAAAACAGCCCGCTCTATCAATCGACATCGCCTCCGGGCGGACGTGGATCGGCCAGCGAGTAGCTGACAGCTTGTGGCGACGCTGTCACCACGAAATACGACGACTTAGCCCCTTTTTACTATCGTTACCCGCAGAGACCGTTGGCGCAGAACCTTACCACCATGGTTCGTTTCGGTGTCACCGTTTGGATGGATCCAAATCAGGTCTCGCAAGGATGCTTTTGCAATGGAAACGAACCGTTCGACGGCGAAACTTTTGGCCGCCATTTTCACGCTTGCTTTGGCAGGCAACCTTAGCCCCGACAGCGTTTCGGCTCAATCGAGTCCGGTACGCCTGGCGTCGGACACGTCGACGGTAAACCGCAACATCTCACAGTCGGTTGAACGATTGGAAATGTTGGTCAAGAGTAGCCGCATTTTGACTTTGGAAGATCGCATTCCAAAGTTTCAAGTTCACAACGAAGGGATCCTGGGGGCGACACCTGTGTCGCAGAACCAGATTCAAATCTTCGCCAAGACGCCAGGCACGACCCAGCTGAACCTTTGGGACACGAACGAAAAGCTCTACACGGTCGACGTGACCGTGATGCCCGACGCTCGCGAAGTCGAAGGCATCTTGGCCTCCCAACTGCCGTTGGCATCGCTTAAGGTCTTGCCAGTCAATACCAGCGCGATCATCTCGGGCAGCGTCACGAACGTCGACGAAGTGGACCGTGCGGTTGCGATTGTTGAACAGTTCTACCCAACGGTTGTAAACAACATTCGTGTCGTCGGGGTGCAACAGATCCTGCTTCACACCAAGATCATGGAAGTCTCGCGAACGAAACTTCGTGACTTGGGAATCGATTGGGGAAGCTTCACTCAGGATGCGTTCTTCTACAGCTCGCCAGGCAGCCTGATTGATCTTGGACAAAGCAACGTATCAGGTCTGATTCCATCCACCGAAGGTGCTCTAAGCGGAACCAACCGTATGTTTGCTGGCGGTGGCGACTTCACCGCCATGATCACCGCCTTGCGTCGTCAAGACTTGATCAAGTTCTTGGCCGAGCCAACGGTCGTCGCGACCCACGGTCGTCCGGCGCGTTTCAACGTCGGTGGTAAGGTCCCGTACTTGGTTCCCTCGGGTAATGGATCCATCACGGTCCAGTACGAAGAGTTTGGCACCGCAGTCGACTTCCTGCCCTTTGTTGTCGGCCCCGGTCGAGTGCGATTGGAAGTCCGCCCCGAAGTTTCCGAACCGGATGCTTCGAACGGGATCACCGCTGCCGGTGTTTCGGTGACGGCATTCCGTTCACGCTACGTCGAAACAGCCGTCGAATTGCAAGCCGGACAAACGTTTGCGATCGCAGGCTTGCTGCAGAGCCGAACCGAGTCGGTCACTCGTGCAACACCCCTGTTGGGCGAATTACCCTACATCGGAACCATGTTCCGCCGTGTACGTGAAGAACGTAACGATATCGAGTTGCTGATCACGGTCACACCTGAATTCGTAAGTGCGATGGATCCTCACGAAGTACCTCGCGGCGGCCCCGGACTCAACTCGACGTCGCCCACCGACTGCGAACTGTTTATGAAGGGACACATCGAAGTACCGAACACTTTGGGTGACAACTGCAACTGTCCAATCGAAAGCGACGGATTCAGCTATGGCCAAGACGCCCATGGTTACGGCGGACCTGTCGGAGCCAACGAAATTCACGGAGGCGTTGTACTGCCCCCGGGTGCGATCGTTCCGGGCAACGAACCGATTCAAGTCGGCGAAGGTGTCACGATCAGCTCGCCTCAGTAACTCGAAAGTCAACGCCCCTTTACTTGTACTTGCCTGAGACGGCTTCCTCTGTTCGATCTAATTTTTCCATCGGTCAATCACAATGAGTAACGTTTTACGAATCGCTTTGGTGGACCCCAATGATGGGTCACGCGAAGCACTCAAGAGCATGCTCCTGGGAATGGACACGATTTGGCTGGAGGCAGACTGTTCGCGATACGAATTCTTCCCGGACGTCATCGAGCAAACCGCTCCTGACGTGGGCGTCGTGGCGTTGGATTCGAATCCAGAGAAGGCGATCGAGCTGATCAAGAAGTTGGCCTCGACTGCACCCGACACCGCAATTTTGGCGGCGAGCGAGCAGACCGACGGTCAGATGATATTGAAAACGATGCGATCGGGCGCTCGTGAGTTTCTTACCATTCCGTTGAACAAAGAAGATCTCAACAGCGCGCTGCAACGCGTCAGTCAGCAAAAGTTCGGCGCCACCGAAGGCGGCGGGCGCAGTTGTGAAGTCTATGCGATTGCGGGTGCCACCGGCGGTGTCGGTTCCACCAGCACAGCGGTCAACTTGGGATGTGTCTTGGCGGCGGATCCGCGGAACAGTGTCGCATTGTTGGATCTCGACTTGGCGCTGGGTGATGCGGACGTGTTCCTGGATTCGATCCCGGACTACACGCTGGCTGACGTCGTTCAAAACATCTCGCGGCTTGACATCCAACTGCTCAAGCGGTCATTGACGAAACACAGCAGCGGATTGTACTTGCTGCCGCGACCGGTTGAGTTGCACGACACGCTTGCGATCACCGATGACAGCATTCGCAAGGTGATCGGGCTGTTGAAGGCTTCGTTCACTCACTTGATCGTTGACCTGTCAAAAACGTACAGCAGCATTGACATGGCGGCGATCGAGAGCGCGACTCGCGTGGTTTTGGTGACGCAGCTAGACTTGCCGTGTCTACGTAACGTCGTTCGGTTGATGATGGGCTTTGAAGAAATCGACGGTCTTCAGAACAAGGTCGAAATCGTCGTCAATCGCGCTGGCTTGGAAGCCGGACAAATCAGCTTGAAAAAGGCGAAAGAAACACTGGGGCGTGAAATCTTTGCATTGCTTCCTAATGACTATCGAACGATGGTCGAAGTGCGGAACAACGGCGTCCCCTTGATCGTTCAAGCTCCGAAGGCCGCGATCACGCAAGGCATTCGCGAACTGGCCGCGAAGCTGGAAGGCGGCGGTGCAAAGCCCGTCGACAGCGAGGATGCGGGCAGCAAATCGAGCGAGAGCAAGTGGAAAAAGTTCTGGCCCGGCGTCAAAGCGTAACGGCGAATCGTTAGTGGGTAGCGTTCTCGATCCAACGGATCAATGTCCGCACCATCGCACCGGTGGCCCCTGCGTCACGGTGCGGCTTGGCGCTGTCGGCAAACGCAGGCCCCGCGATATCGATGTGAACCCACGGTACATCACCGACAAAGTTTTCAAGAAACTTTGCCGCCGTGATCGCGCCGCCCCAGCGGCCCTCGCCGACATTCTTGATGTCTGCGATTTTGCTCTTGACCTTGTCGTCGTACAAGTCAAACATCGGCAATTGCCACACCGGCTCGCCTTCTTCCTCGGCAGCCACTTCGATGGTCTCGCATAGCGAAGCATCGTTGGGCATCAAGCCGGCAACTTCAACGCCCAACGCCACCATGCACGCGCCCGTCAAGGTCGCCAAGTCGACCATCGCCCGAGGACTGTGCTGAATCGCGACGTCCAAGGTATCCGCTAACACGACGCGACCTTCGGCATCGGTGTTCAGAATTTCGATGGTCTTTCCGCTGCGCGTTTCGATCACATCACCGAGCTTGTAGCATGATCCGCTGACCATGTTTTCCGCCAACCCGCAAAAACCAATGACGTTTTGCTTGACGCCCAATTGGGCGATCGCACGCATCGTCCCCAAAACGGTTGCGGCCCCTGCCATATCGCATTTCATGTCAACCATTCCCTCGCTGGGCTTTAGTGACAAACCGCCGCTGTCAAAGGTAACTCCTTTGCCAACGATCGCCAGCGGCGCTTCCGCACCGCCGCCGTTGTGCTTCAAGATGACCAGTCGCGGCGGCGCGGCCGAACCTGCACCCACAGCAAGGATCGCGCGACAACCTTCGGCTTCTAACTTCGCTTCATCCCAAATCTCGCATTCCAAACCGCATTCAGCGGCAACCTTCTTCGCAACCTCGGCAAAACTTGCCGGGTAGATCATCGCCGACGGTTCGTTGACCAATCGACGCGTTTGATTGATCGAACTGCCGATGATGCGCCCACGATCAATCGCCGCTTGCCCGATGCCAGCGAAGCCGATCTCTGCGGGGATCGTGGCCGAGGGTTCGCTCTGGTAGATCGCTTGATTCTCACATCCGAAGATCGCTCCCGCGACGACGACGTCTTGCATCTCAACAGGAAGTGATTCCCCCAACGCGATGATGATACGATCGCGCCGCCGATCCGATAGTTTCCTTACGGCTGCGGAAGCCAGATCGAAAGCGTTCGAGCGGGAAAGTGTCTTCTTACCCAATCCGACTACCAGAACCATATTCGGACCGTCGGACAAAGGTGACGCCAACAAGTTCATTTCACCCTGTTTGCCTCGCACTTGCCCTTTTTCGACCAAACGCGTTAGCCAACCGTTGGTGGCTTCGTCCCATTGGACCAACGTGGGCGAGAGCGTCCCGTCGCCGGATAGCCCGGCGACAACAATGGACTCGCGATCTTGGATCGGATCAGCAATCAGCGACAGGTTGGGCGACGGCAGGGGGAGGCTTTCGAGCATTCGATCTGTGGCGTTGGGATGTCAACAGACGGATACCAGTGGTGCGTCTGCCGTGGGAATCTGTACGAGACCATTTGAACCGTTAGTGTAGCGCCGTCATGGCGGTTATCCTAGCCTCGGTTGCCGGAAGACCAGTTACCGCCGATTTCTTGATTCGTTACCTCGTTAAATTCAATCCTTGTGAAGCATCGCAGTACCCGTGACGTCGTCGATGACCTACGCCAAGGCGGTCGATTGATCGAAATCCAAGACGAAGTGGACCCCCACCTCGAAATGGCGGAGATCCAACGACGGGTGTACGCCAGCGGCGGCCCAGGGTTGCTGTTCAACAACGTTCGTGGTTCACGATTTCCGGCAGCGTCGAATTTGTTTGCATCGATCGATCAAGCTCGATATTTGTTTCGCGATACGCTGGAGTCGGTCCGCCGGCTGATCGAAATCAAGTTGGACCCTTCGGCACTGCCCAAGCATCCCCTTCGATACGCGGGTGTCCCGCTGACGGCGCTCAGGATGCTGCCACGGTCGGTTCGCGGCGGCGCGGTGACCGCGAATCAGTGCAAGGTTTCTGAACTGCCCGCGATCCAATGTTGGCCAGACGACGGCGGCGCGTTCGTGACCCTACCACAAGTCTTAAGCGATGATCCCGATGCCACCGGTTCAGCGCAACAGCGTTTGATGCGAGTCAATTTGGGAATGTATCGCATTCAATTGGGCGGCAACGACTATCTGGCCGATCAGGAGATCGGACTGCACTACCAGATTCATCGCGGCATTGGCGTTCATCATCGCGCAGCCCTCGATCGCGGCGAGCCACTTCGCGTCTGTATCACGGTCGGCGGTTCGCCGGCGATGTCGCTTGCCGCGGTGATGCCACTGCCGGAGGGTTTGACGGAATTGACGTTCGGCGGCGCACTTGCCGGGCGACGGATCCCCATGATTGTCAACGCGAAGGCAAGGCAATCGCACGCCCCGATTTATGCCGACGCGGACTTTGCGATCGTCGGAACGATCGATCCGAACTCGACCAAACCCGAAGGCCCCTTCGGAGATCACTTGGGCTACTACAGCCTGCAACACCCGTTCCCTGTAATGCGGGTCGAGCATGTCTACCACCGTGACGGCGCGATATGGCCGTTCACGGTCGTCGGTCGACCGCCACAGGAAGACACGACGTTCGGACAATTGATTCACGAACTGACTGATCCCATCATTCCGTCCGTAATCCCGGGGGTCCAAGCGGTCCACGCCGTCGATGCGGCAGGCGTCCATCCGCTTTTATTTGCGATCGGAAGCGAACGGTACATGCCGTTCGTCAAGTCCGACGGTCCGCAAGAATTGCTGACCCAGGCCAACGCGATCTTGGGTAACGGTCAACTGTCGTTGGCAAAGTATTTATGGATCACGGATAACCCCGACGGCAAGCTGGACATTCATGGCGAAGAGGCGTTTTTCGCACACATGTTGAGCCGAGTGGATTGGCGGCGAGATCTGCATTTTCATACTCGGACGACCATCGACACACTCGACTATTCGGGAACCGGGCTGAACAAAGGTTCGAAATTGGTGATCGCCGCATCGGGACCACCGATCCGTGAATTGCCCGTAGAGATCCCTTCCGGCATCGACTTGCCCGACGGTTTCAAGAATCCTCGTGTCGTCGCGCCAGGAATTTTGGCGATTGAAGCTTTGCCCTGCAAAACCGAAACGGATCGCCAACGGCTCGTCGAATTCGTTTGCGCGTTCAAAGCATCTTCAGCGATCAACGCGTTTCCGTTGATCACACTGGTCGACGACAGCGAGTTCGCAGTGCGTCGGTTTGCGAACTGGTTGTGGGTCACGTTCACGCGAAGCAATCCGGCCGCTGATGTTGACGGCATCGGCGCAGGCGTGGTGCAAAAACACTTTGGCTGCGAAGGATCCCTGGTTATCGACGCGCGCACCAAACCTCATCATGCACCACCGTTGATCGAAGACCCACTCACGATCGCCAAAGTTGACGCCCGCGCCACTCGCGGCGATGCCCTCAGTCGCTATCTATAAACTATGCCAACACTCTCGGAACTTTTTGATTCCCCTTCGCCCGTCGCCCTGGTCACTGGGAGCGGTGCGCCTCGCGTCGGCCGAGCCATAGCCACGCATTTGGCATCGCTTGGCTGCCACATCGCAATGCATGCCAACACATCGGTTGACGAAGCCGAGGCCGCAGCGGTAACCATTCGCGAACAACATCAAGTCGAAGTCATCGTGACCGTTGGACCGCTTGATGACGATGAAGTTCCGTCTCGATTGGTTCGGCAAACGCATGAGCACTTCGGCCGACTGGACATTCTGGTCAACAGCGCCGCGATATGGCGGCCATCGAAGTTACAGAACATCACCGCCGATGAAATGCGCCGCTATTTCGACATCAACACCATTGCATCGTTCCTTTGCGCCCGAGCGGCGGCGGAGATCATGGCAAAACAAACGCGTGGTGGTTCGATCATCAACATCGGCGACTGGGCAACCGGTCGGCCCTACCTGGACCATGCGGCGTACTTTCCGAGCAAGGGTGCGTTGGAAGTGATGACCCGATCTTTGGCGGTCGAGTTTTCGCAGATGAATCCGTTGGTGCGTGTCAATTGCGTTCAACCGGGACCGGTGCTGTTGGACGATTCCGTGTCGGAAACAAAACGGACCAAGATCGCCACAAGCACGCTGGTCGGTCGCGTCGGCACGCCCCATCACGTTGCCCATGCGGTGCAGTTCCTTTGCGAAAACGACTTCGTCACCGGCGTCTGTTTGCCAGTCGACGGTGGCCGAGGCATCTATGCGCCCGACGGAATGCAGGTGGGATTGAACACGGGCTAGGATCGATCGCTAACCACGATCAAGTTTCAGTAAGCCGTGATCGGCCGGCTGGCGAAATCAGCGGACAAGTCCTCGATCGACTTGGCCTCCGTTGCAACCGTGCCGAACCTGGCAACGCACCCTGTCGCGATCCTGCCGTACTGTCTGCGCATCAATGCATCGGCGCCGTTGATCGTTGCCATGGCAAGCACGGCTTGCGGATCTAGATCGGGCCGATGATTCAAAAGAAACTGAACTTCGCGCCAAAGGTTCAAGTCCGGATTGCTTGCCCTCGAGTCCGTCCCCAATGCCACCGGGACTCCCGCCGCCAAACAGCGATCGACCGGATGCGGTGGATAGCCGAAAAACGCGTGAGTCCTTGGACAGTAGACGACTGTCATGTTGGAGTGTTTCGCGATCTCGCTGATCTCGTCGTCTTGTAAATCGTTACCGTGAACAACCAACGCACTCGGCGACTTGCGAAGCATTTCGATCAAATCGTGAAAGGGACGCTCGCCCCAAGGAAACTGTCCTTCCCGCCAGACTCCGATGGCTTTCAACGACTCGAAAAATGGTCCGCTACCGGCGATCAACAATTCTCGCTCGTCGGGCGATTCGGCGACATGCATGGCGACCGGCCGGTGACGCCGAACGGCTTCATCAACACAGGCGGCGATCGTTTCACGCGTCGTCGAATAGGGAGAATGCGGACTGATGCCGGCATTTTTATCCGCGTCGATGTGAGCATTGGCCGCACTCATTCGATCAACGCTTCGTGTCGCCGACAATCCAAGGACCTCTGCGAACGAGACTATTTCTGGCCCATCGTTGCACTCGGGATAGCGACATGGTGGCGTCGCGATGTCACCGATCAAAGTAACAGCGGATTCTTGGGACTCTCGGATGCCGCGTTCGATTGAATCGTCGCGATCGTGCAACGCTGCCTTGCGGCGCTGGTCGATCACCATCGCGATCCATGCCGAAAGTCGAATACCGGGGTGACCCACCGGTTGAACGAGGTCTGAGAACTCCAAATGCGTATGAGCGTTGACCAAACCGGGAAGGATCGCCGCATCACCAAGATCGATCGCGCCCGAAGGTACGGATTCACGAGATACTTCCACGATTCGATCCTGATCCACTCGGATCCAGCCACCTTCGATGGGTTCGTCAACCAAGGGCAGAATCCACCGGGCGGTCAGCACGAACGTTGGCTCAGTCAAAATACAAGTTCCTAAGTCGCGAAACCGGCTGCCGAGTTCGTTCTACGATCGACCAACGCGTTCACTCGCTCGCGTCAAAATTTCTTGACCACGCTGGGTTCAAGCATCAAGATAAGATATTGTTCGACGTCGACAGCGTGAACGTTTTTAAAGTTCTGTCCGACGTAGGGAATCTTGCCGAACATCGGCACCGGCGTCTCGCTTTGAATCTGCTTTGTCGAATGAAAATGCGGATCGATCAACAGCACCGACTGGTTCGGGACGACGTCCGAGGCTTGGGCGACGGTCGTCATATGACGCGGGAACTGAATCTCGATAGGCTCGTCGCCGTAGCCAAAAATGGATTCGCTGACCACGTCAAGGATGCGGCTACATTCGATGCGGGCCGTCACGCGAATCGAAGTCTCACCCGCAACGACATCCGCTCGCAAACGAAGATGAGTTCCTTCTTCAAAGACTTCGATCACGGGTTTGCGATCTTCCGCCGACCCTTGTACGTCAACGACGAACGGCCGTTGCGTCAGATCGTTCATCTCCGCTTCTTTGCCGTCCAACAGCATGGCCGATGGCGATCGCTGCATTGACGAAGCGGCGGCAACCGAAACGGCATCGATGATTAGTTTCGCATCCGTGGCATCCAACAAACAAACAGTCGCACCCGAGGGAACCGTGATTGTGTTGTCACACCCGTCGCGAGCCTCCAGCGACGAGACCGATTTCGAGCCGGGCAACTGTCGCGACGGTGGCCCCAGATGACGAGTCCGGCTAGGATCGAGTTGTCGATACATTTGTTGACGTGTTGCCGCATCGACCATTAAATAGCGAACGTTGATGCGTATTTGTGTCAACGGTTCCTTCGTCGTGAACCCATCATCCTTAAGCGTCATTGGCTTTGGCCGCGCCAACGAACGGTGACTGGCCGCTGTCGCAGAAATCGTCGCTGAAGTTGCGGGACGACCGAACGACTCGCCTTCACCGAGCAAATAGCCTTGTTCTTGGTTCTCGCCCGGATCGGAAATCGTTAATTGTCCCAAAGCGCATGGACCGATCAACGAGAACACGATGCCCGTGAATACGGCGATTGATTGTGCCATCATGCGTTTGTTCCTCGGAGCCAAGATCCGTCACCCTCATCGTGGGAGATAGCAAAATCGGCTAGTCGAGGCAATTGAAACCCAAGGGGGCATCAAGTTTCACACCGATCTCACGCCAGCAAACGAAACACGGGCGAGGCATGGTGACTCGGCCTATATTTCCATCCCAGCCAGCCTACCAACGCGTTCCAGCTCCTTCAGCACGGCGGTCGAGTTGGGGTAGCGATCGGCGGGTTTGATTTCGATCATGCGCATCACCAGATGGCTGAACCGTTCATCCGATCCGATTTGGAAGGTATAAGGCGCGGTTGGCTTCTCGCCCTTTAGGTTTGCAATCAATTGTGGAAGCGAGTTCGCAGCGTAGGGCGACCTCCCGGTCAACAACGCATACAACGTCGCTCCTAGACCGAACTGGTCCGAACGTTCGTCGACGTTCTCGACATCGAAAATCCGCTCGGGCGCCATATAGCCGAGGTCGCCGATCACATCACCGGGGCGTGTCAATTGCGCGGCATCGGTGGTCTCCAAGGCTCTCGCGAATATCAAATCGGAAAGCAAAAACGCTTTGTCGCTATCTCGTCGCAACAAATTCGACGGGGTGACATTTCGATGCACCACGTGATGTTGCCCAGCCTCCTCCAGGGCTCGTGAGATATCCACGCCGACTCGCCAAACCTGTTTCCAATCCAACATTCCCGAAATGCCGATGGAATCAATCAGCGCGGCAACGCTGCAACCGTCGAC
This sequence comes from Rubripirellula tenax, assembly GCF_007860125.1. Lineage (NCBI taxonomy): Bacteria > Pseudomonadati > Planctomycetota > Planctomycetia > Pirellulales > Pirellulaceae > Rubripirellula > Rubripirellula tenax. Next base: position 158,311 of record NZ_SJPW01000003.1, read on the forward strand.
CCAATCCGTCGCCGCCCAACAATAGTTGCCACGTCGACCGGCCATGCGGAGCCGAACGATGTTGGGATGCTTGATCGGCATGACGGTTTGCATCGCGCGCGTGAATCGTTCTCGCTGCGGATCGGACGTTGCCATCTGAGGACGCAAGACTTTGATGGCGACAGGCCGATCGTGCTTCAAGTCCGTGCCACGATAAACGACACTGGTCGCGCTTTGCGAAACAATTTCGTCTACCTGAAATCGGTCCTGGAACGTTTGACCAACGAGATCGCGAAGCGATGAATCGACGGTCGGCTTGGGTTTGCCGGCAAGTTGTTCGATTCCCGGCAGTTTCATTTTTCCGGGCACCATGGTGGCGGCATCAAGCCCGCCATCGGATTCCAACCTCAAGTGTGAGTCGCCAATTTCAAAGATTGTCCCCAGGCTCATCGCCTTTTCGTTTTCAACCGCGCAACCATTGATATGTACACCACCCGCGCCACCTCGGTCGACCAAGAAAAAGTGCCCATCTCGCTGTTGCACTTCACAGTGAACGCGGCTGAGTCGAGGGTCCCGAATTTTCGTATCGCTGTCGCTACCGCGTCCAATAACGAGCGTTCCGTTATCTGGCAACGCGTACTTCCGGCCTGCATCCGGACCAGCGATGATATGCAGTTGAATGCTCACAGTTGGGTCTCGTCAGTATCTGGTTTCTCGTCGACACGCAGCCCGAACAAGCGTCGGTCGGCGTTCGACATGGGTTTGACAATTTGCTTTCTGGCAACGTCGATCAACTTATCCAAAATCGATCGATCCGATGCCGAAGCGTCTTCTAGTTCCGCGTACAGGTCGCTGCCCTCGACCACTTGAGATGTCTTTTTGCGTTCGGCGGCGGCATCACTGGGTTGCTGGCGCATCACTTCGTTTCTTAGGAAATCGAAAATGTTTTCCGGCAATTCCAAATCATTCGAAACGGACCACTTCGCCGCTTCCACCGCTAGCTCCATCGCTAAATCGGGGTGAGTGGGAGTTGCTTGCAGGTGCGCATCGACAATTCGGTCCATTTCGAATTGCTGGATGACTTTGATCGGATCCGTACCGGAAGGTGATACCGAACGGGTACGCAAGAATCGAGCAACGGTAATGCGTTCGCTCTTTAGTTGGGCTTCGACCTTGTCCAAGTCAATTTGAGTAGTTGCTAAATTGTCGCGCGTCCGCGTGAGCGACACGAACAGGAACAACATCATAGCGATCAGCGCCAACGCGCCGGTGCTCGAAACGCTGGCGACGAAGACATGACGTCGCAACAGAATTTGAAACCGATCAATCAGGCTAGGAGGCCTCGCCAAAATCGGCTCGCCTTTGAGGAAGCGATGAAGATCGTCGGCGAGATCCTTCGCGTGCGGATAGCGTTGCTTGGCATTCTTTCGCAAGCACTTCATAGCGATGGTCGACAGTTCGATGGGGACGCTGGCATTGAGCGCCCGCGGCGAAACCGGATCCTGCGTTAAAACCTGTGATACGACTTCGATTGGCGTCGCCGCCAAGAACGGAGGTCGACCGGTCAACATTGCAAACAATACCGCACCAATGCTGTAAACATCCGCCGCCGGTCCAAGCGGAACGCCGGCCATTCCCGCTTGCTCGGGCGGCATGTAGTGCGGCGTGCCGACCAACTCACCCGCCGTCGTCAATTCTGATGACGCCGACAAATCTTTGCAGACACCAAAGTCCGTGATATGGGGCTGTCCTTTTTCGTCGATCAAAATGTTTGCTGGCTTCAAATCACGATGGACGATGTGTCGATCGTGCGCGTGCGCCATCGCGTCGGAAATGGAGGCCGCTAGATTGGCCGCCTGGACCGGTTTGAGCGGCCCACTACGCAGTTCGTCGGAAAGGCTCTTGCCGTCGACATAGGCCATGGCAAAATAGGGATAGCCGTTCCAGTGCCCCGATTCGAATAAAGAAACGATCCCAGGATGATCCAAGGTCGCCGCTGCTTTCGCTTCGGTGTCGAACCGATCATGCGCGCGATCACCAGCCTCGTCGGGATCCAAGATCATCTTAATTGCGGCGAGTCGCCCCAGTCGCTGGTGCCGGGCGCGGTAGACGACGCCCATGCCGCCGCGAGCGATCTCGCCTAGCAATTCATACTGGCCAACAATCGAACCAATGGAAGCGAATCCACACGATGCACCGGATCGGTCTTCCGACGGACTATCCTCTTTCGGTCCGACGATGGTCGGTTGGTCGAGGTCATCATTGTCGATCGATTCATCCGGCACGTTTTAGATTCCCTCTACGGCTTGTTCATTGAGTCGGGTCTTCGAAAACGCGTGTGAGCCGCGAGCGTCATCATCCTACCGGATCACGATTGGGCGGCGCCCGGATGGCCGATCTCCGACGTAGCTTTGCGAAGATTTCGCTAAAAGCGACTGCATATTCATGCGTTTTTAAACCTTCGCTTGCACGCCCCCCGGAAGCTACTTCGTTCTAACGCTGTAAAGTGTGCGATCACTTCGGATCAGCAATCGATCGCCAACGATTGCCGGCGTGGCATTGAATCGTTCTGATTCGTCACCCAACTGGTTGGTCGCCAACTCGTGATACTCCGGCGATGCCGCGATGACCAAGATTCCTGCATCGCGTGTGGTCAAAAAAAGCTTCTGGCCATCACTCACAATCGATCCGTAAACTCGGCCACGTGTCGGCATTCGTTCGCGGAACATTTCTTCGCCATCGCTAGCCCGCAGACACAAAGCGATCGCTTTATCGTGCGACCAATACAAGTAATCTCCGACCAACACGGGGCTCGTCACATTGGCTCCACGCGGCACTTCCCAAACCAAATGACTTTGCGAGACGTCACCTTCGCCGCCCGATCGCAAGACAATCGTTGTGTTGCTGCGCCCGTAGCTGCAATACATCAGGCCACCGCTTGCGATCACACAGGGCACGACATAGTCGTCGAGACCATCGCACGACCATCGACGTTTACCGGTGTCAGGATCCAAACCAAGAATGGCCCCTTTTTGGTTAACGACCAAGTCCGTCTTTCCATCGGCACACGGCACCAACGTCGGCGTCGTCCATGCTCGATCGATTCCTTCGGTCCGCCATCGCACTTCGCCCGTTGCTTTGTCGATTCCATAAACGGCGCCGTCTTCGATTGACGCATTCATGATGACCAGATCCCGATAGACGATCGGGCTGGCAGCAGCGCCGAATCCGGCGGTATTGGTTCCAACGCTGCATCTCCACAAGGGCTCGCCTTCGTGAGAGAAGGCGACCACTCCCGACGGACCAAAAGAGGCGTAGACCGCCTCGGCGTCGACACAAGGCGTTGGCGACGCGTAGCCGTGTTCGGTGACTCGTTTCGACGCTTTCTGTTCTTCCTCCGATGGCGCGATCTCCTTATCCCAAATCAATTGTCCGTCATCCAGTGAGAAACACAGCACGTGCAACTGCAACTGGGACCGATCACCGGGATCATCGTCGGTCATCGCGTAACCGGTAAAGGAAGTCAGGTAAATTCGATTTTCGAAGACCACGGGACTGCTGGATCCTTTCCCAGGCAGCGATGTTTTCCATTCCAAATTCTCGGTATCGCTCCATTTCGTTGGCAAGTCGGCCAAGGACACGCCGCGCCCACCGGCGCCTCGGAATCGAGCCCAACCTTGATCCGCGACATCGTCGGCAGAAGTCTTGTCGGTTTGAGCAACAGCCATGACGATGAAGAACAAACAAACGATCGTGTAACGCATCATCGAGACCCAGAGTGCCGCGTGTAGAAAAGTGTTGCGAAGTCGAACACGTCAAAACTTCGCCACAGTGCGGTTCGGTTTCGCCATGCCTCGCCAAGCATTCTATACGAGACGCGTGGGCAGGGTTCGAGCAGAAGTCGAAGAAGGGATCGCTCGGACGGTAACTTCGCTCACGAAGCACCGGAACATCCGTTGGCGTCGTCGCCGACCGCCGGGCTCTGACGCGACCGCGTCAGAGCTAGTCTGTGTTCCGTCTAGATGACCGTATCGGTCAGCCTTGGGGAAACTATTCCTTGGGAAGCAAAACGGCATCGATCACGTGGATCAAGCCGTTGCTGCATTCGATGTCGGTCTTCACAACTTTGGCGTTATTGACCATGACAGCGCCACCCTCTTGAGTGATGGTGACGTCGGTGCCCTGAAGCGTTTTGGCCGAGTCCAACTGCAAAACCTTGGCGGCAGGAACCGAACCGCTGACGACGTGGTACTTCAGAATCGCAACCAGCTTGTCCTTATTTTCTGGCTTCAGCAGCGATTCAACCGTTCCCTTGGGCAGCTTCTCGAACGCAGCATCGGTGGGCGCGAACACGGTCAGTGGGCCTTCGCCGCTGAGGGCTTCGACCAGTCCGGCCGCCTTCGCGGCAGCGACCAGCGTGTTGAACTTGGCGGCGATCGCGGTTTCGACGATCGTCTTCTCGGCCGTCGCAGTTGCTTCATCTGCACGGGCGAACAGGGGTGCGACTAGCAAAGTCGCGAGGGACAGCATGGCGATGGCGGTGCGTTTCATGGGATTCTCCAAAATGGAATCGCGGTGAGGTTGTCGCCGTTGGCACTGGTCGGGAGGGTTCCCGACAGCCTTTGGCGACCAGAAAATTGGTTCGACGGACTGTACAAGCTCGGTAAGGAGCAATTTTTTCAAAAAACCGACGTTGTCGGGATAACGGTGCCGAAACCCTGAACCGAATCAATGGTTCAAACAAAACACTTGGCGAAATCGCTGCCGGTTCGAACCAACCTTTGGCGAACGGTTTCCGACCGCCCTTTTCTTGCTCCATTCGAATCCCTTTCGCACCGAGAACGATAGTTATGAGAGTTTCATTCGCGTCCCTTCGGCTGATGGCCGTTGTATTGATTTCCGCAGGCCTGACCGTCGCGGCGGTTTCCGCCCAAGACGGCAATCGGCAACGCGGAGGTGGCGGTGGCGGTGGTTTCGGCGGACGCCCCGGTGGCGGTGGTGGTGGCGGCGGAATGGGTGGTGATCCTACATTCACGTTGCTCCGAGTCGACGAAGTGCGAACGGAACTCGAAATTTCGCCCGATCAAGAAGAAGCCCTCAAAAAGCTCGGCGAACAGATGCGTCCAACACGTCCCGAGGGAGTCGACTTTCGTTCAATGAGCGAGGAAGACCGCACGAAATTTTTCGCCAAGATGCAAAAAGAGTCTTCGGAAAAAATGGCGGAGATGAAACTGCAACTCGATGAAGTTCTGTTCCCCGAACAAATGGAACGTCTCAAAGAGATCTCGCTGCAAGCCCAGGGAGCTCAAGCGCTCGGCGACCCCGAGGTCGTTAGCGAATTGAAGATCAGCGACACGCAAAAAAAGGAACTGGACGAAGTCCGTGAGTCGCTGCGTGAAGAGATGACGACAAAGATGCGAGAACTGTTCAGCAACCGCGATGGCAACTCGGACATGCGAGAGCAAATGACGAAGATGCGTTCGGATATGGACGAGAAAATTTTCGCCGTTCTAACGCCAGCACAGAAAACTCAGTTCGAAGAAATGAAGGGCGAAAAGTTTGACTTGCCCGACGGTGCACTGGGCGGCGGCCGCGGTGGCCCCGGTGGTGGTGGTGACCGCGGCGGCGATCGAGGTCGTGCCGGTGGTGACCGAGGGCGACCCGGCGGCGACCGTGGTGGCCGACCTAGTCGCGACACGTCGAACGAATAGTCAGCGGCGTTAGGACACCAATCCGGCAAGATAAAATGCCGGGACTCGCACTCGTAACCGAACTCACCAGAGTTCGGTTTTTCTTAGGCGGACGAAAGTCTGGCGATAAGAGCCGAAGATTGGGCTGCGATCGAACGACGAAGAAGTACTCGGGTTGCGGCGAAGCGCTCCGTCGCACCGATAGGGACAAACTCCGCGTGGGGTTTGTCCCGTTTTTCGTAGGCGGTCATTCGAACCGCCTAAGCCGCAGCTTTCTTTCGATCGGCCACCAACGATGCGACCGTTCGCTCGGTGGCACCACGGTGCTTTAACACCAACGCCCTGGCACTTCGTCCCAGCGAATCAGCAGCAGGAATGTCGTCCAAACATCGGCGAACGAACGTTTCCAACTCCGCCGCATCGTTGACTCGAACAGCGGCGTCCGCATCGATCAATTGCTCTGCGATTTGCCGAAAATTTCGTGTGTTGGGACCGAACGAAACCGCGGATCCGTATCCTGCCGGCTCAAGCATGTTTTGACCGCCGCGATCGCCAAAGCTGCCACCGACGGTTGCGATCGGACCAACGCCCCACCAATCTCTTAGCTCGCCAATCGTGTCGACCAAAACGACCGACGAGGCCTCCCAATTCTGGTTCCCGATCGCCGGATCACTGCTGCGACGGTGGACGCTCAATCCATGATGTTCAACCAGTTTGGCGACTTCGTCAAAACGTTCTCGATGACGAGGAACCAAAACCAGACGCAGTTCTGGATGGTCGCTAACCAACGACTGGTAGATCGAAATCGCCATCGCCTCTTCGCCTGGCTGGGTGCTGCCGACGATCCAAACGCGATGCCACGGATCAACACCGGCCCACTGTGACAGTCGATTGACGGCGATGACATCTCGCGACGTCGGCGCGTTGTCGAACTTAAGCGATCCAGTTACCGTCAACCGACTCGGCGGCGTCCCACAGGCCTCGAAGCGTTTGCGAGTCGCTTCGTCTTGGCAACCGACCCACGTCAATCGGGCAAACGTGGACGCGGTCCAGCGAGAAAATGCTTGATACCTGGAACTGCTTCGTTCGCTTAGCCTCGCATTGGCAACGCAAACGGATACACCGAAATCGGTGGCGATACGAACCAGATTGGGCCACAATTCCAACTCGGCCAGCACCAACTTTTGTGGTGCCAAATTCTTGAGTGTTCGTCGGACGGCCCACGTGAAATCGAGTGGACAAAAGAAGACTCGCTCGCGACCAAACAGCTTGAGTGCCAAGTCGTAGCCGGTATCCGTCGATGTGCTGATGACAACGCAAACGCCGGGTTCGCGAAGTACTATTTCCCGGACCAAACCAGGCAGTAAATTCACTTCACCGACGCTAACCGCATGGACCCAAAGACAGCCGCGGCCTTGCGTCATCGCGTGGGCCTTCTTCGCCGCCAGCCCGAAAAGCTTTTCGGAAATCCCTCGCCGATAGCGACCGTGGCGAACCATTCGGTACCCGACAACCGGCGAAAGCAACATCAGCCCGACGGCGTACAGAAAATTGAATCGCATGGAAAATCCTTTTTCCGTTCCATCGAACCCGATACGCGTTACTTACGCATGTGACACGCTTTGTACTTCTTACCGCTGCCGCAGGGACACGGATCGTTGCGACCGACACGAGGTCCTTCATTTCGGATCGGATCCGGTCGCGACGCTTCGCCACCACCGCTGTTACTGGCTTCGGCCGCAGCTTGCGAAGCATTCGATTCGGCGGCAACGGCCATCGCCGAGTTGGCTTCGTCGTGACGGGCTTGGCCTTCGACATAGGTGCTGCGGATGAATTCTTCGTTCAGGGACTCCATCCGAAAAATCAAGTCCGTCACGCGTTCGCCGATCGATTCCCACATCGTTTCGAACAACCGCATGCCTTCGCGTTTGTATTCGACTTTGGGGTCCATTTGGGCATAGCCCTTCAAACCGACGCTGCTACGCAGGTGGTCCATCGTCAACAGGTGATTTTTCCACGTGTCATCGACGATATTGAGCAGTACTTGCCGCTCCATGCGACGCATTTCCGGGTGGAAGCGATCGTCCACCGCTCCATCGAGCGTCAAAGCCATTTCGTCGCGGTTCATTCGCGACAGGTCTTCTTTGGCAGCGTGATGATCCAGTTCGTCGTTCAGCCAACCCGCCAACTGGTCGAGTTTGCCGTTCGTTCCGCTGGCGACCGCAGCCGTCGTTTTCGGGTCTGCCTTCCCAAACAAATCGTCGAGTTTGGATTTCGCCAGCTGGTGTTTTTCGTCAGCGGCGCCGTGCGTGTTGCGACTGAATTCGATCAGCTGTTCTTTCAGTTCGTCACGATTGAGTCGGACGCTATCGATATCCAGCGACGCACCGAATCGACGCGACACCCATTGGACCAAACCTTCGCGATCGAGCGAGACTTGGGCACCTTGCTTCTCGGTGAACCGCGACAGTCCCGTCAGCACCGGATACTCAGCTTCTTTGTGCAGGTACGCCGCTTCGGCACGCTCGTACAGCGATTTGGAAACCTTTCGCCGATCTTCGACATCACGGAATTCGTCGGGCGTGGTTTCGATGCCGAACTTATGGTGCATCCAAGCGCTGAGCGTTCGCAGACCAAAGTCTGCGTCTAACATCATCTCGCCTTCGCTCAGATCAACGGTCGTGATCCTTTGATGCGCGGCGGCCGTCAAGACATCGATCATTTCGTCGCGGTCCATCTTCTGGAGCGAGTGCTCCTGATAGTTGGTCCCCAATCGCGTGTTTGCCCAGTTCGCCAGCGCCTTCCAGTTCCATTCATCTTCCATCGCTTCGGGAAGATTTTCCTCGACGACTTCGGCAACGGTGACTTCGGCAGATCGCTCGGCCATATCCTTGGCGTACGAGTCGGCCATTTCGAAATCCATGTTCGAAAAATCGCGTGGTTCCAGCTGGCAATCTAGTTTCGCTCCGGCGAATGACGCAAACGAGTCGACGCCGTAATTCGTTTCAAGGAACGTGTCGACGTACTTGGTGATTTGGCCGCGAACCAATTCCAAAATCATCTTCCGCGAACTGTGTCCGTCCAACAGGTTTTGGCGATATCGGTAAACCCGCTTGCGTTGCTCGTCCATGACCTCGTCATAGTCGAGCAAGCTCTTGCGAATTTCGTAGTTGCGTTCTTCGACCTTCTTTTGGGCCGCCGCGATTCGGCGAGTCACCATTTGAGACTCGATCGCTTCGCCTTCCTTCATCCCCAAGCGTTCCATCATGCTTTTGACAAAATCGCCAGCAAAAATCCGCATCAAGTCGTCTTCGAGCGACAAGAAAAAGCGGCTCGAACCGGGGTCGCCTTGACGACCGCAACGACCGCGAAGCTGCAAGTCGATACGGCGAGACTCGTGACGTTCGGTACCCAGGACGTACAGACCACCGATCTCGCGAACGACTTCGCCCTCTTCGCTCATCTTTTCGCGTTGGTCGATCTCGTCGACCAAAGTGTTCCAAACTTCGTCGGGCACTTCCAAACGAGTCGGGTATTCGTGTTGCAGTTGTGCCCAAGCCATGTTCTCGGGGTTACCACCCAGGATGATGTCCGTACCACGACCGGCCATGTTGGTCGCGATCGTGACGGCATTCAACCGGCCCGCTTGGGCGACGATATCGGCTTCGCGACCGTGCTGTTTCGCGTTCAAAACGTCGTGCTCGATGCCACGACGTTCCAGCAACTCGGACAACCGTTCGGATTTCTCGATCGAAACCGTACCGATCAACACGGGGCGACCCTTCCGTTCGATCGAGGTGATTTTCGACTTCGGAAACTTCGACGCCGTCTTTTCACCCTTCAAGATGATGCTGACTTCGTCATCCGTTTCGCTTTGGATGATGCCCCAGTGTTCGTCGTCTTTACTGTTGAGAATGTCCCACTTGTGGGCGCGTTCGACTTCATCGGCGAGCGCTTTGAATTTGTCTTTTTCGGTCAAGTAGATCAGGTCGGGATGCTCGATCCGTTGCATGTGGCGGTGCGTCGGAATCGCGACCACGTCCAAGCCGTAGATCTTCATGAACTCCGTCGACTCGGTCATCGCCGTGCCCGTCATACCGGACAACTTTTTGTACATCTTGAAGATGTTTTGCAGCGACGCCGTTGCGAACGTTTGCGTTTCCTGTTTGATCGGCACACCCTCTTTGGCCTCGACGGCTTGGTGGAGCCCGTCGGACCATTGGCGGCCTTCCATCAAGCGCCCGGTGAACTCGTCGACGATCACAATCTGGCGATCTTTGACGACGTAGTTAACGTCCAACCGATACAAATAATGAGCCTTCAACGAATTGTCGATCAGGTGCGGCCATTCCATGTTGCCAGCGGTGTAGAAGCTCTCGACACCGGCCAACCGTTCGGCTTCGCGAACACCTTCGTCGGTCAATGTGACGTTGTGCTGTTTTTCGTCGACGGTGAAGTGTGTTTCTTTGACCAATTGCCGGGCGACGCGATCCGATTCCTGGTAGCGTCCCAAGTCCAAATCGGCCGGGCCGCTGATGATCAGCGGAGTCCGTGCTTCGTCGATCAGAATATTGTCCACTTCGTCGATGATCGCGTAGTTGAGCGGACCTTGGCATTGCTGAACTTCGCTGGGGAACCGATCGTCGCCTTTGGCGGCCGGTCGCATGTTGTCGCGAAGATAGTCAAAGCCGAATTCGTTGTTCGTTCCGTAAGTGATGTCGCATGCGTAAGCGGCTTGCTTTTCCGCCGTCGACATGCCGGACTGGATCGCGTTGATGGTCAACCCCAGGTTCATGAACAGCGGTGCCATCCATTCCATGTCGCGACGGGCCAAGTAATCGTTGACCGTGATGACGTGAACGCCTTTGCCTTCGAGTGCGTTCAGGTACGTCGGCAACGTCGCGACCAACGTCTTTCCTTCGCCCGTCACCATTTCGGCGATGCCACCATTGTGAAGCACCATGCCGCCGATCAATTGAACGTCGTAATGACGCATGCTCATGAAACGCTTGCCGCCTTCGCGACAGACCGCGAACGCGTCTTCCAAAATGTCATCCAGCGCTTCGCCGTCACGCAGTCGCCCACGAAGAATATTCGTTTGGGCGCGAATTTCTTCGTCGGTCATCGCCGCATATTTGGGCTCCATGGCCGTGATTCGATCGGCGCGTTCACGAAACCGAGCGACGGTCCGCGCGTTGGCCGACCCGAAAACGGCCGTGATACCGCGTTCAACGGAACCGAAGGCGCCACCGAAAATGACGCCGAGGATGTCCCAAATCTGTTCAAAAAATGACATGGTTCTATAGAAGTTGTTTTGCCGAAAAGCCTGCGAGGTCAGCCGCCGTTGGCGCCTCGAGCGCTTCAAGAAGTTCATCCCTGATCGCGACAAACCGATGCCCGTGCGCGGACATTCGCCCCGCTTTAATCGCGTAAATCGTTCTGAAAGCTAAAGTTACGGGTTTGGGGAATATGGGTCAACTGCGATTGTGCGGTGCGGCCACCGTCGGGCCTATCCGAATTCGGTTCGCCGATTCGCCTCGAAAGTCTTGTAGGATAAGGCAGCTTTCTTTTCTCAGCTCTGGATTTCCTAACTTTGGAAGCCGCAATCCTATGCGACCTTATCACAAGTGCATCTGTCTCAAGCGAATCTGCCTCACGCGATCTTTGAACGCATCTGGCCCATTCCCGTCCCGATGGGTGCATCATCGCCGTTTTGCGACGATCGTGCCACCGACCCTCCATTCGCTTCGATATTCGCTTCGGCGCAGGTTTGCTTGGCTTGCCGCCGCCGCACTTTCGTTTTGCCTATTTTCGCCAAGTCAGGCTGTTTTCGCCCAGGGCCAGGGAACCGCTTTTGGGACATTGGGTGGCGTCGAGCCGACCGGCCAGTATCCGCCGCAAACGTATTATTTGGCGCTCGGGGTCTATCGCGGAGGCGATTTGCCATCAGCCCTGAACGCTTTCGAGGCCGCGCTGCGTGGATCTCGCCGCAACATCAACGGGCGGATGATCGACGCGATTCCCGCACTGGCGATGATGGGCGAATGCCATTGGCACCTGGGAAATGTTCCGGCCGCTCGCGAAATTTCGGACCAAGTCTATGACATCGCGACTCGATACCAAGGTTGGCTGTCGCGAGTGGACTGGAATTCGACCGTCCAGATGGGAGTTCAGCGAACCAAGCCGAATTGGCTGTGGCCCGACGCGGCGAGTGTCAATTTGATCGCGACGAGCGATCGGATGATGTTTCTGTCCGGGAATCGAGTCACCGAGCAGTCATTGGTCGCCGGCGGCGCGATCGAGGAATTGAACGTCCGGTCGATGGATATCATCGAAATCATGCGTGGCATCGCGACCGCGTCCTACCGTCGACGGATCATCCTGGGGCCGTTATCCGAAGAAGACTCGATGGCCGTGGCGTTGGTCAGTGCCACAAAATTCCCCGCGAACCTGAACATTCCCGTGGCGCGTTCGTTGATCGGTTCGATGCGGACGGCCGGTTATTTTTCAGAGCATGACGAGAAAAGTGTCGTCGCCGAGGCCGCTCGTTCGTCGACACCCGGCGGTGTCCATCCTTTGTCGCCGATCGCAATGCTGTGCCAAGCGTCGACCTTGGCCGCATCGGCGAACCCCGATGATGTCATCCCGATCGCGGCCAACGTGGCCAATGCGGCAGCGGTATTGGAGCAACCCGAATGGATAGGCGAAGCGATGCAGTTGGCGGCCGGGTGCACCAGTCCGGCCCGCGCGGCAACCGTCGCCCAGATGGCGACCGTTGCGGCCGGATCACTCAGTCGCCAGTCGCGATTGGGGACACTGCACTGCTTGATCGCTGCCGCCGACGCGGCGGTAACCGCCGGCGATCCCGCTTCCGCGTCGGGCTTGCTCGGACAAGCTCAAGCTCTGTCGTCGCGTCGCGATGTGATTCAACCTCGCTTGGAAGCCTACGGCGCGTACGTTCTAGCTCGGATCGCGGCCGCGAATGGCGCGACAATGGGATCGGGCAAAGTGAACGATCTGGACAAAGCTCTGTCGTCGATCGAAGGCTTCGCGCTTCGGCACGCCGACCGCAAACGATCGCTCGTTTCGATGCCGCGCATCTATCAACTTGGATTGGTGACTCAAATGGCCGGCAGCAACGTCGGCGCCAGCACGGGTTCCAAGTGGCTAAAAATGTATTGCGATGAACCGTCGATCGACGTTTGGCGTCGCGACCCCGTCGACGCGATCGCCGGATTGATCCTCGACCGAGCACCGGCTCATGCGATGCGAATCAACTTGGCTGCCGCGTCGGGATACGCGGAAGACCTACTGCAAGCCAGCGACGCCATGTTGGCAGCACGTTTCGTCGACCGACAACCCATCGGCGGACGCATCCTGCAGGCTCGGGCGATCGCCGGAGGTGACGATCAACTGCTTGCACCGGAAATCGCCGAGCTACGAAAGGCCGCCGGGCCGTTGATGGCCGAACTGCGAGGCGCCGCAATCAATCGCGCCGAGCCCGATGCCGCGGTGGCACAAATGATGGAGGCCAAGGCAACGTTGTTGGCGATCAACCGCACCAGCTTGCCGCAAGTAGCCGTGCCCACCTTAGACCCGAAATTGCCGATCGCGAAACTGGGCCCCCGCACAGCGATGTTGACCTACACGCACGTCGGCAACCGTTTGTATGCGACTCTATCGGCCGACGGCAAAGTGGTGATGTGGAACGTTGCGGCCGGCAACCGGATTCCAGGCGACATCAGCCGTTTGATGATGAGCATCGGTGTTGGCAAGACTCGCGGAAAGCGTTTACCCGAGGATGACGAATGGAAAACGATCGCTGTGTCGATCCGACAAAAACTGTTCCCCGAAGGCAATCAGATCACCGCCGAGCGATTCGACGAACTGATCATCGTGCCGGACGGACCGCTGTGGTATTTGCCGTTCGAGTTGCTGCCGATTGGCGAGCCCGACTCGCCGTTGATCTCTGAAAAGATCGCCATCCGGTACGCGCCGACACCAGGAATTGCGGTCAAACCGACGGCGATGCCGGCAACTTCGCGCGTCGTTGGCATCACGACCGACCAGTTTTTTGCGCCCCGCGACGTTGACTTGAATGCGTCGATTGTCGATTCGGTCGTCGACGTGATTAAGGAACCGTTGCGATTGCCAGACCAATTGAATGTGCCGACCGGGCTGGTGGGCGACCGGGTCGGCCATTTGGTAGTCGCTTCCGCTCGACCGGCCAACTTAAAGAACCCACTGGCAACAGGATTGGCGACCTATGACCAGTCATCGCCGTACGGAACGGTGGAGGGTTGGCTGCGTTTTCCTGTGGGATCGCCGGCCAGCGTGGTGCTGTTTGGATTGCGAACGTCGATTGACATCGGCCAAATTGGATCGGGCGATGAACTTTTCACGACCTTGGTTGGTCTGCATGTTGCCGGAGCGCGAAGTGTGTTGCTTTCGCGATGGGCGGTCGGTGGCGAATCGTCGGCCATGCTGCTGCGAGAATTTCTGCAAGAGCTTCCGTTCATGGGCATGAACGAATCATGGCGCCGTGCGACGACGCTCATTCGCCAGCGAGAACTCGACCCGACGGCGGAACCGCTGCTGATGCAATCGGAGCACGATCGCCAGGGAATCACGGGTGACCAACCGTTATTCTGGAGCGGCTATCTGGTTTCGTCGCCACCGCACCCAACGGCCGAATGATCGCCGCGTCGGCTTTTACGCTGCGATTTCCGCCGACGCACTAACTGCCTGCTGAAAAAGGGGGCTGACCCTCTCCGACGTTTCGAATTCACAATATTTCAGCAACGTCTCCAAAGGGTCAGACCCCGTTTTCAACAGGCTGCTAAGCCAATTCGGGAAAGACGCCTTCGTCCAATTCCATTCGGTTGATGATCGAACGCAGTCGAATTTGGAAGTCGCTTTTGTAGTTCGCGATCTGCTGTTCACTGAGGCCCGTTGCCTCGGCGACTTCTTTGTTGGGCATGCCGACGACAAACAGCAGCTCGATCGCTTTCAGCTTGTTCCAACCCTCGCCTGATTTCCATCGATCGACTTGCTCGCCGATCGCGTCTCGTACCGCAGACTCTTCGATTGCTTTGCGTTCGACACTGCGGGCGATCGAACTGGCGACACGATCGCTGCCGGCGGGCTCCATTGCGGCCCCCTCGCCACTGCTACCCCGATGGTGCATTTGGATCGATGGTCGACGGCCTTCGCGACGCAAATGATCGGTCAGCTTGTAAGCGCAGATTGAAAACAAATAGCTTTCTAATCGGCGATTGCCGTCGTAGTTGGGCAGACTGATCAAGAAACCGACAAACGCCTCTTGGACAATGTCCTCGCTGCTGGCTCGATTGCGAATACGGCTATCGGTGAAGGCAAGCAACCGACCTTCGAAACGATCGATCAACGACTGCCACGCTTCCTGGTCGCCCTTGCGAATCTGATCGACCAAGTACGCATCTGCATCGCTGGGCGGCTGGTTTTGGTAATCGACCATAGGACATACTGCACTTGGAAAGATAGAAAGACACAAACAAGGGGTCGCCTATCACTCTATCCCACCCGTCCAGAATTTGAAAATCATTCCCCCGCAACCATTCCCCACCATCATTCACACGCAGAGGGACGTTCCGCTAGGATTGGCCGGCCCGCTTCCCTTCCCAACGCGCCCCTTCCCGCCCCCACTGCGACGAATGACAGACGAAGAAACACCGGCCGGTGCCCGCGGAATCGATCTGGAATCGGGAATGCTTGCCCGCGTTCGTCAATGGACCGACGTGTTTCCGTGGGTACGGTTGAGCCGTTGCTTGCGAATCGCTGGCGCTCCGTCGATGCTGTTCGTGACGGCAATAGCGATGGCGATCCATGCAATCGGACTGCGACTGTTGACGGGTTCGTCGCCTCCGTCGTGGCGATGGTCGGATGCCGGTCCCGCGATGGTTCGCGAACCGCTTGAAAAGATCGCCTCGCTTGTCATCGCTGCGGAACCCACGTCCATCTTTTGGTGGCCGGAACATGGTGGGGTGACGACCGCTTTGACCACGATTGTCTGGTCCATGTTGGTATGGATTCCAGTCGCGTTGATGTTGGCACGGCAGGGCGGTTTGCTGGCCGCGGGTCGCCCGATGGCACCCCTGTCGGTGGTGTTTCGTTACGCGGTAGCCCGCACGGCGCCGGCTTGGATCGTTGCCATGGTTCCGCTGCTATGTGTCGCCGCGATCGGGTTGATCATGGTAGTCGTCGGAGTCGGAGCGAGATCGATCGCGGTGAACCAAGCCATCGAAGTCGCGTTCGGTTTCCTCGTCGCTGTCATCGCGATCCCCGCCGGACTGTTGGCCTTTGGATCAATCGTGGCGATTCCGATCGGATGGGCTGCACTTGCAAACGAAGGTGACGCCGACCCGCTGGATTCGCTCAGCCGCGGTTACGAGTATTTCTATCGTCGACCGGTTCATTGCTTGGGTTATGGTGTGATCGCCGCTGCCTTGATCGCCGTTGCAGCCACCATTGCGTCCGGCGTTGCTTGGTCGGCACGATCGATCGTGCTGTCGATGATGGGGCTGGTCAGCGCGCCGATTTCAACGTCGGACGCGGCACAGTTGCTTTGTGGACAGCTTCCTATCATCATTTCAGTCACACTTTTCTGGGGTCTCGGCGGCGGCGTCTACTTACTGCTTCGCGCGGCCGCAGGTGGCCAAGAAGTCGAAGACCTTTGGATTCCGCCTACGGCGCCAACCCAGTCTATGCCGAGTCTACGGTCACACTCGTCTACCTAAACGTGCTTCACCTATCAGCCCGAAGGGCCCAGCGATGCAACAACGATTCTCCATTTTCAAGACTCTATTGATCCTCGGCATGGGCCTTATCGGGTCCCAGTGCGAAGACTCCACCGCCCAAGAGACGGCTACGGCTTGGCGAACGGTCAACGTTAGCAACACGATCACTCGAGTCGCGCCTTGGTCGGGCATCGTGTTTTGGAATGACAATGATGCGGTGGATACGGATGCGATCCAGTTGGAATACAGCTATGTCAAATACAACGACATTGTGCGCGACAAGGGCGTTTACGACTGGACCATGGTCGAAACGTTGCTGGACCAGGCCGCATCGCGAGGACACCAACAAATTTTGCGTTTCTATTTCATCTATCCTGGTGAACCGACGACCGTCCCCGATTACATCAAACAGCTTTCGCATTACAAAGAAATCACCGCCAAAAGCGAAGGCAACCCGACCGGATTCGTCGACTGGTCGGCGCCCGAAGTCCAACAGTTCGCACTCGATTTTTACTCAGAATTTGCGGCCCGCTACGACCAGGATCCCCGCCTGGCTTACCTGCAAACGGGGTTCGGTTTGTGGGCCGAGTATCACATCTATGACGGCCCATGGAAAATGGGTCAAACGTTTCCGACGAAACAATTTCAGACGACTTTCTTGAACCATCTGGCGAAACAGTTTCGCGATACACCTTGGATGATTTCGATCGATGCTGCCGATACGGACTATACGCCGTTCGACGATCAACCCGAATTGTTGCGACTGAACTTTGGCGTCTTTGACGATTCGTTCTTGTGTAAACCGCATGCCAAAGAGAACGCCAAAAACTGGGCATTCTTTGGACGTGATCGTTGGGAACGAGGTCCCGGCGGTGGTGAGTTCAGTTACTACAACAAGAAGGACCAGAAACTTGCCCTATCAGCGTCGGGGCCAAACGGCCGAACGTTCCAGGACATGGCGTCGGAATTTCACCTGACATTCATCATCGGCAACGACCAATCGCGATACCAACCGATGCCACGCATCGCCGAAGCGGGAATGGCAATCGGCTATCGCATGACCATTTCGGATTGCCAAACCAACGGCAACGATTGGCGAATCAAAGTCACCAATAGCGGCATCGCGCCGATGTACCACGACGCATTTGTGGCGATCGGTGACCGCCGCTCGGCAACGTCGCTGAAAGGCCTGCTACCGGGGAAATCCGCCGTTTGCGAGATTGCGAAAGGCGGATCAAAACCCGACATCAGCATTCAATCGGATCGCTTGGTGAATGGCCAAACGATCCCATTTGAAGCAAAATAGGTTGCCGACCAGAGTGATGACGGCGCGACTACGGCAGATCCATGACGACCAAGCGTTGCACTTCGTCGGACTTGCCGATGACGACGATGGCTTGCGAATCTGACAGTTTGTCCATTTGAGTCACGCCGTCAAATGCGGCGATTGTTTCAAATGGTTGTCCCGCCGTGCCACCATTGGCCACCCGTTGGGTCAGTCCGGTCGCGTTTTGAATGTCATCCGTGCTGATCTTCATCACGCCACGCGCAGTGTTGCTCATCAGCAGCGTGGACCGACCGTCTTTTTCGTAGGTGATCAAATCGATCGGGCTATTCCAGTTGCCAAGTTCTGCAACCGTTGTACCGCGAACGGTTTCTTTGCTTCCCAGACTTTCAATGGGAAAACGAACCAAGGGAGTGCACGTGAAGCCGGCAAGCAACGTTGCTTCGCCATCGATTGTCATCGGCACGAACGTTCGGATCGTGGGCTCTTCGACGCGTCCGTGCGCGGCATGATAGATCTGGACATGGGTCACGATACTGTTGTCCGAAAACGGAAACGAAAACTCCATCACGTTCGATGGTGATTCCGTGGCGGAGACGCCCGACACCATCACTTTGCCGTCGAAGAAGGCGATGTCGGTGATTGATTCCATTCGCAGATTCTTCTGACGGCGGCCTTGGCCCGTGATCTCGTCGGCGGGAGGATCGGGCAATGCTTTGGCCGCGTGAACGACGTTCTGCAAATCGATGGACGTCAACTCGCCGTCGGCACCGACTTGCAACAGATGGAATTGTCCTTTGCTTTCCGCAGAAACGACAATCGTTTTCGATTGCGGATCGACGGCCAAATCACCAATAACGATATCGCCCGCGGCTGATCCCACTTTGTCACCGATCGCAAGCCGCACGTCGGCGACATTGATCGCGAACTCAGCCGGAGGCGTCGAATCGTTCGCGACCGAGATCGCATACACGGTGGCGGCTTTGGGGTCGCCGACCAACAACACGCCGTTTTCAGCGAATGCCATTGGGCCGAGCGATTGCAGTTTGACGGAACCGGCCGTCAACCCTTGCTCGGCGTTGGCGGGGACAGCCATGCCGACGACGGTCGATACGGCCAAAATCACAGCGACAGGGAAACGTAACATGCTAGACTCTCGCAAATTGGGGGTGGGTCGGATTCTGGTGAGCAGGGGCGACCGTGAAGACAGCTTTCATCGTATCGTTTTCAAACCCCGCCGCTTCGTTTACGTTTTGAAGATTCACGTTTTTCCTTAGAGAGTATTTCTGATGAGCGCCGAAGCACGACTTACCGAACTGAAACTGGTTCTTCCCCCATCCCCCAAGCCCGTCGGTGTCTACAAGCCGATCGTCGTCGCGGGAAACTTGGCCTATCTTTCCGGTCACGGCCCATTGAAAGCCGACACAAAACTGATCAAGGGCCGATTGGGATTGGACATGGATGTCGAAGCGGGATACGAGGCGGCGCGCGTGACGGGGTTAGCGATGTTGGCCACGTTGCAGTCGCATTTCGGATCCCTCGATAAGGTCAATCGCTTGGTCAAACTGCTGGGCTTGGTTCGATGCACCGATTCGTTTGACCAGCAACCGGCCGTCATCAACGGCTGCAGCGAACTTTTCCGCGACGTGTTCGGCGAAGAGAACGGCGTGGCGGCTCGAAGCGCCCTGGGCACCAACGCGCTGCCCGGCGGCATCGCCGTCGAAATCGAAGCGATCTTCGAAATCAAAGTTTGACGGGGGAAATCAAAGTTTGACGAGTTTTTAGTTGCCTTGATGGACAACGATGCCTATCGTTGCGACTAGTCGAATCCTTCGTTACTCACGTTTTCGGGTCCGCATTGTCGAACCCTGTTGATGTCTTCTAAACTTCGCCGCCAAATCGCTTGGCAGGCTGCTCGCCTAATGCATTCCCGTGACGTCACGGAATACTTTCAAGCCAAACAAAGGGCCGCGCGTGCTGTGGTCCGCGGCTGGGTTAAACCGGCCGACTTGCCCAGCAATGCCGAAATCCGTGAACAGGTTCAGATTCTGGCTCGTCTACACGAGGGCTCGCGCCCGACGAACCAGTTGCGATCGATGCGACTGCGGGCGATGTGGTGGATGAAACAGCTTGAAGAGTTCCACCCCAAGCTGATCGGCAGCGTTTGGACGGGCGGAATCCGCGAAGGTTCGGACATCGACATCCACGTGTTCACGAACCATCCCGACACAATTGCTATGCGCGTCGAAGCGCTCGGTGGGTCACACACTCTCGAGCGAAAGCGAGTCGTGAAAGATGGCCAGTCGCGAGTCTTCACGCACATTCACATCCGTGATGAGCATCCGATCGAGTTGACGGTCTATTCGACGTCGCTGCTGGGTTTTCGATTCCGCAGTTCGATCACCGGCAAGCCGATCGAACATGCGTCGACGGCCGAGCTTGAAAAACGGATTCAAATCGAACACGACGTCGATCCCGATCAACTCCAAGCGAACCTCGACGACATGGATACTCGTCCGGATCGTTGGAACGTTTACTTGGCGTTGCTGATGCCGCTTGAAAGCGTTCGCGAGAATCCAAAGTTTCATCCCGAAGGCGACGTGCTTCATCACAGCCTGCAGGTCTATGACTTAGCCAAAGACGAAGCCGCCTACGACGAAGACTTTCTGCTGGCAGCCCTGTTGCACGATGTCGGCAAGGCGATCGATCCCTACGATCATGTGGCGGCGGGCTTGGAAGCACTTGATGGCTTCGTTTCGGAGCGGACAGCATGGCTGATCCAGCACCACATGGACGCGCATAAAATTCGCGATCACTCGCTGGGCGCACGGCGGCGGCGACGCTTGTCCGAGCATCCGTCGTTCGATGATCTGATGCGGCTCAGCGACTGTGACGTTGCCGGTCGAATCGCCGGCGCCGAGACGCCTTTGCTGGAAGAGGCTCTCGACTACATCGAACAACTCGAAGACATGTTCGGATGATTGGGTCTACGTTTTTCGATACAGCCGAATATCGTTTGGACCACAAAACATCATCAACAATGCACCACGCGCCGCGTAGCGGTTGAACACGGCTTCGTGGAAATCATCCTCGCCCGGCCATGGGTACGAGTACACGATGGCGAAGTCATCGATGTCCAGCCCGATCGAATCGTAAGCATTTTCGACCGGGTGCCCGAGGCTGGGCAACATCGGATCGTCGGCCAACGATTCGGCGCCGGTTGGCAAAAAGTTTCCGTGGACCAACTCGACGGGAACCTCCCAATCGTCGACCGTGATCCGGCCTTGCTGTAACAGCACGTCTTCCGATTCGATTCCGATCACATCCAACCCCAACAGTGCAGCCGCCGCGCTGACGATTGCGAATCCACTACCCCATTCGACGAATCGTCGCCCGATCGTCATTTGAGTCTCAAGTGTCCAATCGAGCGACTGAAAAACGTGCGAGTAATCGGCCGCAACGAATTGCTCGATCTGTGGCCGGTCCCAACGATCTTGAAACGCCTCGATGCGTTGTTTGGCTGACTCGAATCGCTTGACGACGCGATCAGGGATCGGCCGCGCATCGACGTGCGATGGGATCTCAATTTTTTGAAGCACAAGCAATCTTCTTTACGTTTTGACCAGACGTGTCCATTGTCATTGGAACGATGATTTCATGAACGACACAACCACCACAAAATGTTTGGGATCCGATGACATCGAGACGGACCAACAAACCACCGACGATTGCGAAGCCATGATCGTTTGCTTGAACACACGACGGTTCGTGATCGTGCGGCCGAGCGAAAAAATGAACGTCTGGCCGTGTGAGGGAGGTTGGGAGCGAATCCGACAAATCCACACCGGAGACCGAGTCATCTACCAGGGAAAAATTTCGATCGTTCGGGCTGTCGAAGTCTATCGCTAGACAGGGCTGAAAAAGCGGCCAACGCTTGTGGTCCTGGCAAGCCGCGACAGGCAACGAACTGCGAAGCCGCTTGCGTTTATCAATCCTCGCGAACGGAGGCCCAGAGGCCCAGAGGCCCGGGGTCCAGGGTCCGGGGTCCGGGGTCCGGGGTCACAGGGTCACAATGTCTCGGGGCACGCGAGGTGACGGTAAAAAACAGGGCGGCGATTTTTCTAGGTCGTGCCTTCGTCGAAATTCGCGTCTAGGTCTGGGTTGACGGCATATTCCCATTCCAAAGTCTCGACGTCGGTCGCATCGGCCCAACGACTTTGCGGTCCCCAAAGCGCTT
This sequence comes from Rubripirellula tenax, assembly GCF_007860125.1. Lineage (NCBI taxonomy): Bacteria > Pseudomonadati > Planctomycetota > Planctomycetia > Pirellulales > Pirellulaceae > Rubripirellula > Rubripirellula tenax. The sequence goes on from NZ_SJPW01000003.1 coordinate 180,277, forward strand.
CCTGGCAAATCGGACACTTTGCGTCTTCGATGTTTGGATATTGATGTGCCGTGTTGACATCGGGTTCCAACCAGATCGCTTCGCACTCGTCACACACAATCAAACCGTGCGGCTGGGTTGATCCCGTTTTCGCGAACTGGTTTTCGATGTCGATGGAATCTTTTGCTGCGACACCGCAGATCCGAATACCGCACAAGCCGCCGCCACAAATGGGACAGAAATTGATGGAATGTTTTGGGCTCACGACGAGCAGGCTCCGTTGGATCAGATTGACGGGGAATAACGACGGACAAGGCACAAACACGCAATGATCAAGGTCACATCGGATACGCCGTGATGACCCGATTACCATCCAAGACGATTCGGACACGGCGAGCCATCGGGTTTCGCTTACGCCCACCGTCACGACCACCAACGAATCCGATACGTCCGCCCATGTCGACGGTATAGATGATGCGGCCATCCTCTTCGGTCTTGGTCGTCTTTTGATTTTTCTTGGCACGATCGAATGCCCGATCGATCGTGGCCAACGCCCCGTCCATATCACCGTCAAAAACACCATGGCTGCCGGGGCGACTCGGATCATCAACCGTGTGGCGGCGCAAATGTTCCAACCGATGCCCTTCAGCACTTCCGGGCGTGTACATCAGACCGGCGGGCGAGATATACCGATCGGCCGATACCTCTCGTAAGATTCCAAACAACAGATCCGACTTCTCAGCCGATGTCGGCGATGTCGTTTTCGCATTGCTGGGTTTGACATCGATCGCATCGGCGCGCGGCGACGAGCTTGACGTCGCTCGGTCAGCCGTCCGCATCCGGTCCGACAACGGCCCCGGCTTGGGCGAACTGGACGAAGTTGCAGTTGACGACGTTGATTTGCCCGTTGCCGGCTTGGGCTCGAAAGTCTGGTTCGAGGGCGTCTGTTTCGACGGCTGTTTTTTCGTCGCAGCCGCAGAGTCGGCCATGCGAACGTTGCCGTCACGGTCGGTTTTCACCGCCGGCAGTGACCAACCATACCGCTCGTTCAGTCGAGGCGCTGAAAACGAATAGATCGCCACCAGGGCGACGACGGCCAGTCCACCCACTTTCGATTTCGTACCCGACTTGCGCCTTGTCGAACCAGCGATCGAGCTCGATTGCGAAACGTCACCGCGTTCTGCCATTCCTGTTTTCCTTTTTCCTTCTTCCCGTGCAAACCAGTCGCGACGAATCGTCCGACATCCCCCGCTGGATGTTGCTTCGCTTCGACGTCCCAGATTGTAGACCACCGAGAGTTTTTTGACTTGTTATCGATCCAACCGACTAAATCCGTCGCTACGGTAGGATTTTCCGCATAAAAGCGACTCAGCAGACAGTGCCGTCTCTGGGGCGTGGTATCTTTAGGGAGATAAGGCAAAATACGCGAGATAGAGAGCCTTCGTTCGCGGAAAAATCCGCTTCTGCCTTCCAACGACTCATAAACCCCGATTCCGAAGAATATCCGATGCGTCAGTTTTTTCGATGGATGGTTGCCTCGTTTGCCGTTGCTGTCGTCATGCAAACGATCGCCACTGAAACCCAGGCCGCTGAACCAGGGTGGTCACCGGTCATCATCGCTCGGGGCGAATATCGCCAGCAAATCGAGTCGATGCCGATCGAGTTGCGTCCTTATCGACCGTTGCACTTTTACGGCAATACGGTCCGCCGGAACCACTATCACGGCACGCCGCTGCCGTTGCCACGGACGTCACCTGTGCGAACCAGTTCGATCGGCGTGATTGGCCCCGTGTATCAAGCGATGCCCACTCGTTCACCCCAATTCTTTCGCAGCGGTTTCTAAACGCCGGGATTGAATCCGACCGGTGTCAAGGATTTTGGGACCTGGCTGGCGCTGTCCCGGTGATCGATCACGTTGAATTGATTTTAAGGGCGATTTGAACGATCGCCCGTCGCTTGCTAGTTTCGAGGGTCAATGGTCGCGATGCGTGATTACGTGTCACCGTCGCGGCGTATATTCTGTGCGGATTCGACACATGATTTAGAATCCAGCTTGAACGCTTTGATCTTTTTGTCTCGTCAGCCCTGAAGGGTACTAGCGGTATGGCACATTCCGAACGGCTGACTGCGACCACGCTCGTCCAGTGGATCGGAATGCGCGCCAAGCTCCATGGCGATCGGCCGGCGTTGACGTTTCTTGATGACGAAACCGGCGAAACGACCTGGAGCTACGCCGAACTGTGGCGCCAATGCTGTGCCGTCGCGTCACAGCTGAACGGTATCGAAGTCGCCAAGGACGATACGTTGCCGCCACGAGCGATGTTGCTGTATTCGCCCGGCGTCGATTTCTTAGCGGGTTTCTTGGGTTGCCAAGTCGCCGGATGGATCCCGGTGCCGACGTGCTATCCCAAACCGAACCGAGCAATGCCGCGACTCGACTCCGTCGCAGCCGACTGCGCGCCGTCTGCCATTTTGGGTGATCGGTACGCGATCGACGGTTTAGATTCGAACAAACTGGCGCCCCCGGCCCGCTCGATTCCGCGAATCATCACGTCAGAGAACGCGACAATACCGGACGGCTGGATCGATCCCCAGACGCTTTCGTCGGACGCCGACGCCATCGCGTTCTTGCAATACACCAGCGGCAGCACCAGCGATGCAAAGGGCGTCGTTGTTCGTCATCGCAACGTATTGGCCAACCTTGAATCGATTCGGCGAGGATTCCAAATCGAGTGGCCATCGGATATTGATGAATCAACGGACACACCGAATGTTTGCGGTGTCTTTTGGTTGCCGTTCTTTCACGACATGGGTCTGATCGGTGGCGTGCTGGCACCGTTGTACGTGGGCGGTAGAACCATTTTGATGAGCCCACGGTCATTCCTGCAACGACCGATCCGTTGGTTGCAGGCGATCAGCAAGCACAACGCCACCATTAGCGGCGCCCCTAATTTTGCTTACCAACTTTGCGTTGATCGCATCTCGCCCGATCAAACCGACGAGTTAGACCTGAGCGGTTGGCGGATCGCGTTTTCCGGCGCCGAACCTGTTCAAGCACGAACGCTCTTAGACTTTGGCAGCCGCTTTTCGAGCTGCGGATTCGCGTCCAACGTCTTCTACCCGTGCTATGGTCTTGCCGAAGCGACGTTGTTGGCGGCAGGCGGCGACGGTCCGGCCGAACCCACGGTCGTCACCGTTGAGCGAGAGTCATTGGCCACCGGTAATCCGCGAATCGTTCCAGGCGGGCGCGGTATCGGGTTTCAGAAACTGGTCGCCTGCGGATCCGCTTGCTACCAGACTGAATTGAAAATCGTGGACCCTTCGTCTCGCCGCGAACTGTCCGATTCATCCATCGGCGAAATTTGGATTCGCGGCCAAGGCGTGACCTCGGGACACTGGAATCGTGACGCCGAAAACGCGGCCATGTTTGATGCGGAAACCGACGACGGCCAACGCGGTTTTTGCCGAACAGGCGATCTTGGTTTCTTACATCAATCGCAACTCTACATCACGGGTCGATTGAAAGATTTGATCATCTTGCGAGGTCGCAATTTGTTTCCCCAGGACATTGAATCCACCGCGCTCGACGTGGTCGGTCAGAGTGGCATTCAGTGTGCGGCATTCCCCGTGGATAGCGGGCGTGGCGAGGCACTTGCGATCGTTGTCGAAGTACCACGCGATGCCGAAGTGTCGACCTTGCCCGACTTGGTTCGATCGATTCGCCGGGAAGTGATCGAGGTCCACGAAGTTGATCCGCGTCACGTTTGGCTGGTTCGCCCCGCCACCATCCCCATGACCAGCAGCGGCAAGGTCCAACGGAGTCGATGTCGCGAACAGTTCGTGGCGGACGACATCAATACCAAGTACCGTTACGATCGGTGTTCTGGCAGCGAGCAAGTGCCGATCCCACTGCCGTTGATGCCCGCGAACGCAACGGCAAAAGATTTTCAAGTCGTCTTATCTGAAACCGAGAACTGGATGACGCAGTGGTTGATCGCACGCGCCGGAGTCGATCCGGCCGACATCGACACCGCCAAACCGTTCTCGGAGTATGGACTCGATTCCATGACGGCAGTGGAAATGAGCGGCGAGATCGAAGACTGGTCCGGCGTCGAGTTGACGCCGATGGTCGCTTGGAATCACCCCACCGTTTCGGGGCTCAGCGACTTCATCGCTCATGAAATCACTGCGTCGACTGCAACGCCAATCCCGTCGGTCGTCAGCGATGCGCACTTGACGTAAAGGCCTGCTGAAGTCTGGTCCGGATTGAACTCCAGCGATTCAGAAAATTTCAAACATAGGGAAGGCATCCTGCCAATTCCTCACGGATCTACTTGGAAGCCTTCAACTCGGTCGCTTCCGCTTCTAACTTGGCCACTTCGTCTTCCAACTGCTGCAACTCGGCGGGATCATCCGCCTGCTCGCGAGATCCGGCCAACCGAGGCCGCAGCGTTTGCAGCTTCTTGTTGATGATGTCGAGACGCTTCTTTGCTTTTTTGTCCACGGATAACCTGGTTGGATAGAAGTATGTTGTGAAATCGACGATTTCCGATTTCGTAAAACTTAAAATTCAAATAGCGCGACGATAAAATGGACGACCAACACGTACAGCGTCGTCCATAAAACAGTCGATGTGATCGCATCGCTGACATCGCCCGCCGAAAATTTCGGTGACGCCCCACGATAGTAACCGATCGCGCCGGTTCCAACACCGCATGCCAGATTCTTCAACGCCACCCAGCCCCAGCCTTTGGAAAAGGCGAACCAGCCGAGCGACGAATCACCGGCGTCTAAGTTTCGGTAGAAGTGCTGTTCCCAAAAATAGGGACCGATCGACGGATGCGATTGCGTGAATGTGATCAAAGAAACCCACCGTGCCGCGGTGAACGCGATCCACTCCAGCGCCGGGGTCGCCACCATGAATGCCAAGACGATGCACGCAAGCAAATAGGCCGTCGGACGCACCCCCAACGTTCGCATAGCATCGACTTGTCCACCGTATTGCTTCACCCCCACATCGGCCGCGACCGCCGCGCCGCAGCGGGCCGCGATCAAGATCGTTGCCAGCACGGGTACCAGAACGCGGTAGAGTGCGAACCCGATCGACGACAACAATTCATCGATTAAAAGTGGCTGCGTATAGAGTCGAAACGGCAAAAAGCGAAACGTGAAGTACGTCGTCGTGAATCCAACGATAACACCCGCCAGCGCCAAATAGACCCAGGCCGACGCACCACCAACCAATCGCAAGTAGTGGGCGAAGAATCGCAATCCCCAAACGACGCGGGGAAACCGTGGCAGCGCATCCCAAGGCAATCGAATGGCCGCGATCAGGGCGGATCCCGTCGCCGAAAAGAACGCGTCGGCTTGTTCCATCGCCCAATCGGTCTTGGTTGATTCCGGTGACTCGGTCGCGCCCGTCGCGACCGGCTTCATTCGGTCGGGAATGTCATTCCAATGTTCACGATCGATGGCAACCAAACGCTTCTCGTGACTGTCCAAAAGTAAGACGGCATCAGCGATCGGCAACAACGTTTCATAGTCGTGGGTGACAACAATACTGGTACGGCGATGCTTGGATTGGGTCCGACGAATCAGCTCGGCGACCTTCCGACCGCTGGCGGCATCCAAACCCGATGTCGGTTCATCGTAAAGCACAATGTCCGGTTCGGCGGCCAACGTCCGCGCGATCGCAAGACGCTGCTTTTGACCGCCGCTTAAATTGGCGACCCGGCGATTGGCCGGGACTCCCAATTCATCTAACCAAGACGCGGCCGATTGCGTTGTCGCGTTTCCTTGGCGATGGTCGATCCCAAACTGAACGTTCGCGGTCGGTGAGAGTTCGTCAAAGAGTGCGAACTGTTGAAAGACGATGCCGACTCGTGGGGTCCGCGATTGCGGTTTGCTTTCTGGTTCACCGGCGACGCCCCCAAGTTCGATGTCGCCGTCCCACGTGACCGTTTCGCCACGACGGGGAATCAAACCCGCCAACACGCGAAGCAGCACCGATTTGCCGGCGCCGCTGCCGCCAACAATCACCGTGATCTTCCCACCGGGCATCGTGACCGTCGTGTCCGCCAAGAGCGGCAACGCGCCAACGCGGACGTTCACATCAACAAGGCGCAGCGGCCGATCGTCAAGAATTTCGGGGGAACCGTTCCCGTCGGTCATTTCGAATCATCCTCGTTCGCCATATAGACGATCGGGTAGGGCATCGGTTCATTCGAAAAACCGATGACGGGCGGCGCGCCATCGCGGTTCGTCGTCTCGGCCAAACGAACCACGATCCAGCGGCGGTCTTTGCCCAGAATCTGATTTCGCAACACGCGAGCAAAGTTCGGATTGATGCCCTCTTCCTGAGTTCCAAACAGGTCGTCGCCGATCTGTCGCGCAACCGGTTCCAATCGCTCGCTCGTCAACGCGAACGCACGCCGCGCATCGTCGCTGGTCCAGACTTCGGTCCAAGCGTTTCGAAGCTCCACGTTGTCGACGAACGTTTCCTTCAAAATCGTGCGTACCAGTTCACGGGCCTGCGGATCCGCAGCGATCTCCGTTGCCACTTCCGCCAACTCGGATCGAATTGCACCGTTGGCAGCGACATCCGTGATGATTTCTTGCACCGCAACGACGACGTCGTCCATATGAGACTCAAAAACGGGGATCGCCTGTTCCTCGACAAAGCGGTCCCATTCTTCTTGCAGCAAATCCTTCTTCGGCAACGGCGATCGGTCGTAAACGGCCCGCCAACCAAATCGCCAAATTGATGCTTTATCCCAAAGCTCGCGGCCAATTTTTTCGGCTTCGGGTTCGCCGTGCTGGCGAACGATCGGCAGAATCTCACGCCGGGCAAGGGGGATCAACCGATCCTTCATCACTTGGTCGTTCCATCGGGCGACCAATTGATCCACTTCGCCACGGTGCCGCCCGATCGAGCGTCGAAACTCATCTTCGATGATTGGCAGCGACCGCTGGAAGCTCAACTGGACCAGCGGCACATAGGCGGCCGCCAATTGATCTCCGTGCATGGCCATGGCATCGCTCAGTCGACGAGCAATTTTTTCGCGTTGATCATCCGGCAACATCGTGGCGACAATATCCTCGAGCCGACCGCTGCTGCGATACTGCGTCCACTGGCACTGCGCGACATCCCAATCGGGATGATTCCAGCCGATGACCAGTTGTGAGGTTTTATCCCCGCGAGGGGCCAATGATTGCACGAATCCGACCTGTGACCATTCGCCCGAGTCGTCTTGAAGGAAGACGGGATCGTTCGGCTTCAAGCGAGACGACGGATCGATCGCTTCGAACCGCGTCCCAGCGCCGCTGAAGTACGCGCCACTGAAGTAACGGATCAGCGTGCGATGCACCGGCGGCGCGGCATCGTCGCCACTGGACCGGACGCCCCACCACGCAATCGCCATCGCGGACACCCAAAAAACGATGCCCAGGCCGCGAGTGATGCTGTGTTGATTGGATCGTGTCCTCATGAGGCGTAGGATAACTTGTCCACCACGACTTTGGCGACCATGCCGGGGTCGCCGGCAGGGCAACTCATTTTTAGAACCTATATAAGTTCTGAGGTCGCCAGTTGTTGCCAGCGCGTTCACCACCCGCGGCGTGAGGAAGTACGATAGGGGCCCACCGTGTTCTGTCCTGCCCACTTTCGGAGTCTGTTTCGTGAAACGCTTTCTTCTCGGCTTATTGGTTGCTTTGTCATTAAACGCTGTCGACCGCGTGAACGGTGAAGACGATGTCGCCCCGGTACGGATGGGATGCGGCATCATGACATTCGATACCGTGCCCGGGTGGGGACTTCGGCCGGACGGCAACTCGGCGATCGGATCGACGCACGGCGGCGTCGTGGTCGACAAAGCAGGCAATATTTACACGAGTGCGAAAGAAGGCGTTTTCGTTTTCTCGCCCGATGGAAAAGTGGTCCAGTCATACCTAGGAAAAGCGTACTCGAATATCCATGACATGGAGATCCGGGAAGAAGAGAGCGGCGAGTTCATCTATGGAGCTCGCAACGCAGACGCCGAAGGCATCAAGTTCAACGCTCACTCGGGCGAGATCGTGTTGCATTTGGGTGTACCGGAAGAATCGGGACTGAAGGACTCGATCAAATTCAACCCGACGGCGATCACCGTCGCTGGCAACGGAGACATCTTCTTGTCCAACGGTTACGCCAGCAACCACATTTTCAAATACGACAAGACTGGAAAGTACTTGATGCACTTTGGCACCAAGGGCAACGGAATGAAGGAGTTCAACACCGCGCACGGGATGACACTTGACACGCGGTACGAACCGCCGCGTTTGCTGATCTGTGATCGCAACCACGAACCGAAGGGTCGGCTGCTGCACTATTCGCTGAACGGCGAGTTCATGGACGAAGTCATCACCGGTTTGGGAATGCCGACATCCGTGGCGATTCAGGGCGACTACGTTTCCGTTCCCGACTTGTTGGGACGCTTGGTCATCTTGGACAAGTCCAACACGATCATGGCCGTCTTGGGATTCAATCCAGATCCCGCGAAAGGCCGAAACTTCAATGTCCCTCAAGACCAATGGGTGGAAGGGATCTTCAGCGGGACGCACGGTTCATACTGGGATGCCGATGGGAACCTTTACGTTCAAGACTGGAACGTGGCCGGACGAATCATGAAACTGGTCCGCGCCGTTCCGTCGTCGAACTAACCAGCGCATCCATCAAGGATCGATTGAGTCAAGGATCGATGAAATCGATTTTGCGATCGCCGGTGAATCCAAGTGCGGTTCACCGTGCGATTGTGCGTAGGCTCTCAGTGCCCCAGCAAATTCCGTAGCGATCGGGGCGTATCCGTCGCGGCCCATTTGGTTGACGACCTCGTCGGGATCCGATTGAAGGTCGAACAACCAAGGTTCATCCGAAACGGACACGATGAACTTGTACCGATCGCTAACCGCGGCCAACCATCCCGGCTTGGGACCCGCCGATCGCAAAAACGTCACGTCGTTCCACGCTGTGTCCGCATCGTCGGTCAACAATCGCGACGCATCACGCCCCTCGCTCGTATCGGATCGTTTACTCGCGTCGAACCCCATCAGCGTCAAAATCGTCGGTTTGAAATCGACGGTCCCGAGCGCCGCATCCACTCGCGTCCGCGGCGCGATCTTTCCCGGTGCCGCGACGATCATCGGAATTTTGGCGCTGCCTTCGTATGGATTCCCTTTGTTCAATCGACCGTGTTCGTAGCAAAGGTCACCGTGATCCGACGTAAAGACAACGATGGTGCGATCGGTCAGTCCAAGATCGTCGATCGTCTTTGTGATTCTCGCTACGTTGTCGTCGATGCAACGGACCATCCCAAAGTACAACGCCATCTGTTGGGCAGAAAACTTTAGATTCGATTTCTTCCCACTGTCCGACAACCATTTTGGCTGAGGGCTCGATTGTGAAAACGTGGCCGGCGGGCGAATGGGGGTGTTCTCGAACATCGAATCGTAGGGCGGGCGAACCGTGTTGGGTCCGTGTGGATCCGGCAGACTGAGGTGGTAGCAAAACGGCTCCTCGGCATGCTCGCGGATGAATTCGATCGCTCGATCGGATAGCCAATCCGTTGAGAACGATTTTTCATCAGCACCGGCAAGCGAGTAACTCGGTTCGTCATTCTTGGCCGTCGCCGCAACGCGTGGTCCGTCATCGGTCAATTCGAACTTCTTCCAATGGCCGCGGTTGAACATATATCGGTTGTCTCGGAAACCGAATTGTCGCTCGGGCGCCCACTGGGGTTTGCCCGGTCCGTCGAGATGCCACTTACCGGCGTATCCGGTCGCGTACCCGTTCTGGCGCAGCACCTCGGCGAAGGTGACGACATCGTTGCTGAGCGGTCGATCGTTCTGCCAACTGCCCGTGTTCTGGGGATAGCGTCCGGAAAAGAATGCAGCTCGCGATGGCGTGCAGACCGGGCTGGTTGCATAGAACGAAGTGCAGATCGCGCCGCGGTGGGCGATCGCATCGATCGCGGGAGTTTCCACGACAGCCTGGTTTCCCCAAACCATCGCTTGCTCCGGCGTCAACGTCTCACGATAACATCCGAGCGTTCGAAAATTGTGTTCGTCGGTCTGGATGATCACCAAGTTCATGGGTGAATCGGCAACCACGCCGACCGCAAGGGTCGCACCTAGGATCCAGAAACCGAAAACTTTGAACATGATGTCTCTCACATGATTTGCTGACAACGATGTGCCGCGAAAACGGGCGGCAGCGTCGGATCAGTCTAACCACTGAGTGACCGTCAAGGTTCAGTCTAGTCCGTAGTGTTCCACTTCGGGCCAATAGATATCTTCGAACGCATCGGGTTCGTGGAAGTCAGGGCTGTTGTCCAAGTCGTGACACGTCATGCACTTCTCGCGAGCCTTTTCGAGCGGCAACTTCATCGACTCGCGAAGCTTGTCACGAAGGGCGACTTCCACCGTCGCCCCTTCGGCTTCCGCTGCGGCGTGTCCGGCGCCCGGTCCGTGACAGTTTTCGCAACCGTTACCGGTCAAGTGGGAAGTTTCTTCCAGCGACAAATAACCTGTCTCATAGGGATAATAGTCCTGAGCATTCCAGCCGGTGACGTGGCAACTGATACACTCGGGATCAAAGTGACGGGCGATGTCACTGCGTTCTTTGGGCGGATGAACCAGGTGTTCGGTTGCTTCGGCGTGGGCGGAACTCTCCCAGACGGCGTACGCGTTGGTGTGACACTTGCCGCACGCTTCGCTGCCCACAAACGTTTCAGTGGAGGAGTGCTTGATCGGCGGCAGCAATCCCAATCCGCCCAATCCGATGTCACGAAGTTGGTTTTGGTAATCGGCCATGACGCCTCGCATTTGCGGGGCATCGGCGAATTCGTGCGTCAACGGCACCCGCGCATACTTCGTCGTCCCATCGGGATACAACCCGATGATGCCCGCATACATGCCTTTGTCGCCCGTCACGATAATTCGCGTCTTTGATCCTTCGATCGATTCGGCTTGATAGGTTGGTTCGCCATAGCCACCGGCCGCTACCACCAAGTCGAATCCGGCTACCTTGCGAACCAGTTCTTTGGCAGCGTCTTCTTTGCCGAAGTACAACAGTACGCTGTAGTCAGGCGACTTGGCCGCCAAGTCTTTCGTGGCCGCGGTTAGCGAGGGAAGGGGATCGCTAACCGTCAAAGCGTCGTCGGCGGCGACTTCCATCGCATCCGGATCCAAGACACTGGTAACGCCGATCTTCATCCCGTTCTTTTCGACGATGCGAATGCGGGGCAGATACTCCGGATCGAACAGCACCACGTTCGCCGAAACGAAAAAGTCTTCTTCCGCCGCTAAGGCCAATAAATCGCCGACGCCTAATCGAACGTCATCGGGGCCGAAACCGACCGCTTGGTACTTCATTTCATCGAGGGCGCGCACGGACTGTTGCAACTTGATCGCGGCCTGCTTTCCAAACCGGCGAACTTGGTTTCCGGCGTCCATAGGGACCACGTCCCAGCCGCGATCGGTCAGCGATTCGATGAACGTAAACCGGCGTGCGACCCCGCCCTTTTGACGATCCAAGCCGGTGCAACCGCAGGGTTCGATGTAGCCGTGTTGTTGGCCGGTGAAGACGAGCGCGACCGACGGGCGATCCCAAGTCGTATAGTCCTCGGGTCCATCCAGAGCATTGGGGAACACGGGCGTCGAGGGAGTCGTGGACGGCTCGGCTTTTGAGGCGATCGTGGGATCGATTGCCATCGCCGGTTGCGTCGACGCGACCGAAGCCGACGGCGATTCGGCTTTGGCAGTCGCGTCCATCGTCTCGGTCACATCTTCTTTTGCGGGCGGTGTGACGTTGGCGGGCGATTCCTTTTCGGCCGGCATGGCTTTTTCGGCAGCTTCGACCGGCTTGGCAAACGCAGGATCCCGTTCGCCCTTGGGCGTTGGTATCACCTCGATGATGCTACCAGGCTGAGGGCCCTGTGGAATCTGAATCAATTGAGTCGCGACCGCTTCGCTTGCGAATGTTTCACCGGCGAAGGGGGAACTCTGATCGAACGGACCAGAGTCAAACCGACCTGGGAACCCCGATTCCGCTTCGGTCGTTTGCACGTTCATGCGAAACGAGATCGGTTGCGTTGAATGAGTTTCCGTTGCCAGCAGCGACGGCGCGGCAATGCCTGTCGGCGACAGGGTACCCGGGTCGCTGGATTGGCCGGTCGGCATTCCCACAGCGAGATCCGCCTGAGGGGTCATCGGTAGAGCGGGTGGCGAGCATCCGACCGCTCCGACCACGAGCAATCCGATCGCCATAGCACCGCTGACGACGCCAGCCCGTCGTCGACGCATCTCAGAAACCGTGTCGCGATGTCCGCGCGAGATATTTTCCACTGGATTCGTTGGATTAGAGTCGCTTGACCAAAATTTCATTTCAAACATTGCGAACCAATCCGACATTGAAACTCCAGTTGCTAACGACCTTCGATAGCAAATTTGAGCACGACACGCATGCTCGACACCTTTGGATTATCTGACTTAATCCATATCGAACCGTAGTCCCTACTATCTTTACCGAGACGTGAGATCGTTTCATCACTCGGCACAAGCTCGATTTCGAGGGGGTACAAAACCATCGACCCACGGCTTTTGGGCTCACCCAAGACTGCCCTAACAACCCCTCCCGGCCTAGTCTCTCCAACCGTCAAGGTCGTATTGTCGCGTTCATCGCCTTTTAGCACAACAAACGTTTTCGCTTTCAGTTCGCCATCGGGGCCGATTCTCCCAAAATCGTAAAGGTATTCACCTGCCCACATGGTCAACTTGCTGCTTTCAAGCATTCTCAGTGGTCCCACCAACCTTCCCTTGACCGGGACTGTGATGTACCTGCCGGAGGCCTCCGCCGTGTCTTCTTCCGTCGATACCGTTTCGTCGCCGTCATCCGCCTTAGCCGGATCGCCAATGTTGTTGAATCCGACCAGCAGGTTTTGGGAAATGTCACCCTGTTTCATGCCAGGCTTGATTTTTGCAACGACACGAAACGCTTGCACGGCAGCCTCGCCGCCTTCCATGTAATCTGCCTTGTCCAGAGGCTGTACTTCGATATCCGCCAGTTCCGTCATGGAATCGCTGGTGAACTTTAAGTCCGTCGTTTCGATCGTTGTGCCGGTGTAGTTGTAAATATCGCCCGTGATTTCGAACGAGTCACCCGTCGCGATTTCGCCGAACGTCCAAACATCGGGAACCAGCTGGAAGTCTTGAATGACCTTGCCCGAAATTTTCAACGTGATGGCAACCGACTTTGGATCATCCGTCAACAATTGTGCTGATTGGCCAAAATCCGTGCTTCCGCCTTTGACGGTCCAGGTCAGCTTGATTTCGGTCTCTTCGCCCGGTTCGAGAATCTCTTTATTGAGCGCCCCGAGGGTACATTTACACGTCGATGCGCCCACCCTCAGCTTCAGGGGGCCTTCGCCTTCGTTGCGAATCCGGAACGTTTTTTCACCTTCTTGACCCGGCGACATCACGCCAAAGTCGTAATCCAAATCGTCGTCGATGACGACTTTGCCGACTTTCTTCTTCTCTCGCTTGTCCAAGACTTCCGCAACGTTTTCGGACGTCACAGTTCCCGCCATATCGAACGGACCAAACAGGGCTTCACGGTAGCCGTACCGGCTTTGGTTGATCGCCCACGCGGCCGAAGCGCCGATCAGGCCCGAGAGGAATGCGATAAAAATAAAAGTCTTCATGGTGGCTTCCGAAAAACAGAGTCGATGCGTGCCCATGCTACGCAGCATCGCCGGTGGCAGTTCGATACCGGTTCACGATTGCCGAAGTAAAATGTAAGTCTCAAAAAACCGCAAAAACGTCACTTTTGGGCCGTCGGCACGAACCCTAACAGTTCGTCCGCCCGCCCGCGAACCGGCTCTCGGGCGGCCTCGATGCCGATCGGGCGGGCCACATAGATCGACTGCAGATACAACGCCCGTTCCAGATTGCCCCCCTGTTCGGAAAGTGCCTTCGCCCGTGCGGCCAGCGTTTCGGCGGATTGCGTGTCCCCCTCTGCATCGGCGATCAGTGACATCTGGGCCATGGCCCACTGGTTCGCCGGACTCCACCGAACGACATCGTGAAACGTCGCCGATGCCGCGGCCAAATCTTCCGCGTTGCCGAACCGCTGGTACAGATGCAACTGGCCGACGCCGATTTGGCGAAAGACCGACGGATCGTCCCCCGAGCGAGCTTTCGCCGCGTCGATCCATTCTGCCAAACGAAGCCGAATGGCCTCGTCGCCGGATCCCTCATTCGGTTTTCGAATCAATTCCCAACGCAAGAAATCAGTCATCCACAACACCGGTGCGGTCGCCCAAGGATCCGCCTCGATGGCTTTTTCAAGCGACAACCTTGCCTTGCCGATTTGGCCCGTCGATTGCGAAACTTCGGCGACCACCATCCAGTATTGCTGGCGACCGACCGGACGCAGCGACATAAAATAAAGCGCTGCCATCGCACCAACCAAAGCCACTGATTTGGCCGTTCCGAGCTTCGGCGAAGCGGACGAAGTTCCTGTCGCCGACGCGCGAACGCCTGTCACGATCCCCGCGCAAACCCAAACCCAAACCGCAACGCCGGGAACCGTCCATCCGCCCGCCACACTCAAGTGGATCGCCATCGCGATCAACACGGCGACGAAAATGCGGTCCAAACATTCTGACGATAGCTTGCCAACCGCCGACGTCGCGAAGTATCCCGCGGCTAAGGCGATCGGAACCGCGAACAGGCTAGCGTCGAAGTCGGGAATCGAGTGCGAGATCCAGCCGATCGACCACGTCAAAAGAAATCCGACCACGGCCCCGCTAAGCAACCAAGGCGAGTCTCCGAACACACCAGCAGAGGTCCCGCCACCAGATACCTGAACATCTTCGATCTGATCGCGGCCTCTCCCCAACCAGCACTTTATCCCCACACCCATCAACAACATCAATGCTGCCGTCGCTACCCAACCGCCGGTGGCCAAGGTTTCAAAAACAAAACTATGAGGATCTGAAATCTGTTCGGTCGAACTGGCTTCCCGATAGCGTTCATAAATCGATTGAAAGTTCCCAGGCCCAGCGCCGAACCAGGGTCGATCCAGAAACATTTGCCACGTCGAACGCCAATACTGAAAACGAAACGCCAACGATGCCGGCGCCTGTTCAAACCACTCGCGATTGCCAAACAACGCCAATCCCGCGATGCCGATCGATGCCACGGCGGCAATGATCGCGATCCCCCACGCCCAGCGGCGTTTCCGATTCGCGTCGATACGGATACTCGACAGCACCAACCAACCGACCGCCATCAACATCGCCAGCGTCGCCGACCGGCTTCGCGCCGCTAACAGCGCCGCGACCAGAACCAACACCATCGCGACAGCGATACCACGTCGCGCGTTCGTCCAGTGGGCGAATCGAAATCGCACGATCCCGGCGACAACAACAACTCCCACCAACAAGACGGCCGCGAACGAGTTGGCCAATGCGAACGTCGCCGACGGCCCACCATCAAACAAGCGATTGGCGAACCGCATCCGCTCGGCGGTCCCGGCCGGCGCGTCCAATCCCACCATCGCCACGACGGCATCCGGATCCTGCTGGAATGCTTGCCGATCCGCGGGCAGCGACACCCAATGTTGATGCAGTCCATGAACGGCCAATCCTGTCGCAATCGCGATTGCCAAAATCATCATCGACCGACGTGCGGCCAAGCCCACCGTCAATCGACGTGTCGAAGTGAAGATTGCGGCGCCGGCCAACCACACCCAGGCCTCGTTGGTCGCCGAACGCAGATTCCCCAGCGATGACCCGCCGTCGGGTACGAACCAAGTCGATGACGTCGCGAATGCCGCCAGGAAGACCCATCCGCCCATCACCCAGGGTGCCGCCTGCAAGATCCGCGTGGCGATGGAATCGGAAGCCTCACTTTGCCGCGTCTTCCCGAATCGAGACGCGACCGCCGTCACCGTCGCGATCGCCAAGGCAAACATCGCGAACCACAATGCATCGCCCTGTTCGGCCGCGATGCTGTCGCTGGGGTGGTAGGCAGTGTACACCAACGTGGCACCCAGCATCGCGATCGCGGCATCGCCCAGCGAACCCTTTTGCAGCGAAAACGCCCCCACGATCGTCGGCGATTCACTTTCGATCGCGACTTCCGACGATGGGTTTATTGGTCGTCTTTTCGCCATCCGGTCGATTCCAAAATGACGACCAACAACAACATGCACGCAACGATGCCCAAAACCATTACGGCCTGAATCACCGTGACCTGCGTCAAAACAATCGCGGCCAATCCACACGTTGCGGTGACCAAGTAGATCGTCAACACCGCCTGCGTGCGACTGAGCCCCAGGTCGACCAAGCGATGCGAAAAGTGGCTACGATCACCCACAAACAAACTTCGCCCTTCGCGAACGCGGATCCACAACACAGTGATCATGTCGTATAGCGGAACAGCCATGACGCACAGCGGCGCAAGCACCGCGTGCGGTCGCGGTTCCCCATCGCCGGCATACGTCGCCATCAACATCGATATAGCGACCAAAAACCCGACCAGATAGCTGCCCGCATCGCCCATAAAAATTTTTGCCGGCGGCCGATTGTGCCACAGAAAACCCAGCAACGATCCCAACACCACCAACAACAACGCGGCGACGAAGAACTGAGGCCGCGCCGTTCCAGGGTCAGGCGTGATCAACATCACCGCAGCCATCGTCGCGGCGATGATCGCCGCAACGCCACCGCTGAGCCCGTCCATATTGTCGAGCATGTTGAACGAATTGATCAGTCCGACGATCCAGATCACCGACAACAAATTCGTCAACCACGCAACGCCGATGTATGCCGTCAATCCAAAATCCAAGTAGTAAACGACGAACGCGGCCACGGCAAACTCGACCGCCAAGCGGACCCATTCGTTGACCCCACGGCGATCATCGGTCACGCCCAAAATGGCCAAGACGGTTCCGGCACCTAGCACGGCCCACAATTGACCGGCCTTGGACCACACACCATTGAGCAGCGGTACCATCGCAGCCGGCATTCGGGCTTGCCATTCCGGAGCGTGACGGGCAAAAGCAACGGCAAGCGTACCGATCGCGAACGTGCCCACAATCCCCATCCAGATCCCAATGCCGCCGCCAAGTGGCGTGACACGAGTATGCGTGCTGTGGCCCGACATCGGTGCCAACAAACCCAACCGGACCGCAAACCATCGAACGGGGTAAAGCGTGATGGCGCAAATGACCATCGGCGGGACCACGGTCACAGCCAATAACCAACCGATCCACTGTGACAAGTCTGACAAGAGTTGCGAACCCGAGAAACACGATGCTCAATTGCGGTCGAAATGACGGTCCGCATGATAGCGTACGGCCAGCCCCGGCATACGGTTCAATAGCGTCCGTATACGGTTCAAGTCGTCGCCGGTTGGCTCGCCATGCGGTTGCTGTTTTCCGTAATCACTCGTATCCGCTGGATCACGTCATCAGTGATCATGCCGTCCTGCAATCGCCACGCCCAATTGTCGTTGGCTTTGCCTGGCATGTTCATGCGAGCTTCGTTTCCCAGCCCCAAGAAGTCTTGAATCGGCACGATCGCCGTGTCCGACGCGGACTGGTAAACAGATTCGATCATTTGCCAGTTCGCATCGTCGCCACCGGTCACGATCGCGTCCAAAGGATCGGATGCGTCGTCCGCCGGTCGACGATTGCGGTACCAACCCATCAACGTGTCGTTGTCATGCGTTCCGGTATACGCGACGGATCGCTCGTTGTATTTGCAGGGGCGGTGAAAGTCGTCTTCTTCGGTATCGAACCCGAATTGAAAGACTCGCATCCCCGGGAAACCCAACTCGTCACGCAATTGGTGGACTTCTTCGGTGATCATGCCCAAATCTTCGGCGATCATGGGCAACTCGCCCAACTTGTTTCGCGCGGCCACGAAAGGCTTAGCGCCCGGGCCCTTGACCCACTTGCCATTGACGGCGGTCTTGGCAGTCGCGGGCACTTCCCAATAGGCTTCGAAGCCACGGAAATGGTCGACTCGCAGCAGATCGAACTGCTGCAGCGCACCGCGGAACCGCGCCGTCCACCACGCATAATCGGTCGACTCTAGGACGTCCCATCGGTATTGGGGGTTGCCCCACAATTGGCCCGTCTTGCTGAAGTAATCCGGCGGCACACCGGCGACCAAGGTCGGCTTGCCGAAAATGTCGAGCGCGAACAGTTTCTGGTTCGACCAAACGTCGGCGCTGTTGTGAGCCACGAAGATCGGCATGTCGCCGTACATCTGCACATGACGCTCGGCAGCGTATCGCTTCAACCGCGTCCACTGACGATCAAAAATGAATTGCTGGAACTCAGAAAACTCGATCTCCGTTTTCAGTTTCTGGTCCCACATCTCGATCGCATCCGCAAATCGACGCACCAATTCGATCGGCCACTGTGTCCAATCGGATTGACCGAAATGCAACATCAACGCCTCGAACCGAGCAAACTCGTCGATCCAAGATGCACCGGCGACGAATTGATCCAGCGCCGCTTGCAATGTCGGATGCTGGCCCGATTGAAAACGCTCAAACGCTTTCCGCAACACATCACGCTTGTACGTGATCACGTTTTCGTAATCGACTTGCGACGGATCGGTCGACCATGGGCCGGGCGGTTTGATGTCTTCACGATCGAGCAAACCGTCTTCGACCAACCCCTCGGGACTGATCAGCAACGGATTCCCCGCGAAGGCCGAGTAACCGCTGTACGGCGAATTACACGCCGAAGGTGGAACCAGCGGCAGCAACTGCCAAATCCCCTGACCGGCCGCGTTCAAAAAATCGACGAACGCGTACGCACTCGGCCCCATATCACCGATGCCGAATTCGCCGGGCAGGCTAGTGATATGACAAAGTACGCCAGAGGATCGAGTGAACCGCATCGTTGACTAAGCCTTCTTGTCGCGCAAGGGTTTTGCTTTCCAGATTTCGTCGGCGTACTGATTGATCGTTCGATCGCTCGAGAACCAACCGCTGGTAGCCGAATTGATGATGCTCATTCGGTTCCATTTTTTCTGGTCCGCATACACCTTCGCCGCTTCGGCTTGGGCATCAATGTAGCTTCGCAAGTCGGCGATCGTCAGCCACTGGTCCTGCGGATTTCGCAGCCCCTTGGTCAACAGGTCAAAGATCCCCGGTTCGGCTTCGTTGAAGTGTCCGCTCTCTAACAGTTCCATCACGCGGCGGATGTCTTCATCGCCGGCGATGATCGCATCCGGATCGTAAGTCTTCTTCGCTTCGACGACCCCACTGGCATCCAATCCGAAAAGAAAGAAATTTTCATCCCCGGCTTGTTCGCGAATTTCGATGTTCGCACCGTCAAGGGTTCCGATCGTCAGCGCACCGTTCATCATGAACTTCATATTTCCCGTGCCCGACGCTTCTTTACCCGCCGTCGAAATCTGTTCCGACAACTCAGTGCCGGGACAAATGATTTCCATCGACGAAACACGATAGTTCGGGAAGAACACTAACTTCAACATGTCCTTGTTCTTCGGATCATTGTTGACCACGTCGGCAACGTTGTTGATCAACTTCACGATCAACTTGGCAACGTGATACCCCGGTGCCGCCTTCCCACCGATCAGCACGCATCGTGGCGCCATCCCCACGGTGTCGCCACGTCGAATGCGATCGTACAGGTGGACGACGTGCAACACGTTCAACAGTTGCCGTTTGTACTCGTGGATCCGTTTGACTTGAACGTCAAACATGGCCGCCGTATTGAACTGGACGCCGGTATTTTCAAAGACGTAGTCGGCAAGACGCTTTTTGTTGTGCTGTTTGACGGTCGCCCATTTCTTTTGAAACGCGGCGTCGTCAGCCAACGGCACCAACTTCTTCATTTGCTCGAGATCGGATTCCCATTCGGTTCCAATCGTTTCATAGAGCAAATTTCGCAATTCTGGATTGCAATGCGAAAGCCAACGACGCTGGGTCACACCGTTGGTTTTGTTGTTGAACTTCTTGGGCCACATGGCGTAGAAGTCGGCGAACAAACCGGACTTCAAGAGTTCGGTGTGCAGCGCCGCTACGCCGTTGACAGAAAAACTGCCGACGATCGACAGGTACGCCATGCGAATGTGCGGGTGATCGCCCTCTTCAACCAAAGACACCCGACGGCGCAATTCCATGTCGCCAGGATGCGACTTGGCAACCTCTGCCAAAAATCGCTCGTTGATTTCGAAGATAATTTCAAGCAACCGCGGCAAAAGGCGGCTGAACAAGCCCACCGACCAACGCTCCAGCGCCTCGGGCAACAACGTGTGGTTGGTATACGCCATACACCCCGACGTGATTTTCCAAGCGCTTTCCCAATCCAATCCGTGCTCGTCCATCAACAACCGCATCAACTCGGGGACCGCCGATGCCGGGTGCGTGTCGTTGAGCTGGAAACAATTCAATTCGCCGAAACGAGTAAAGTCTTCGCCGTGCTGATCGACCCATTTGGCCAGCACGTCTTGCAGACTCGCCGAAACAAGGAAGTACTGTTGCTTCAGCCGCAACTCTTTCCCGTTCTCGCTGGCGTCGTTGGGATACAACACCATCGAGATCTGTTCGGCAGTATTTTTTTGGACAACGGCATCGGGATAGTTGCCCGAATTGAACTCTTCCAAGTTGAAGACGTCCGTCGCTTCGGCTTTCCACAAACGAAGCGTGTTGACCGTCTCGTTTTTGTATCCGGGGATCGGCATGTCGTACGGCACGGCCAACAAGTCCTGCGCACCAACCCACTTGCTGAATGGTTTGCCGTTGGCGTCCAGCCCACGCTGGGTGTGCCCATAGAACTTGATCGTCCGCGTGTCTTCGGGGCGTTCGATTTCCCAAGGATTGCCATCGCGAAGCCAATGATCGGGACCTTCGACTTGGCGACCATCTCTGATGGTTTGGTGGAACATTCCGAATTCGTACCGAATCCCGTATCCGACGACCGGCAACTCAAGGTTCGCACAACTGTCTAGGAAGCAAGCCGCCAAACGACCCAAACCACCGTTACCCAGCCCGGCATCGGGTTCGGCATCCTCGATCTCTTCCAACTTCAATCCGTATTCGTGCAGCGCACGACGCGAATCCTCGTCGAGTCCCAAATTCTGGATCGCGTTGTTGAGCGACCGGCCGAGTAGAAACTCCAGCGAGAAGTAATGGACGCGTCGAGCCTCGGTCGCGGCAAACCGCTGGCGAGTCGTCCGCCAATGCTTGGTCACGCGGTCGCGGACGGCAATGGCCAGTGCCTGATAAAAATAGTGAGGCTCGGCTTTGCTGTTATCGTGCCCAAGCGTGAAATACAAATGCCGTCGAAGTTCATCGGGAAGGGGAGCCAAAATGTCGGACGTCAGTGTCAGGTCCGTTGTGGCTAGCGTGGCGTTCGGTTTCTGGTCGAGCATGTTACTGGGATGTCCTTCTAGAGAAGATTGGCCGTTTTCGGCTTCGTCGAAGATTGTCGCGTAATTTAAAGCCTCTGTCGACGTTCATCGAGAACATCCCTCAATCGGGACCGTAAACGTCGCTTTCTGGCTGATTGACCGGCTTTGCAATCAACGAAAATCAAAGAATGTGCTTTTGAAGTGCGTCGTGGTGTTTCGCGGCAGCCCGATCGGTGAATCGAATGGAATCGAGCTACATGACAGCATCGTCGTCGCGATTGCCCTTGAGCCTTCAGTCGAATTCGCCTTACCGTCCCGCTGTAGCCAGTTTCGCCTTTAGAGCTCATCCACGGGATCCGATCGATGACGACGTCCTACCCCCTGACCGATGCCCCCGTCTCGCCGCACGTTGCTGATGATGAGCAAACCCTCGGCCAGTTCATTCCGCTCCTGTACCACTACAACATGCTGCAGGACGCAGACCGCGTCGGCGCCTTCCGCGAAGCGATCGATTTAGTCGTCCAGCCGGGCATGCACGTGGTCGAACTCGGCGGCGGCACCGGAATTTTGTCGTCATTCGCCGCCAAGAGGGGCGCCCGCGTCACCTGCGTCGAACGCAATCCCGAACTCGTCGCGTGTGCCCGACGGTTTGTCGGCCTGAACGAACTGGAGGAACAAATCACCGTCGTGCGAGCCGATGCTTGCGAGTTCGTCAGCGATACGCCCGTCGATGTCGTCGTTTGCGAAATGCTGCACGTGGGCCTACTTCGTGAAAAACAGGCGCAAGTCATCGCGGCCTTCAAGAAGAACCACGTACGAAAACACGGTCCAAAACTGCCGATTTTCCTGCCGGAAGCCTCGATTTTGATGGCCGAACCGGTCACCCAGTCGTTCGATTTCGCAGGCTACCACGCGCCTGTGCCGCTCTTCCATCCGCCGCGCGTCGACCAACCCGGCACGCAAGCGATCACAACGTTGTCACCGTACGCAAACATCGCTTACGACGGCACGATCCCGATGAAGTTCAACGTTCGACAAGACGTTACGCCGACCAATAACGGACAAGCCAATGCCGTTCGTTTCGTCACACAGAACGTCATCACGGTTGATATCGACAGCCAGCGAGCCATCACTTGGCCCAACCAATGCCTCGTCCTGCCGCTGCGACAGCCGGTAAAGCTGACCATGGGGATGAAGGCCGAAATGTCATTCCACTACCAAGCGGGGGGGTCCGTTGAGTCGCTCGCATCGACGCTAAAGCTTGTTTCAATCGCCCGCTAACCCGCCAGACCAGTGTCCAGCTGGCACACCATCGACCCAGGATCGACCCAGCCCCCCAAAAATGGCGAGCAGGGAAGCGGATATGGCCACAGGCGAGGGTGATAAATTCGAAAAAACCAGCGATTTTGCGGCAAATGTGTAGCACACCCGCTGTCAATTTAGGTAACAATGACGCAGGCGTTTGATCCTCAAAAACCGGGGCAAACCACTCAACCTCATCCTATCTCATCAGAATCTCTCGGAGCCCCTCACCATGCGTGTTCTCGTTTCCTGGGTAATGGGTCTTTGCTTGTTCAGTTCGGTGGCCGACGCGGCCATTTCATACGAACTGTTTTTTCGGGCGCCGGAACTTGGCGATATGAATCGGGTCATCGTGCCCGCCTCGCCAGGCCAAGTCTTTTCGAATGTTGACGTGTTCATCCGTGAAATCGTCACCGACGGAGACACACCCGTCTTGGCAACGCAACGGATTTCGTCCTACGGCATCGACATCGCTGCTGCCGGATCCGACGGAAGGTTCGCGAATGTGATGACGGACATCACGAATGGGTCCGCCACAGCCGCCGCCGATGACAATACGTTTAGCTACAGCGGACTTTCGATTTTTGGTCAAGGACGCACGGCAGTCGATGTCGGTGGAGGAATCTTTGAGGCGAGACTTGGAAGCGTAGACCTGATCGCTCCGACAATCGGTGAGTCGATGTTCTCGTTGCTCCGAACCAACAATGATGCCGGAGACATCGGAACGGATACGGTCAACCTGGTCGGTCGAAACGGCGGCAGCTTCATCGATGGAAGCCTCACGTTGCGAGCAACAGCAGTCCCGGAACCGTCTAGCATCCTCCTGCTCAGCGCTGCTGGCGCCGTCAGTTTCTATCAACTGCGTCGACGGCGAAAACTCGCAAAGTAGTCATTCCCTGATTGCGACGCGACAACGAACGCAAGCCCGCACTTCAAACCTTGGCCACCAATGGCCAAGGTTTTATTTTGCGCCGAATCCCCAACGCAACTCGCCGCACTTCGCCACCTGCCTCCCGAGCGGACAAATCAGTGTCCCGCTACGTCACTTGTCCGAAACAGCATTCTGTTTCAAGTACGCATCGGACGCTTGCTTGTCGATGCGAATGTAGTGATCGCGCATCTCGGGAAAAATACTCTCGCTAGCCGTGTCCAACCGGAGTTGATCGCTGCCGGTAAATGGCATGTGGCAGTCGATGCAGTTTGTCGAGATCTTTTCGCCTACTTCGTCACTCATCCCACACGCCTGCGGTTGATGACACTTCATGCATCGCTGCGAAAATAACGCGATGTTTCCTCGTTCAAATTGATGCGGGTTGTGACAATCGACGCAAGTCATTTCGGTTTGAAGAAAACACTTGCTTCGTCCCAGTCGATCCAACTGGTTGCTCGTGTGGACGCTGTTCCCGCTTTCTTCGCCCGGTGGTTCGTAATGCTGAATCAAATCGTCTCCGGGGCGAAAACGAAACGGCCGCCCCTTCAACGGCGTGATACTGCTGTGACATTGACTACAGACTTGCAGTTCTTTGTCACGCGGTAGATCGCTGGGAACGGTGACAAAGCGAGACTCTTTTTCGCGTGGATTCTCGCGATGATATTCCACATGTTCACGACCTGGACCGTGACATCGTTCGCATGAGATGCCGGTGATCAGCGATCGGGGTGTGAAGCGGTTGACCGGCTCGCGAAAATCAACGTACGTCGTGTGGCACTCCAAGCAACGTGCAATGATCGGGCGTTCGTACGCGGCGTCGCCGTCGTGGTAGCCAGGACTGTTGATCCATGAATCCGTATCCGTCAGATACGTGACGTTGCATTGGTACAGTTCGTCGTCGTTCCAATAGAGAAACGTCTGAGCCAGCTTGGCCGAGCCAGTCACGATTTGCATTGGGATTTCGAACTCCCAGCCCATGAACGAGGCACGTTGAAACGCCGCACCATCGTGCTCGACCATTTTGAACGAAACGTTGGGCAGCCGAGTTCCAAGTCGATTCTTTCCCGAATCCAGCGAACCGCGAATGGACTGGGGAGTCGCCAGATGGCTTGTCAGGTGATGTGAAGTTTTCGAGAAAGACGCAAAGGTCTCGGCGTGGCATTCCTCGCAGGCCTTTGCACCCAGAAAGCCTGGGTTCTCGTGAATTGGTTGGGCATCGCTGGGAGGCTTTGGCGATTGCTGGGGAGGGAACGGCAACACTGCGGCTACCTTGCCGCCCGGTTTCCGGACGATCCAAGCTCCTGCCCTGTTACGATCCACCTGCAAATAACTGGGGATTGGAGCAGCCTTGCCTAGCTTGGCCAATTCGGCGAACACGACATCAGGGTCCGGTCGAGCGATGCTCTCATTCTCCTCTTGCAACCGGCGTACTTGCTGACGTCTTTTTAGCTGTCCGATATCGACAACTTCTTGATCCACTTGAGTCCAAAAGAAAAATCCCAACACAGCGACGATGAGAGACCCAACGGCGAGGTACTTTGCTGACGGCACCCGCTTCTCCTCGGACTCAAACAAATCAGAATTCATTAAATGGCAATCCGAAAGACGAGTCGATTGAGAACTGCGGCGAATTGTTTTTCAAGATCCATGGCGGCAAACTCGCAAGCCAAGCCGTAGCCGCGTGCACTCAGTTTAGCAGACGCCCTGCAAACCAGCCCGTCGTGTTGGTGAATTCACGTGACCGGACATTTCGTAAACGAGGATTGAAAGAGCGCTCCGCGTGGGGGCAGATTTTTTTTGGTTTTCAAATTTGGTTTTGCTTCAATTCTTTCACGGATAAAGCGAAGGTGTTATTTTTTTCAATGGCCATTCTCCGTATGGCGAAGCCGCTGAACTGCATTGCGCTGGGTCGGGCAGCGCACCCCGGGTCGGGCGCGACGTTGCGTTATGAAGTAAAGCATGGGCAAAGACAAACTCGTCGAGTCCGACTCGCGATTGCCCAATCCCAGATATGTACGCCCACAAGAGGCCAGAAACAGACAGGCGAAAAGCACTTATAACTTCAGGCGTGGCGACGAGGACGAGACTGCCTTGGCGAACCTTTTTCGTTGTGGAGCAGTCTAGGTTCAACTCCTACGGCACCGCTTTGTCATCGTGATTGCCGTTCTTCCGAACATGACAGCGAGCGATTTGCGATGGACACCACAAACCAAATGATCAACGTAACGGGCGTCGCAACCGCAACCCTGGATGTCGGCGGCGATCTCAGTCCGATCACAATCATCGGTAACGAATCCATTCGGCAAACCTTTGACGCGAACACAATCGGCCAAGCCATCAATTGCCGGATGGCGCCTGGCGTAACGAGCGTTGTCTTGAACCCAGATGCCCACGTCGGTTACGGCGCGCCGGTGGGTTGTGTGATGGCTTCGCCCACCCACGTGTATCCGGGACCGGTCGGCGTCGACATCAAGTGCAGCATGAGTCTGTTGCAAACCGATCTGCCCGCCGATGCGATCAATGAACCGACCGTCCGCCGGAAGCTGATCCAAGCCATCGCCAAGCGAGTCCCCACTGGCGCCGGCCGCGGCCAGCGACATGTCCCCAAGAGCCGTCCCGTCGACGGACGACTGGGCTTTCAACTGACAACCGATGGCGCTTCGAAAAGCGTGCTCAAGAAACTAGGCATCCCGAAATCCTGGGCGTCGCGATGTGAAGACGCTTTCCATACCGCGCACGATGGATCGTGCGATACTTTGGCCGCAAGGTTGGAATGGATGGGACGCACTCGAGACAGCCTCGACCGCCTGGAGAGCAAGTACCGCCAACTGGGCAGCTACGGCGGCGGAAACCATTTCGGCGAATGCGAGGTCGTCCACGTCGCTGAGGATCTGGCGAGCCGAAAAATTGCTGAGTCTTTCGGGCTGAAGGATGGGCACGTTGCCTTTCTTTCACACTGCGGCTCACGAGGCCTCGGCCATGATTTGGCGATGGGACAATTCCGCGCCATGAAGTCGTCGTTCGAAAAGCGAGGACGTGCATTCCCCGCCGGTGACCCGCAATTGGTCCATGCGGAAGTCGACTCGGACGAGGGACGCAGCTACCTAGGTGACATGGCCATGGGCGCCAACTTCGCGACGGTCAATCACTTGTTGATCAATCAATTGGTTCTGGAATCATTTCGCGACGTGTTCCCCGGCATTCGCGGCGACCTGATCTACTTCATCAGCCACAACATCGCGCGACTCGAACCGCTCGACGGGCGACCACAGTGGGTGCATCGCAAAGGTGCCACGCGAGCTTATCCGGCCGGACATCCGGAACTCGACCGAACGCCTTTCGCCGAAACCGGACACCCGATTCTGTTACCCGGCAATCCTCGCGACGGATCGAGCGTGATGGTGGCGTTGCCAGGCGCGTCGCTTTCCGCTTTCAGTGTGAACCATGGCGCCGGCCGACGAATGAGTCGTACGAAAGCAAAGAAGTTGCTGGACCAACAAACGATCGACGCAGACTTGACACAGCACGATGTGATGAGCAACTGCCGCGAATATCCGCGGGACGAAGCCCCAGATGCCTACAAGGACTTTGGCGAAGTCCTGGCCAGCGTCCAAGCAGCGGGCCTCGCTACTGAGGTGGCCAGGCTGCAAGCCAAGTTTGTCATCAAAGACGGCTCGCCGGCGGACGACTGAGTCGGCACCGCCCGCGATTGGATCGGCGTTGGCCTGCTAGCCGACGCCTGACCGAAATTGGCCCGGTGTCTGGCCGACTTCTCGCTTGAACACGACGCTGAGGAGAAAAAGGGGCATGAGGAGAAAAAGCCAAATTGGCGTTTCGGCAGTCTTTTCAATTGGTCACAGCCTGGGCTGTCAACGATCAGGCTGGACCGAGCGAGTGAACCGGCCAGTCCGCAAGGAAGAAGAGGAGCAACTGCGTCGGGCGATCAACCGAGGGCAGCCTTTCGGAGACGCCGGTTGGTCGAGACCACCGCCCGTCAGCACAACCTCGAATCAACCCTTCGCAAACGAGGCCGCCCTCGAAAATCCCCCCAAATCACCAATTAGGCTCCTGACCCTTTTTTCTTTTCGCTTTTTTCACGCGCACGTCCGAGGACGAGAAACGGGAACAACGAATCGTATTGGGACATACGAACTTTTCATCCGTCCGCAAACTCCAATCCCATCGGTTTCCGTCGATAGCCTGGGTCGGCGGATGCCCACCGCTGGGCTAGGTAATGATTCAGCGGGGCATCCGCTGTCTTGCCTCGGCAGCTTTCCGGCTGGCCTCACTCGCCTTCTCGGTTTCGTCCAGCCGGGCGTAAGTGTTGGCGAGTTTTTGATAGCAGACCGAGAGGCCGTCGAGCAGGAAGCGACTCTTCGGATCTTCGACGAGCGCCTTCTCGGTCAACGCGAGCATTCCTTCATAGTGAATTTTCGCGTTGTTCGCGTCACCGACCTGCAGCCAGTGATTCCCCAGCCGTTCGTGAGCAAACGAAAGGGAATCCATCGCAAACGACGATTTCGGTTCGGCTTCATACCATCGCCGGGAAAGGTCCTTCGATTCGGCGAAGTACCGCAGCGCACCGTCGTTGCGTTTCAAATCGTGACAGGCGTCGCCCGCTCGCATCAGACTGTCGGCAAGTCCCTCCAGCCGGCGCAGATTCTCGCCCGTGTCCGATCGCAGCCGCCGATGCATGGCAACCGCCGTTTCGAAGTGAACCAAGGCAGCTTCGAAGTTGCCGCGAATCGCATCGATGTCGCCCAGGTTATTGATGGGATAGGTCGACTCGTAAGCAATGGTTTCGTTGTCGGGATCGTCGGCCAACAGGCTTTGGAAAAGATCGATCGATTGGGTCAGCGACGTTTCCGCCGAATCGATTTGATTGTCGTTGATGAACAGATTGCCGAGTTGGTTCAAGGCATTGGCATGGAGACGTTTCAGCGACGGTTTGTCGTTCTGGTTTCGCAGTTGCTGGTAGATCGCGACGGATCGTTGAAGATGATCCCGTGCCTCGGCCGACATTGACTTACCTTCGTCATCGCCGAACTCGCTGAAGATTAGCCCCAAGCTGGTCAAGACTTTGGCGGTGCTGAGGTCAACCCGCGCCTGGGATTTCACTTCACCGGAAACCCGCTGCAAATCCGACAGGGAATCGCGAAGGAGTTGCTGGCGCAGTTCACGCGCCGCCGGAATTCTTGCCAGTCCCGTTTGCAGCGTGTTGATCATCGTTTCCAACGTTGCGACCGCGATTTGCGTGCCCTCTTGAGCACGCCGCGCCCGCGCGTTGGCTAGCATCGCGAAGTACGTCGACAAACAAATGCCAATGACTAACGAGAACCCGATCCCCGCCATCAAACCGGCGACTAAGCGATTGCGTTTGCACCATCGCCATGTTCGTTCGACGCGTGAGACCGGCCGCGCGTGAATCGGTTCACCCGATAAGTATCGCGACAGTTCGTCGCCCAATTCACCCGCCGTCGCATACCGCTGCACCGAGTCTTTTTGAAGGCACTTCAAACAAATCGTTTCGAGATCGCGATCGACGTCGGCGTTCAGGGTGCTTGGCGAGAGCGGTTCTTCTTCGAGAACTTGGCGGATCGTTTCAATGGCGCTGGCCGCTTGGAACGGTGGTCGTCCGGTAAGCAACGCGTACAAGATCGCACCGAGCGCATAGATATCGGCGGCCGGGCCGACCGTCGCCGTCTGTCCCGATGCTTGCTCGGGCGGCATGTAGCTTGGCGTGCCCATGATTTGACCGGTGGCGGTTAGATCACGGCTGGAACCCACTTGCTTGGCGAGTCCAAAGTCAGTCACGCGCGGGACACCGTCACGGCTGAGCAACACGTTGGCTGGTTTGAGGTCACGGTGGATGACGCCCTGGTCGTGCGCGTATCCGACCGCCGACGCGATCGTTTCCACCAATTGCGCCGCTCGTCGTACCGGCGTGGGACCTTGATGAATGTTGGCGTTAAGGCTCTGGCCGTCGACAAAGCCCATCGAAAAGTAATGGTGTCCCGATTCCACCCCAACATCAAACACGGGCACAATGTTGGGATGATCCAATCGGGCGGCCGATTCCGCTTCGGCGTAGAACCGTTGAACTTCTTCGTCGCTGGCGAAGCGTCCGGCAAGAATCCTTTTTAAAGCGACGACGCGATTGGCGCTTTTTTGTTTCGCACGAAAGACCACGCCCATACCGCCGCGCGCGATCTCGTCAAGCAGTTCATAGTCGCCGAAATCCGCCAATACCTTCGAAGCAGTTCGAACAGGTAAGACGCGTGGTCCCGCAGATTCATCTAGGGTATCGACGGTATCGTCCAGGTCGCCGGCTTGCACTGTCGAGCGAACTGAGAGCGTGACGCCGAGCGCCCGACCGTCGTGACTTTCGGCGTCAGCGTCGGGCCGCGTGGTGTGCCCAATGTCAGCCGATGCGGAGGTCCGCTTGGTGGGTTCGGTCATGGCGGTCACTGCGTTGGCCGGGACTCGGTTGGACGGAAGGGCTGCCAACCAAGGTGGACAACCACAGCCGTCACGTTAGCTTGACTTGCAATCCAGGGACACACTGAACGAATGTGGATGCTGCAATCGAAACACTTCCGCCGTGCCCACACGTCCGATGCGTTGCACCGGACGATCAAGGTTGATCGCGACACGCTTAGCCAACGGCCGATCGAAATTGTCCCGGGGTTTGCCCCACTTCGCGTTTGAAGACGACGCTGAAATATTCCGGGTGTTTGAATCCCGTCAGCGACGCGATTTGGGCGAGCGACAGATCCGTTTCACCGAGTAATTGTCGAGCTCGTTTGATCTGGACGTCACGGATTTCGGCTTGCGGCGATCGACCGATCGAACGGCGGAAGCGTCGTTCGAGCGAACTTCGCGCGATCGGGATTTCCCGCAAAATGTCGCTGACCGTCAATCCTTGGCACGCGCGTTGACGAATGATCTTCAGCGCCGCGACGACTTCGACATCATCGATGGCCATCACATCAGTGGAATGCCGCGCGGCGACGCCCAGCGGTGGGATCCTGCGAGTGGTTTCCTTCGGCGATTCGCCTCGCATCAATTCGTCCAACAGCACGGCCGCCTCATACCCGATCCGTTCGGCCGACGGGATGACGCTGGTTAGCGGCGGTTGACAGAAATCGCAGATCACTTCGTCGTTATCCACGCCGATGACCGCAACTTGCTCCGGCACGTTCAACTTTGCCGTGCGGCAGGCTTCCAACACATGTTGGCCGCGAAAATCGTTGCACGCCATGATGCCGACCGGTTTGGGCAAGCTGATCAACCACTCGACGATTTTGGATTGCTGCCGTTCCCAGCCGCTTCGCCGCGCCTGGGACCAATCCGACGCGTGGGACGATAGCACACCATTGTGCTGGGCGACCGTTTCAGCGAATCCGGCACCCCGTTCGATCGACCAGTGGTGATCGCTGAAACCACAGAACCCGAAATGGCTGAGCCCGCGCTCAATCAAGTGCTCGGCGGCCATACGACCGATCATGGCATGGTCGTTCCAAATTGCGGGGATGCCTTGATCTCCGTAGATATCTGTCAGATTGACCGTTGGGATGCCCCACTTTTGAATCATGGCGGCCATCTCGGGCGTGGTCGACCGCGTAATGATGCCGTCGCCTTCCCAACGCCGCAGCCAAGCCGGTGGCGAAACCAACAACTCGCGCAAATCCAGTTGGACGGACCACGAAGGATGTTCCAACAGGTAACGGCCGATCCCCTCCAAGACGCCTCGCCCAAACGCCATTGCCGTTTCGACGATCAACAGCACGTTGGGACGTTCGGAAAGCGAGCGATTGTGGCGCGGAAGCAACTGCAGTTTGTTCGTTTCAGCCATTTCAAATTCTTTCAAGCCGCAATTGCCATGAAATGGGCGCGCCGAGGGTTGCGAAGATTTGGTCGGAATCAAACCGCGTTATCCTTTGCACTCTGGCACGATTAGCGGTCTGCTTGAGATGTTTTACCACGATAAGTGTATGGTCGTGAAAATTCGTTCTGTCAATTGAAAAATTAGGTCGCGTCCCGTTAGGGGCGTTCGAACTGATCCGGAAAGTGCAAAGGCTCTCATTTGGTAAGGTCACATTCTCATTGGCATACGGGTCTAGAGAGCTACCATAAGGGTCTGAATCGGGGATGATATTGTCGGTGGGACGGTTGCGAGCGACTTCTGTTGCGGCGTCGATTCGACTGCAACACCTTTCGCGCCGCCCATACATGCCCGCCCGCGCTGCCCTGCCCAAGTCCCCCACCCCAATAAGCCCCACCCCGGTGATTCCAATGATGGACCGTGATCGTCGAAGCTGCATTGCTACGGCATCCGCAATGTATGCAATCCGATCGATGGGGATTGCGATCGCAATGTCCGGATCGATCGGCATTCAGGCTGACGAATTTCAACCAAGTGAACCGCCATCCAAAGCGGCTCCCGAAATTGATTTCGCGAGACAGGTACAGCCGATTCTTGCCAAGCGTTGCTTTGCTTGTCACGGCCCGGACAAGGCCGAGGGAGGGCTGAAGTTCGTCGACCAGGAATCGGCCTACGCCGAGACAGATTCGGGCGAACATGCGATCGTGCCGGGCGATATCGAAGCCAGCGTGATGATCGCGAGAATTACGACGGATGACGAATACGAAAAGATGCCTCCCGAAGGCGATCCGGTGACGTCGGAGGAAGTCGAGATATTGAAGTCTTGGATCGCATCGGGTGCGGCGTGGCGAAACCACTGGGCGTTCGAGCCAATGAAGGATCCGCAACCGCCGGTGGTCGCGGATGCCGTTTGGAACAAGAATCCGATCGACGCCTTCGTGTTTGACTCGCTCGCCCATGCCGGGTTGTCACCTAATTTTCCCGCGGACCGACACGACTTGATCCGCCGCGCCTGCTATGACCTCACGGGGTTGCCGCCTACCGCTGCTCAGGTGCAAGCGTTTGTCACCGACGATGATCCCTTAGCATTCGAACGATTGGTCGACGAACTCTTGGAATCGCCCCAATACGGGCAACGATGGGGGCGACACTGGCTGGACCTGGTCCGCTATGCCGAAACGAATTCGTTTGAACGAGACAATCCGAAACCCAACGCGTGGAAGTATCGCGACTATGTCATCGACGCCTTCAACAATGACAAGCCCTACGACCAATTCGTGCGTGAACAATTGGCGGGGGATGAACTTGCGAACGTCACGAAGGAGTCATTGATCGCGACGGGCTACTATCGGCTGGGAATTTGGGACGACGAGCCGGCCGATCCGCTGCAGGCGCGGTTCGACGAAATCGACGACATCATCACGACGACCAGCCAAGCGTTCCTGGGTTTGACGATCAATTGTGCGCGTTGCCATGACCACAAAATTGATCCGATTCCGCAAACCGACTACTACAGCATGGTGGCGTTCTTGGCGGACGTGACATCGTACGCGACGCGAAGCGACGGTACGTCGAACAATCAAATTGACGTGACCGGAAACGAAGCCAATCGCGGCCATCAACAATGCGACACCGACTTGCAGCAGATCCAAGCAAAGATGCTTGAGATCGAGCAGATTGGGATCGCCAAAATGTCAGGCCCCGACCAACGTGCGACCGAAGGTAAACCACGTGCACGACAAAAAATCCTGAATAAGAACCTCAAGGAATGCTTGGACGCCGATCAATGGGAAACCTACCAGGAACTCATCGTCTCCCGTGATGCAGTCCAACAGCGCCGCAAGTCCTTGCCGCCTCGCGAGACGGTCATGGGGCTGGCCCGATGCGATGCGACCCCAGATCAAACATTCGTGCTGTTTCGAGGAAACCCTCACTCACCGGCGGACCCGGTCGAGCCCGCCTATCCGGCGATTTTCGGTGATGCACCACCCGTGTTACCGCCGGTTGCCGAATCGGCTAAGTCAGCCGGCCGGCGACGAGTCCTGGCAGAGTGGATGACTCGCGACGACAACCGCTTGACCGCCCGTGTGATGGCAAACCGGCTGTGGCAGTTCCACTTTGGTCGCGGCATCGTCCGCAGCAGCAACAATTTCGGCCAACTCGGAACACCGCCGACTCATCCACTGTTACTCGATTGGCTGGCCCAGCGATTGATCGACGGCGATTGGAAACTCAAATCGATGCATCGACTGATCATGACCAGTCGCGTCTACCAAATGTCGTCGGCATCGACGGACGAAGGTCAGTCAGTTGATCCCGATAACAATCTGTTTTGGCGTTTTGATCCACGACGGTTGAGTGCCGAAGAGGTCCGCGATTCGATTTTGGCTGCCAACGGTTCACTGAACGTGGAATTGGGTGGCCCGAGTTTCTATCCACGGATGTCGGCCGAAGTCTTGGCAGGGCAGTCGCGTCCCGGTTCCGGCTGGGGCGATTCGACGGAAGATCAGCTCAACCGACGCAGCGTCTACATTCACGTGAAGCGATCACTGCTGACGCCATTGCTGACGGCGTTTGATTTCCCGGACCCCGATCTGACGTGCGAAGAACGCTTTACAACCTTGCAACCTGGCCAGGCGCTGTCGCTATTGAACAGTGACTTCGTACAAGAGCAATCCGATATCTTGGCGGGATCGATCGGTGCCGACGAATGGAAGACGAATGCCGACAACGAAGAAATCGTCCGACGAACGGTTCGTGCCGTCCTGCAGCGCGAATCGTCCGCCGACGAGATTGCCGCGGGCGGTCGCTTGATCGTCGAACTTCAAGAAAAACACGAACTCAGCCGGGACCGCGCGGTCGGACTGTATTGTTTATCGGTGATGAACTGGAACGAGTTTCTGTTTGTCGATTGATGCAATCGCTTGCGCCACATACGCCGTCGTAAAAACTGCCACACGATCTTCCACTCCAACGCGAACGAATACCATGACTGAAAAAAGACGCAAAATTGGTTTCTGTGGACGCACACGCCGCGAGTTCGTGTGGGAATCGGGCGCCGGGTTTGGGGCGGCGGCGCTTTCTTCCTTGTTGTCAGGCGACGGATTTTTCGGCTCCACCGCTGCCGCGAACGACAAGCCGTTTCAAAATCCACTCGCTGCCAAAGCACCGCATTTCGCGCCCAAGGCAAAGTCGGTCATTTTTCTTTTCATGTACGGCGGCCCCAGCCACATCGACACCTTCGATCGCAAACCGAAGATGAAGGGAATGGACGGAAAAATCGTGGACGTGAAAACGTTCGGTCGCGGCGGGCACAAACCGGGCGGCCGGATCGTCGAACCGCGATGGGATTTCAAGCAATACGGCCAGTGCGGAAAGTGGGTCAGTTCGTTGTTTCCCAATGTGGCCGAGCACGTCGACGACATCGCGTTCCTGCATTCCATGACGGCGGATTCACCGATCCATGGTTCGGCGATGCTGATGATGAACAGCGGCAAGATTTTGTCCGGAAATCCGGCGATCGGTTCGTGGGTCAATTACGGACTGGGCACCGTAAACGAAAACCTGCCGGGCTTTGTCGTGATGCTCGACCCGACGGGCGGCCCCATCAGCGGCGCAAAGAACTGGAGCAGCGGTTACATGCCGGCAACCTACGCAGGCACCGTCTTTCGCAGCAAAGGAGCACCCATCCTGGACTTGGCGCCGCCATCAGATTTACCGACGGGTGTACAGCGTCGCCTGATCGACTCGATCCGAGACGCCAACACACGGCACTTAGTCACTCACGCCGGCAACGATGACTTGACGTCGCGGATTGCCAGCTACGAGTTGGCCTACAACATGCAATCGACTGCACCGGAGGCCGTCGACTTGGCTGATGAAGATGCGAAGACGCTTTCGATGTACGGAATCGACAAAGAAGAGACTCGCGATTTTGGCACGCGATGTCTGATGGCTCGCCGATTGGTCCAACGAGGCGTCCGGTTCGTACAACTGTATAGCGGCGGCGCCCACAACGATGATAATTGGGACGCCCATGGCGACTTGGAAACCAACCACAACAAGCACGCCGGTCGCACCGACCAACCGATCGCGGCGCTGCTGGCCGATTTAAAACGAACAGGGATGCTGGACGAAACCTTGGTGGTTTGGGGCGGCGAGTTTGGACGACAACCGACCGCTGAGTACGCCAACGGAAGCGGCCGCGACCACAACGCCTATGGCTTCACGATGTGGATGGCCGGCGGCGGTATCAAGGGAGGCGTCAGCCACGGTACAACCGACGAATTGGGGGCCGCAGCAGTCGAGAACCCGCTGCATGTGAAGAACTTGCACGCGACGATCCTGCACCAACTCGGCCTCGACCCGAACCACTTGTCGTATTTCTACAGCGGCTTGGAGCAAAAATTAGTCGGCGTCGAACCGATCGAACCGATCCACGAGATCATCGCTTAGTCGCTGCAAGTCACGGACGAAACGCTCTGAATGGAACCGAAACGATCGTTTGATTCGATCGTAACAATTGTGCGGGCGATTTTCCCCAGCTTCTTCTCGGCAGTTCGCGATCGCTGACCTAGGGTT
The DNA here is from genome assembly GCF_007860125.1 of Rubripirellula tenax. NCBI lineage: Bacteria > Pseudomonadati > Planctomycetota > Planctomycetia > Pirellulales > Pirellulaceae > Rubripirellula > Rubripirellula tenax. Next base: position 216,389 of record NZ_SJPW01000003.1, read on the forward strand.
GTGCGGTGTGTTGAATTCCGTCCGATGATTCCGAAGGCCTGGGTCGATTCCGTGAACCCGCGACGTAGCGCAATGACGATGATCGAAGTCACGATCGCCATCTTGGTGATCGGTCTACTATCGGCGATTACGGCACCTCGGCTATCTGACGCCTACCGCTCCACTCGCCTGCAATCGGCGGCATGGCGAGTCACCAACGATGTTCGGCTGGCACGCCAAATGGCCATCGCTCGAGGGCGATCCATCGAATGGGTGTGCCAGAACGCGAACGACGTCTACACGTGCGCTTCACTGGGTTCGCGCGACGGATCTGGGGCATCCATGTCCGTTTCCATCGGCGAACTTTTTGATTCGTCGTTCGACCTGTCCGCGGACTTTGACGGTCAATCAACGATTCGCTTCGATGCTGACGGAGTGCCCTATGTAGGTACATCCATGATGCAAACCGGAGTCATCACGCTTCAATTCGGCGGGGACCGATATGACGTTCGAATCGCTGCAGGTACCGGCTTGGTCTCACTCACCAACGTCAGTGTGTGGATTCCGACATCGGATCCTGTCTACGAACCTGCTTCGCAATCGGCACAGGTCGATGGCACCAGCGGAGCAACTCCGTGAAACGGCACGCTTACACATTGATTGAGATCGTCGTCGCCATGTTGGCGGCCAGCGTGCTTGTCGCTTCTTTGGCAGGGTCGATAGCCGTTACGTCGAGTCTATTGCAACCCGATACCGACCACGACAAGGATCTTGCTAGACGATTGATCGCCGATCGCATCGGCGGGGACCTTCGCTATGCAACTTCGGCAACGGCTGCCCCATCGGGTGTCGGCCTCGACCTGCATCGCACCGAACCGGCATCGAACATAAACCAAGTGATTCGCTATCGATCCGAGTCCGCCGATTTGACTCGCGGTGTTGACGGCGACACGGCTGTTCGGATCGGTGCGTCAATCACGCAATTGGACACGACCATCGATGGCTACTCGGCCCCGACCTGGATCGCCACGTCGCCGAATTTGGTCCGCTGTCGCAGTCGAGCCGTGCAATCATCGGCGGACAGTGTCTCGTCGATCTCGGTCGAAATTCCTGCTGGCGTGATCCCCGGCGACCTGGTGCTGTTGTGTGTGTCTGCGAAGTCATCCTCGACCGTCGCAATTACGAAACCGAACTCCTTCACGACACTGCAAGACGAGTCCAACGGATACCTCTCGCTAGTCGTTGCCTATGGGGCTTACGACCTGACTTGGCCCACTGAAATCACGATTGACGCGTCGCCCATCGCATACATGGCGGCGACGTTGATCACCGTCGAAGGCGTTGATCCCGGCGGCCCGATCCGCTGGACCGCGAATCGTCGCAACGCGTCGCCGTTTGCCGACCTAGCACCAACGTCTTTGGAATCGGCGACGACGCAAGATTCTGACCTGAACCTGCAAATCTTTGCGGCGGACAGATCACCCTGGTTTCCGGGGACCATGGGAATGGCATCTTATGTCGACGTGGTTCAGCGCCGCGCCGGTGAAAGCAGCTTTTGGTTTGGCAATTCGATCGGCGTTGCCAGTCGCAATGGCAACGAAACGACGCTCTCGTCGCCACCGCAGATGATGCACCGATCGTACGGCTCATGGATTCAAGCCGCCGTCGTGTTGAAGGGGCTCCCCTAATGCGAAATGGCATCACGCTGATGGAAGTTGTCGTATCGACCGTCTTGGTGTCGGGTGTGTTGTTGGTAGCGATGACAACATCAGCCAATCTGTGGCGGAACCGTGGTTTGCAAAACGAACACGAAATGGCGGCTGATTTATCGGGCCAGATGTTAGACGAGATTACTTCCAAGGCGTTTCGTGATTCTGTGGCACCCGTGTTCGGTATCGAAACGGATGAGACCGGACTTGCCCGCATTGGCTTCGACGACGTCGACGACTATCACGGCTTCACCGAGTCGCCGCCAATGCACCGTGACGGTCAATTCATCGACGGATGCAGCGGATGGAGTATCGAAGTGATTGTGCAACCGGCAACCCCAACGACGGACGGCATCGAAGCCAGTGCTACCCCAACGGTAGATTCCGATGCTGGGCTTCGCTTGGTAACGGTACATTGCACGACGCCTACCGGCCACCTGATAACGGACGTTGCCGTGGTGTCAGACGTCCCAGGCGACGAAGCTGAAACCGCTTCGTTTCAGCGTTGGCGAAACGAGACGCTCACCTTCAGCGACGGCAGCTCGCTTCGGATCACAGCTCCGCTGCGCAACCGTCCCATCTTAGGCGTGGGACAATGAACATCGAAATCCTGAAATCATGCCGTTCGCCACGGCCACGACAAATCGATCGCGGCGGTTTTCTGTACGTCGCAGTACTGTTCACGTCGTTGATCGTTTCGATCTTAGTCGTGACAGCAATTTCGAATTCGACCCAACGTGCGAAAGAGCAATCCGATTGGGTCGATCGAGGCCTGGCAGTGCGGGCAGCAGAGAGCGAGATGCATCGATTGGCGTCCATGATGCGAGACAGTTCGTTATGGCGACAAGAAATGCTGAGTGGACGATTTTCGGCTTGGCGACCTTGGTCGACAGGGACCGCGATCATCCGCGGATCGAATCGTGAAGTTCGGCATCGCTATGTCGATCAAGACGGATCGCTAGACAATGATCCGACACATCCGGTAGACGTAACGGTTCACGCACGCGTCGGACGATCACAGTACGCGATCACGACGACACTGCAATGGGATAGACAACCGCTATCGATACTTAACTACGGGATGACTGCCGTTCAAAACGTGCATTTCCAAGATGATGGCTCCATCACGTGCGAACGTCCGGTGCAAGTCGGCGAAAACTGTACCGAGTCATCGGGCGGCTTGATGGTGACCCCGCTGCTTCATTGCGACGGAACCACGCAGATGACACTTCGCGGAGACCTTGCCCCGGACGCTTTGATCCAACCCAGTCGCGATTTAGTTGAAACATACCAGCAAATCAGTGGCCCCATGGCTCGCACGGCAATTCCGTCTGGGGGGACCGGCCGTGTGATTCGGGACCGTTTGATCTCGGCAACATCGAATCCGTTCGGTCCGGCCGATGCGTCCGGCATCTACCACGTCGACATGAAGGGTGAAAAATTGGTGATCGAACACAGCCGAATCGATGCGACGTTGGTCATCGAATCGGCCAGCGAGATCGAAATCCGCGGAGCGGTGACTTGGAGCTACTCTGCGCACCCCGACGCTATCCTTGTCACCGATTCTCCGGTGCGTTTCGTTGCCATGGAACCGGAACTGAGTGAAGCATCGCGCGCCGTCCACTTCAATCCGACTGGATCCGGATACCGCGGCATGTACGGGAACACCACGTTGACGGATCGATTTCCGACGGAACTGCGAGGCTTGATCTACAGCCAGTCAAGCATTCAATTCGAACCGCTCGTCGATGGATCGAACTTGATCGTCACCGGTATGATCGTCGGCCATTCGATCGAGATCCGCGGCAACGTCAGCGTTTTCGCTCTCGATGAATTGTTTTCGAATCCACCGGACGCGCTGTGCAATCCGGTGCCGATGCGCATCGTTCGCGGATCATGGCGGCGGATTGAATCGCCAGCACTCTGATTCAGCCACACCCGAACAAAACAGCTCTCGTGAACGCTCGATTCGTCGCCATTAAACCGAGATGCTTCGCCCCTCAGTTTCGCTTTGCAGCGCGGCTTCGAAAATGGAAACGGCGCGGTAGGCGTCGTCCAGATCACTCATGTTGCGAAGCAGGCTTGTGACACTGCGGTGGAACTGGGAAAGCAATTGTTCACCGACGGGTGATTCGGTGTCTAGCGTCTCCATGTTTCGTCCGGCTTCGTCGAACCAAACCAAAGTTGTGGGCAGGTCAATGAAAGCGACACCCCGTTCACAACAGATTTGCATCGCCGAAGGCGGTCGAAAACCGGCCGCTTCGTGCCACGTCGATCGAATGTAGCTGCCGCAACTGATTTGAGCGGTGACCGAAGGTTTGTCGTCAAATTGCGGAAAAGCCAAACTCATGCACCGGTAGTCGGATACCGATGTCATGTCGGGTTGAACCTGTGTCTGATGACCGACGGATGAAACGCTGACCGGTTCGCGGCCGACGACATAGCGACACCAATCGATCAACTCGACCAATTCACGTCGCGATGGATCGGATTCGCCGACCGACGATGCGCCGAGCGCCTGCAATCGACGGTGGCAAAAAATCAACTTGGGGGCTCCCAAGCGAGTCGCGATCAGTTCCTTTAATCGAAGTGTCGCTGGAGCATACCGCCGCGGAAATTCGACCATGAACGCAACGCCAGAGTCTTCGACGATCGATCGAACCTCGGCATCCTGGACTGAATCGAAATCGAGATCCCCGGCCCAATAAATCGCTTTGCCTGCCTCGCAAGCGGCCATCACCGGCAGCCAGCCAAGCCAATTGCGTTGCAGCATGATGACGGCATCGATATCGCCGCGATTGACCAGGGCCCGATATCCATCGACGACATCGGCCTGGAATTCTGCGGCCACGTTCTCGGCCAACTTCGCAACCGTATTGAAAACGGCTCGAACGTCGAATCGGTCATGCAGAACACGAAGGGCCGGCCGATGCCGCGTTTGCCAGGCATCGCAGTGGCCGATCAGTCCGACTCGTACTTTCATAGCGTCCGAACCGGGTAGAGGAGGAATCGGGCCATGGCGGATGTGGATCGTGTTTGCGGACTGAAATATCGGGTTCGACGCCGCCCCATTGTGCCCCAATTCGACCGTTTGCGTGGCGATGTAGCAAAAATTTTCGGGTCGCCACCATGGCCCGCATGTGGGGATGTGTCCATTTGACGCGTCTGGATTGGCACGCCCCAACCTGTTGAGCGACGGGAGGTTACGGAAACGGGGACCGGGAATCGACCGGGGGGCTACCACAGAAACGGCCCTTTTTGTCAATGTCAATTTCGGCGAAAAGTCAGCGGCAGCACTTGTGACCCGCACATGGCCCCATATACTCCGCCCAAGTTTGCCAGTTACCTAGAGCTGCAAAGTCTGCGCAGTCCTAACACTTATCTCATTCGGCAAGGGTGCTTCCGCGTCGTCGAAACGACGTGCGAAGCGTGATCGAACTTCATCTTTGAAGGGAATAATCTATGGTTTTGTTTATCTTGGCCATCGCGTTAGCTAGCGTCACCAGCGAGCAACAAATGACTCAGAAGTACGCCGAAGCTTACGAGCAGTCGGTGACTGAGCAGAAGCCTTTAATGGTTGTCGTGGGTGCCCCTTGGTGCCCCGCATGCAACGTGCTGAAAGATACGACCATCAAACAAATGGCCCAAACGGGCGAACTGGATTCCGTCAGCTTGGCAGTGATCAACAAGGACGACGATCCAGAATTGGTCAAACAATTGACCGGCGGCGACAAGATGCTGCCCCAAATCATCGTCTTCACTCAAGAAGATGGCCGCTGGCAGCGCCGAAAGCTGATGGGCTACCAGCCCAAACAGCCCGTTCGGTCGCTGATTCGTAAGGCGCTCGGGCGGAAAGTTCTTGGCGGCTGAGTGTCGGGTGGTTCTCTTTGTGCTTGATTCGCTATCTTGTGTATCTTTGACAGCACGAATCACTGCTATGGAGCCCGCTCGCAGATGACCTTTCCGGACGATTTGAACCATTTGATTCGCACCGACGAGCCCTTGGGGCCGTTGGTTTGGCTTGGTATCGGTGGTCCGGCTCATTATTTTGCTGAGCCCGTCGACACCGACGATTTGCAGCGGTTGGTAGTTGCCGCATCACAAGCGGGGCTTACCGTCCGGATCTTGGGCGATGGCAGCAACATTCTGGTTCGCGAAGCCGGCGTCGATGGCTTGGTCATCTCGCTGGCCGCTGCCACCACCAGCGGGATGTCCGTCGACGGCACCAAGATGACGGCCGGTGCAGGAGCCAAACTCTCGCACGCGGTCATCAAAGCGGTCGGCGCAGGCTTGGGAGGTTTGGAGCATCTTGTCGGCATCCCCGGCAGCGTCGGTGGTGCCGTCGTCGGCAATGCCTCCAGCGGTGGCCGTGACATCGGTTCGATCGTCCACAGCATCGAGGTCCTGGAAAAAGACGGCTCGCAGCGAACGGTTTCGCAGGACGACATCGGTTTTTCGCATCGAAAATCGTCGCTGGGCGGCTTGATCGTTCTTAGCGTGACGTTTCAGTTGGAAACGCGCGACGTCGCGGCGCTGACCAAACGGATGCAGAAACTGTGGATCGGCCGAAATGCCTCGCGACCCACCGAAGATCGGCGAATTGCGATGCCGTTTGTGGATCCCGATGGGATGCCGACGCGTGATTTGATCCAATCGGTCGGATTGGCGGGGATCCGGGAAGGCGATGTTTCACTGGACACACAGCAGCCCCACTACATCATTGCCCACAAGGGCGCGACCAGCGATCAATGCCTGCGGCTGATCGAAAGGGTTCGCGAGCAAGTCCTGATGCAGACCGGGATCGACTTGCAGTTGAACCTGCACATTTGGTAATCAGAAGCGAAGCCGGTGCGAGACGTTTGCCGGCGTGATTTCCAATCTTCCGATCGCCGAACCGCTTTTGCGGGTTAGACGGTCTTGCCGGTGAGGGCGTGCCTGTGGCGATGCGATCGCCTGAACCCGAAACGAAGCAACCGATTCGCGACTTGCTCAGGCGACTGATCAAGGCGCCGGCAGCTCTATCGATTCTGTGGCCGGCGCTGCTAATCGTTGGTGGATACGTGTCATGGCACCGCTGGGGTACCGAACACGTTGCCAAGAACTTCCATGCCGTCAACGTCGAACAGATTCGCATCAGCCCGCCGCCGGACTTTGTTCGATCGGACATTGTCCAAACGGTATATCGCGACACCGCCATGGACGGCTTGTCGTTGATGGATCGGCAAGCAACCGCCAAAATTGCGTCCGCGTTTTCCATGCATCCATGGGTCCGCGGCGTCATCAGTGTTCGCAAACTACCGGGCGGTGATGTCGATGTTCGGCTGGATTACCGACAACCCGTTGCGATGGTCCAAGTTTATCGAAACATCAAAGGCGTTCGTGATCGGTTTTTCTTTCCGGTCGATGCGTACGGAATCCTTTTGCCGACCAGCGAATTCACGCGTGCCGAAACGAAAGGGTTCGTCCACATTGACGTACCAGGTGCCGATTCGACTAACGCCGAGGGAATGCCGTTTGGTGACTTTCGCGTCGAGGCGGCTGCCCGGTTGGCGGACGTGTTGATGCCGATTCGAGAACAATCGGGCTTAGAAACCATTTCGGTGACTGGCGATTCACGCCGCGTCCAGGTGCCGCAATTGGAAATCACAACGCGAAACGAGACTCGCCATTTTTGGGGCAGCCCGCCCGGCATGGAATTGCCTGGCGAACCGACCGCGGAAATGAAAATGCAGGTGCTGATGGCGATCGATGGCACCAAGCCGACCGATTTGCGCGTCGCGAGAATGCCTCGCTGAGGCCGCAGGTTTTCAACCCCAATGGCCCTTTAAATATTCAGTGTCGCGAAGTAGTCGTCCATCGTTTCAGCACGTCGGATCAGTTCGACTTCACCGTCTTCACGAAGCAGCAACTCGGCACTTCGCAGCTTGGCGTTGTACTGGAACCCCATCGAGTGACCGTGGGCGCCCGCGTCGTGAATCACCATCACGTCCCCGCGTCCGACGTGGGGAAGCTTGCGGTCGATCGCAAACTTGTCGTTGTTTTCGCAAAGCGAGCCCACGACATCGGCCGTCAAATCCAGCGGCGCGTCTTCTTTGCCCAGAATCGACATGTGATGATACGAACCGTACATGCCCGGCCGCATCAGGTTCGCCATGCACGCGTCGACACCGACGTAATTCTTGTAGGTATTTTTGGCGTGAACGACTTCGGTCACCAAGTAACCATATGGACCAGTGATGATGCGACCATTTTCCAGATAGATCGTCAACGGATCCAAGTCGGTACCACCAATCAAGCGATCATAAGCAGCTTTCACACCGCTTCCGACGACTTCGAAGTCGAGTGCCAATTCGCCCGGACGGTAGGGGATTCCCATGCCGCCGCCCAAGTTGACGAATTCCAACCGGATGCCCAATTCCTTGTGCAAATCGACCGCCAATTCGAACAACATGACCGCCGTCTCGACAAAGAACTCGGGGTTCAGTTCGTTCGACGCAACCATCGTATGCAGCCCGAAGCGTTTCGCTCCTTTCTCCATCGCTTGGCGATAGCCGGTGAAGAGTTGCTCGCGAGTGAAGCCGAACTTCGCTTCCTCGGGCTTGCCGATGATGACGTTCCCTTCCCGTAGCGGACCGGGGTTGTAACGGAAACAAATCAGCTCGGGCGTGCCGACGTTGTCATGCAAGTAATCGACGTGCGTCAGGTCGTCCAAGTTGATGACAGCGTCCAATTCGCGGGCCTTCTTGTAGTCCTTGGCCAACGTGTTGTTGGACGTGAACATGACCTTCTCGCCGGTCATACCGACGCGTTCGCAAAGCAGCAGTTCGCCCAGACTGCTGCAGTCGCCGCCGCAGCCTTCCTCCATCAGAATCTGCAAAATCCGCGGGTTCGGTGTCGCTTTGACGGCGAAGTATTCGCGAAAGCCCGGGCACCACGAAAACGCTTCATTGAGCCGGCGTACATTCGCTCGGATCGCCGCTTCGTCATAAATGTAAAACGGAGTTGGATGCGTCTTGCGGATCGAGTTGATTTGTTCTTGAGTGAACGGAACGGTCTTGGCAGATGACAAATCAGCCGATGCGGACGAAGCGGACATAAAAATGGATCCTCGGGCGTAAAAACGTATCATTCCAGCATAACGGGAAGGCAATTCGACGCCAGAGGCAGCCCCGTTTCAACGCCCCCCGTTTCATCAACCTCCATCGGACGAGGTAGAATGTCGGCCCCGCCCCCGCCAAGAAAGCCACCTGGGTAACCGCTTGAAGCTGACACACCGCAAGAAGATCGCGTTCGCCCTTTTTACGGTGGCGTTCTTCTTTTTGACCGTCGAATGCATGTTGGCCTTGTTGGGTTTGTCGGCCGATCGTCTGACCACGGATCCCTATGTTGGTTTTTCGTCGACGATGCCGCTGATGGTGGAAACCGCCGACGACGTGGGCACGACGACGATGGTCACCTCGCCCACAAAACTTCGCTGGTTCAATTCGCAATCCTTTGCCGTACCGAAACCCGACCATGTCAAACGTGTTTTTTGCGTCGGCGGCTCAACGACTTTCGGGCGACCGTTTGACGACGCGACTTCGTACTGTGGCTATCTGCGACGACTGTTGCCGTATGTCGATCCGGCGACACAGTGGGAAGTCATCAACGCAGGCGGAGTCAGCTACGCCAGCTACCGCGTCGCAGCGGTGATGGAGGAATTGGCGAGCTACGAACCCGACTTGTTTATCGTCTATTCGGCTCACAACGAATTTCTTGAGCGTCGCACCTATCCCACAATGTACGAGTCGTCGGCCACTCAGCGATGGGCCGAAACGAGTCTGCGAAAAACCCGAACCTTCACCGCCATGGAATCGATCGTCCGTCGCTTGCGCGGGCAAGATGATGCGCCAATCGAAATGCTGCCCGGCGACGTGGACGAGCGACTGAACCATACACCCGGCCCGGTCGACTATGTTCGCGACGACACGTGGTCCGCAGATGTCGTGCGTCACTATCGATTGAATCTGGAACGCATGATCACAATCGCACGACGCAGCGGCGCGGCCATCGTGCTGGTCGAGCCTTCGTCGAACCAAAAGGATTGCTCACCGTTCAAGAGTGACGATCAACATTTCGATCGCGGCAGGGGACTGTTCGAGCAGGGGTTGTTCGACGAAGCGCTAGCCGAGTTCACAGCGGCGGTCGACCGCGACATTTGCCCGCTACGTGCGACGTCGGCGATCATCGAAAGCGTACACAGCACGGCGGCGGAACAGGACGTGGCGCTGGTTCGATTCGACGAACGATTGAGAGCAAAGTGCTTCGCCGAATACGGACACGCCTGCCTGGGCAACGAGTACTTTTTGGACCACGTTCACCCGACGATCGACGTTCACCGTGATTTGGCGTGCTGGATCATCGAGACGCTGGAGGCATCGAAGTGGCTGCGAGGCACCATTCCAGATGGTGAAACGGTGGCCCGGGTCGATACAGAGATTCGCAATTCGATCGATCGCGATCGTCAAGCAATTGCGTTTCGCAACTTGGCCAAAGTGCTTCACTGGTCGGGCAAGTTCACCGAGGCACGCCGATCAGCCGAAGACGCGCTGCGTTTGATGCCGGGCGATTTGGAAAGCCAGTTCGTTCGGGCGGACTGCTTCACGCGACAAGGTTTATTCCGTGAAGCCATCGAACAGTACGAATCCATTTTCGAGGCGGCCGAGTACGAGAAGGCGATGTTGCCATTCGCATACTTGCTGGCGGACACTGCGCGGCTGGAGCAAGCAGAGTTCTACGCGACGCTTGCGACTGCTTCCGAGTCGCCGAAAACACGAACAGCAGCGTTTGAGCTATTGGTTCGAATCCACACCGCATTGGACGAACCCGAACGGGCCGCCGAAGCGAACGTGTCGATTGACGAATCGACCAACGAATGAGTCGATCGTGATCCAACGGTTCACGGCCCGATGAACATTCGACGCCTATAAACCGGCGCGGACGACGCCCACGGCAACGCCGATGACGGTGGCGTTTCGGACATAGATCGGGTCCATCGATTCATTCGCCGGTTGCAACCGGATTCGATCGCCTTCGGGGAACCAATACTTCAGCGTTGCTTCGCCTTCGTCGGTTTGGGCAACGACCATTTGACCGGGCATCGCAGTCTCTTGTTTTTGCACCACGACGAAATCGCCATCGGTGATGTGGGCGTCGATCATCGAGTCGCCCGAGACTTGCAAGATGAAACGATCTTCCTTGAACAACATCTCGCTGAAGTCGACGCGATCGTTTTGTTCGAATGCCAATGTCGTTGGACCGGCGGCGACCATGCCTGCCATTGGCAACGAATGTCCACTGCGGTCCGCAGCATGCGTTAACTCAATCGCGCGAGACTTGTTGGGACTGCGTGAGATCAAACCTTTGCGTTCGAGTGCACGCAGGTGACACATCACACCGTTGGGACTTTTGATGCCAAAGTGTTCACCAATTTCACGAACAGTAGGACCATATCCACGATTGACGATCAAGCCACGAATCATGTCATAGACATTTTGCTGGCGGTCGGTGAGTTGCATGGACATGCGTCTGCTCCTACTAAGGGGGGTGAGTTCCTGCCGAAGCAGTGACGTCGATTGTACCACACGCTAAACACGCGTCCATCGATGCGTCAATAGAATCAGGAAAAAAAGACCAGCCGCCCAAAGTAGACCGAGGCCAGGATTCCGACCGGAATGCACCACCACGCGAACCAATGCAGCCGATCCTGGCGCGACCAGCCGATCAACCATTTCAGTGCAAAAATGCCCACAACGAAGGAAACGAGGGCTCCCGCAGCCAACTGCGGAACCTCGAATGCCATCGGAACACCGTCCTGAACCTGTTCGTAAACGTCCTTCAACGTCAGGACCGTTGCCCCCAAAATGGCTGGAATCGCCAGCAAGAACGAGAAAGTCACCGAATCGTCATTCTTCAGCCCCAACAGCCGTCCACCCAGAATGGTTGACCCGCTGCGGCTGATCCCCGGCAGAATCGCAAACGCCTGAAAACATCCGATCAGGAACGCGTTCTTCAGCGACAGCTCGGCGTATTGGCCGTCGCGAGGCTTCAGTCGGCCCAGAAAAATCAGCATCACGCCGGTCACGATCAGCATCAGGCTGGCCAACAGCGGATAACGCATGATGTGTTCGAACTGGGTCTTGATCGTCAAACCGATCACGACGGCGGGAATCGTGCCCACCACCAACAAAGAAATGACCCGACGATCGCGAGTCAACAGATCCAGGATCCTTCGCCAATAGACGACCAAGATGGAGCCCAGCGTGCCGGCATGCAGAATGACTTCCAGCGTCGGCGACTCACTCAATTCCCCCATCAGCGCGCCCAACACGACCAAATGGCCCGATGAACTGATGGGCAGGAACTCGGCGATGCCTTGGACGACGGCAAGAATCAAGATTTCGATCACGGGATGTTGAACCCCTTTCCGGGTCAGACGATGGTAGGTGGCTGGGCGCGGTCGCCGATGGCTGTACCGATGTCCCGCAGGTATCTTCTGTCAAAAGTATCGTTGCAAGGTCCGCCCGAAGGAAGCACTGATGGAACGCTCTGAAATGCCCCATGACGTTGAGGTTGGGAACACGCCGACAGATCCGGTCGCAACGCCCTCGATCACGACCCATTCGGCCGGCGGAGACTTGATCAACGTCGTTCGCGGGTTCCTGATGGGTGCGGCCGACACCGTTCCCGGCGTCAGCGGCGGAACCGTTGCGTTGATTCTGGGTCACTACACGCGATTGGTCACGGCGATCAGCCACGTCGACCGGCACTTGCTGGGCTTGGTCAAAGAAAAACAGTTCGCCGCGGCGGCTCGGCATTTGGACGTTCGGTTCTTGGCCGCATTGGGAGCCGGCATTGCCATCGGGATCGTTTCGCTATCGGGATTGATGCACTGGTTGCTTGAGCATCGGATGCCGCAAACGTTTGCGGTTTTCCTGGGCTTGCTGGTCGCCAGCGTTTGGATCGTCAAGGGATACGTCGATCGCTGGAGCCTCGGGCGTGTGGTCGCTTTCTTAGCCGGTGCGGCCGTGGCGATCGTGATCACCCTGCTGCCGATGGGGACGGGCAACATGAGTTTGCCGTATCTGTTTTTCTCGGCGTCGATCGCGATTTGTGCGATGATTTTGCCGGGCATCAGCGGCGCGTTTGTGTTGCTGCTGCTGGGGGTCTACCACGGCGTGACGGGGCTGATCAAAGATGCCGCGAAGGGCAACTTTTCGATCGAGTCGCTGACGCAGATCGCCGTCTTCGCCAGCGGATGCCTGGTCGGATTGTTGGCGTTTTCAAAAGTTCTTCGTTGGCTGCTTGAACATCATCGCAGCACCACGATGGCGTGGTTGGTCGGATTGATGGTCGGCAGTGTCGGCAAACTTTGGCCGTTGCAACGACCGACGGCGGCAACCGCGCATGAGAAATTAAAATTCCAAGTCATGGAATACGTCTCGCCAGCGAACTGGGACGGCAGCCTGCTGGTCTTGGCGGCGCTGGCCGTCGGCGCGGCGGTGGCCGTGATGGCGATCGAGCGGTTCGCCGAATCTCGGGCGTGAACGCTCCGATGACACCTGTCGTTTCTGTCCAGGGAATCACTCGCACCGGCGCCGCCGGTCGCGTCTTGCTTGACGACATCACCATGGACGTGATGGCCGGCGAAGGCATCGCATTGGTCGGCCCCAGCGGCAGCGGCAAGTCGACCCTATTGCGGGCGATCGCGCGGCTGGATCCGATCCGAAACGGATACGTCAAAATCAATGGCGATACGATCACGTCGGCGGCGATTCCCAATTTCCGTCGCCGTGTCGTCTACCTTGCCCAGCGCCCCGCCATGATCGTCGGCACCGTTGAACAGAACTTGCAGCTACCGTTTTCCTTTGCGTCGTCTCAATCGAACTACGACCGCGCTCGGGCGATCGATTTGCTTGGCGAGTTGGACCGCCTCGAAGGAATTCTAGACCAGGACGCGTCGACGCTTAGCGGTGGGGAACAGCAACTGGTGTCGCTCGTCCGCGCGATCCTGGTTGATCCAGAAGTGATGTTGCTGGACGAACCGACAGCATCGCTGGACGCAGCATCGCTGGACCGCTTCGAATCGCTGGCAAGCGGATGGAAGAACGGTGATCCACGACGTGCTTGGGTTTGGACCAGCCACGATGCCGACCAAATCGATCGCATGACGACACGAACGATTCGTTTGGCCGGCGGGAGAATCACCCATGAATGACATTTCATTGTCAGCGGGCGAATTGGCCGTCGCCGCCGGACTGCTGGTCGTCAACGGCGCGCTGTCGTGGTGGTTGAAGTTGAACTTGGGTCGGCAGATCGCGGTCAGCGCGACTCGCATGGCCGTCCAGTTGGCGCTGTTGGGCTTGGTGCTGAAACAGATCTTTGCACTGGCCAGTTTTCCGCCCGTGATGGGACTAGCCGCCGCGATGACGATCATCGCTGGCTTCTCGGCCGTCGGACGGATCGAAAATCGTTATCCCGGCATTCACGTCACCACAATCATTTCCGTGTGGGCCAGCAGTTGGTTGGTGACCGCCGTGATGATCGGGATGATCGTTCGTCCGATGCCCTGGTACGCGCCGTCGGTGGTGATCCCACTGCTAGGGATGGTGCTAGGCAATTCGTTGACGGGAATTTCGCTTGGAGTCGATCGCTACATCGGTGAACTGAAATCACGCCGCGCCGAAATCGAGATGCGATTGTCCTTGGGTGCCACGCGCTGGGAAGCGACCAGCGCCGCGCTGGCCACGGCCGCCCGAACCGCCATGATCCCGATTCTCAACACGATGTCCGTCGCCGGTATCGTCAGCATCCCTGGAATGATGACGGGACAACTGTTGGCCGGCGCCCCACCGGTCGAAGCGGTGAAGTATCAAGTGATGATCATGTTCGTGATCGCGGCCGCCATCGCGATGGGCGTGATCGCGGCGTTATTACTGTCGTATCGAAAAGTGACGACGAAAGACCATCAATTGGACGTTTGACGAATCTCGTCCGACGCACTTTCAGAACTGGAAATAGACAAACGGCTGAAAACCTCGCGGCGAGTACAACACCAACGCCCATAACATCACGGTCGTTGCGATCGGCGAGTACCACGCGTCGGCCGGCAATCGCATCGCCAATCGCAACCGAGTGGTCCATGCGGCGTGTTCAAGCACCATGCATGTGATCGCAGCGATCACCAGCGGTGGAAACCAGTCGATGCCCGCTCTCTGGCGGACGATTCCGAACATGAATTGATCGGCTGCGGCCAAATCGGGACTGCGAAACAGAATCCATCCGATCATGACGACGCCCATCGTCAAGACCCACCCGACGCACCGCGGAACGGGGAAGCGAAATGCACGATGCACCGCCAGCGACCCGCCGTGCCACAGTCCCCAAAGCACAAAGGTCCAAGCGGCCCCGTGCCACAACCCACCCAGTCCCATGGTCAGCATCAGGTTTCGATACGTCATCACCGATCCAAATCGGCTGCCGCCCAGCGGGATGTACACGTAGTCTCGCAGCCAACGGGACAGCGTCATGTGCCAGCGCCGCCAAAAATCGGAAATCGACGTCGCCAGATATGGGTGCCGAAAATTGTTCGGAAACCGATAGCCCAGCATCTTTGCCGCGCCGATCGCCATGTCCGTGTAGCCAGAAAAATCGTAGTAAATCTGGCCGGTGTAGGCGACAATTGCCACGCAAAGCGTTGCACCCGAGTACAAGTCAGGCCCGGCGAAAACGACGTCGACCATTTCGCCCATACGATCGGCGATCAACACCTTCTTCACGGCGCCCCGCAGCAGTTGCTGGAAACCGCCATAGAACCGTCGCCCCGACCAAGTCGGTACGGATGCCAACTGAGGCAACAGTTCGCTGGCGCGGACAATCGGCCCGGCGACCAATTGGGGAAAGAAGGCAACGTACAATGCGAAATCGAGCGGCCGGTTCGACGCGTGGAGTCGTCGCCGATAAACGTCGATCGTATAGGACATCGTTTGGAACGTGTAAAACGAAATGCCGACGGGCAGAATGATCGGCAGCGTCGACGTCGACCACCCCCACGGTTCGATCACCGCCGAGGCAGAATCGATAAAGAAGTTGCAGTACTTGAAGAAACCCAGGATCCCCAGATTGAAAACAAGACTGACCACTAACCATCGTTTTCGAATCGCTTGGTCATCGTTGGATTCGATTTTCCGGGCAACCGTATCGTCGACGAACGTTGAAAGCAACAACAAGCCACAAAACCGGATGTCCCAGTACGCATAGAAGTAATAGCTGGCCGCCAACAGCACGGTATTTCGAGCGACCCGTTCACGACAAGCCCATGCAGCCACTAGGACGATGACGAAAAAGATGACGAATTCAGCCTGCGTGAAAACCATGATGCGGCCCTAGCGGAAATGCCGTGCGATCGCTTTGGCGACGATCGCGTTTCCGGTTGCGTTGAGGTGTCCGCTGCCGAATTGGCCGTTGTGAAATCCGTGTGGCCAGTGACCGCTGCGTCCCGCGGCAATCAATTCAGGCCGAAGGTCAATCATATTGATCTTTCGTGCCACTGCGATTCGCTTAAGCGAATCCAACAAGTGGTCGTCATCGTCGCTGGTCACGATCTGGTCGCCTTGAATACGCGGCAACTTGGGAGCGTAAACGATCGTCACCGTCGCGCCGGCTTCTTGTTGGATCCGACGCAGTGCCGCATCAAAATCGATTTGCTGCTGCGACGAACCGACAGGGCTCACCGTCGGGATCGGACCCGGTCGAAATCGCAGGCTGCGCAGTTCACCCGACGCGTCGGTGGCCAGGTTGCGGATCGACGCGATCAGAAACGCCGGTAAGTTCGCGGACACCCACAGGGAAGCCCGCGATGGATCCGGCGCCGACTCGCCGCCGAGAATCAAATCCGATAGCTCGACAAGCAGGATGACATGTTCGGTCACTCCGAGTTCGGTTTCCGCCCACTCGAACTGACGTACCCATTCGTTGACGCTGTCGCCACTTTGGGCGAGCGGAAAAACGCAAAGGCCGCCATTGCCTCGCTGGGTTTGCGAAAATATTTTCTCAGCATCATCCACGCAAACGCCTTCGGCCTGAGAATCGCCCCACAAAGCGATTCGGCGGACGCTCGCGTCGCGCCCGGGCATGGTGACTTCGCCGGGCACTGTGACCTTGCCGGGCATCCCGTGGGGCCCGATCGCGGTCGTCGCATAGCCTTCGGCCCGCCAACGGTATTCGCCACCGGCGGGCAATGTCCAAACCGCACCCTCAGACGTGATCCGACTGGGGTGCCGAGGCAGATAGCTGCGAACAAAAAGAGGCGACGTGACCGCGACGATCAACGTACCCGTGAGTACACCGGAGATCCAGCGAAGCCACATCGCACGATCACTCTTCGGTGACCGTCACCTTGGTCATCACGTCGCCCATCGCAATCGCATCAACGATGTCTTGGCCTTCGATGACTTTGCCAAACACGCTGTGCTTGCCATTGAGGTGCGGGGTGGCGACGTGAGTGATGAAGAACTGGGATCCGTTGG
The DNA here is from genome assembly GCF_007860125.1 of Rubripirellula tenax. Classification (NCBI taxonomy): domain Bacteria; kingdom Pseudomonadati; phylum Planctomycetota; class Planctomycetia; order Pirellulales; family Pirellulaceae; genus Rubripirellula; species Rubripirellula tenax. The sequence continues at coordinate 233,643 of NZ_SJPW01000003.1, forward strand.
TATTCGGGCCGGCATTGGCCATCGACAACACGCCGGGTCCGTCGTGCTTGAGGTCGGGGTGAAATTCGTCTTCGAACTTGTAACCGGGACCGCCGGTACCGGTGCCTTGCGGGCAACCGCCTTGGATCATGAAGTCCGCGATGACGCGGTGAAACTTCAAGCCGTCGTAGTAATTCTTACCGCACAGCGTTTCAAAATTCTCGACGGTTTTGGGCGTCTTGTCGTCGAACAGTTCGACCTTGATGGTGCCTTTGTTCGTTTCAAAGGTTGCAACTTTCATCAATCGTTTCTCGTACAGGAGTTAGCGTATCTAAGTAGTAACAGTGACCGCCCGTGCAGCTCACTCGACCTGAACTGGAAGCTCACCGGCGTCGAACATCTCGTCCATGTTGAATTCTTCGCCCGAGGATTGAGCCAATTCGATCGGATACCGTTGACCGTCCGCCATGACTAGGGTCGCCGAGCTCATGGTCATTCCGTCGCCGGATTTGTCCTGCTGAATCATGACGACACCCGACCCCTTCGTGCCCTCGATCGTGAAGGCCAACTCTTCCGAGCCACCGTCCGCGTTTTGGGCGGCAGTGATGGTGTCCGAAAAGCTCATGCTCATCGAGTTGATGTCACCGATGTGTTCAACAATGACCGGGTTTCCATCCAATTGCTTTTGAAATTCGCCCGCCATCATGGACATGCCCATCTGGGTGACGAACAAGCCGCCTCCACAGCAAACCAGCATGCCGATCAGGCCAGTGAGACCACAGCCGAGCAGCCAAAATTTGGCGTTGCTCTTCTTCGGTGGCGTTTGCCCGTAGGCAGCACTGTTGCCCGGCGCATTGGGGTTTGCGTCGAACGGATTGTTTGGGTTCATCGACATGGAAATCATCCTTGTCCAAGGACAGGTGTCAGTTAACGGGGGTCCAAGAAGCATTAGAACGGCGATCTGCGAATCGTCATAGTCGCCTGAGACCGACCCGGACGGGTGTCATCGTTCCGACCACACGACTGGTTTCGACACACATCTGGGCCGGCTAGGATGCCTGCGCAGCTTCGCTCATGGAGGTATGCGATCCCCTGTCTTCTCTTCTCTTCACGTCCAAGAGCTATTCCATGATCAAGATTCCGATTCCTTTTGCGCTGGCTACCGCCTTCTCACTTGCGATGGCGACACAGAACTGTTTGGCGGCTCGTTTTTACGTCGGCCTGGGCGGCTCGAACTCGCGCACCTCTTCCGAGGCCCAGAATCGGTCGACGCCTTGGCAAACGATTCGGCATGCCGTCAATCAAGTCGGCGGCGGCGACGAGGTGGTCGTGCTGGACGGGACCTATTACGAGCAGGTGTACATCAACCGATCCGGTTACGCCGATGGCGAACTTGTGTTGCGATCTGAGAATCGTGAAGGGGCCCGCGTCGTGGGTTTGATCTCGGCGACCGACCAGAGCTTTCTGAGGATCGACGGCTTCGACGTCAGCAACTACTCCAGTACCGGGCTGACCAAAGGCGTCTCGTTCACACGATGCCATCACATCACCGTCCGCGATTGCCGTGTCCGTGAATGCTGGGGTGGCGGAATCTCGTTCGATCAATCCGACTGGATCCTGGCCGAGTGGAACATCACTCACAACAACGCGTACAACGACCCGAACCAACACAGCGGCATTTCCGTGTACCAGCCTCAATACCGCGGCAACGACTCGCGGACCTACGGAATCACCATTCGCAACAATACGTCGTTCGCGAATCGCAACTACGTCAACAACGCCGCGCTGGGCCGTCCGAGTGACGGAAACGGGATCGTGCTGGACGATTTCTACAACTCTCAAGGGGGCGGAAACGGCGTCCGCTACAATCGAATGAGCGTTGTGGAAAACAACCTGTGTTTTGATAACGGCGGCAACGGGGTCCACTGTTTCCGCAGCCAGAACATTCGCGTCCGCAACAACACCTGTGTCGGGAACGTCGGTTCGTTCGACTTTGGTGGCGAAGTCAGCGTATCCGAAAGCGAACGCGTCTATGTCTACAACAACATTTTGAAGGCAAATCCCGGCAAACGGGCGGCCTTGCAGTACGATTCGCAAAACTTTTGGTTCGGGTTCAACATCATCGACGGCGACGTTCGCGAAGTCCCCTACGATCCGTCGAATCACTACGGCGACCCTGGATTCCGGCCTGGCAGTTTTGAGCTGGAGTACTACAGCCCGGGCTTTAACACAGGGATCGACGCGGGCGACCACTTTTTCTTGGACGTTTACGGACGCAGTCGCTTTTCCGGCTCGATCAACCGCGGCGCCCTGGAAACTCCGTAGGTTCCCCCGCAAATCCACGCCGTAAACGGACCATAAAGGCACCGCAAACGCCTTGGTGTCAGGCACTTTTGCGACGTCAACTTTCGCTGGCTGAAATTTCAGTTATTTTAAGGGAGTGAAGCGATCCAACGCGCGCTTCACAATGCGATTCGGCCGTCGAATGCATGGTGCCCTCCAGCGGATGGCACTGGGCAAGCGCCGACCGGCTCGCCGGGTGGTGGTAGACCTGAGTAGTTACGCGTGTATTTTTTTCGACGAGTGAGTTCGACGTCCTCAAAGGCCTTGTCCTGGGCCGCGGTCGGCTCTCATTCGTTGCGGTCAACTCAATTTCGATTCACTTAGGGGGAATCAATCTTATGACCAAGTGCAAGTTGGAGTACATCTGGCTCGACGGCTATCAGCCCACCCAGACCCTGCGAAGCAAGACCAAGATCGAAGACGATTTTAGCGGCAAGGTTGAAGACGCCAAAGTCTGGTCGTTCGACGGTTCGTCGACGGAACAGGCCACCGGCGGCAAGAGCGACCTGTTGCTCAAGCCCGTCAAAGTCATCCCAGATCCGGGCCGCATCGGCACGGGATTCTTGGTGATGTGCGAAGTCCTCAATCCCGACAACACGCCTCACAAGTCCAACGGTCGCTCAACGATCCACGACGACGACGGCGATTTTTGGTTCGGTTTCGAGCAGGAATACACGCTGTGGGATCCCGAAACACAAAAGCCGCTGGGTTTCCCCACCGATGGTTTCCCCGCGCCGCAAGGCCCGTATTACTGCAGCGTCGGAACCGGCCGCGCCGTCGGACGTGAATTGATCGAAGAACACATGGAAATGTGTTTGGAAGCGGGCTTGAATCTGGAAGGCATCAACGCCGAAGTGATGAAGGGCCAGTGGGAATTTCAGATTTTCGCCAAAGGTGCCAAAGAAGCCGGCGACCAAATCTGGCTGGCTCGTTACATGCTTGACCGCTGTGGCGAAAAGTACGGCATCCAGATCAATTATCACTGTAAACCAGTCAAGGGCGACTGGAACGGCAGCGGGATGCACGCCAACTTCTCAAACAATTTGCTTCGCACATGCGGTAGCAAAGAAATTTACGAAGCGGTTTGCCAAGCGTTCGAACCTCGGATCAAGGAACACATCGACGTTTACGGCGCGGACAATAATCAACGATTGACCGGCCTGCACGAAACCCAGTCGATCGACCGTTTCAGCTACGGCATTTCCGACCGTGGCGCTTCGATCCGGATTCCAATTTTCACCGTTGAACACGGCTGGAAGGGCTGGCTCGAAGATCGTCGCCCAGCGTCCAACGCGGACCCGTACATGGTGGCCAGCGCGATCATCGCGACCGTCAAGCGGGCGAAGTTGCCAGCCGGCGCCGCAAGCTAACTACCGGAGCCACACGCACTCGGACACATATCGCCGAAGCGAGTGAAACATAACAAGACCCGGTTGCGAGCCGTTCGCAACCGGGTTTTTTCGTTTCGATGTGAGTGCAACGCCGTTGCGAAAGAACTTTCAATGGTGGCTCGAGGCAGCATTTGGTCGCAAAAATTCAAAATCCTGGCACTTTGACGCGGAAACCGGCTGATTCCGTCTTGCCCGAAATGGTCGGATCGGTACACTCTGCCCTTCCAGTCGGGGCGAACCCATCGTCGCGTTTGGAGTGTCAGGAATGACGGGTCGCAGGTAACGGGAAACCGAAACCAGCGAGCTTTCAACGGCCAGCGTAGCTCAGTTGGTAGAGCAGCTGATTTGTAATCAGCCGGTCGCGGGTTCGAATCCCTCCGCTGGCTTCATTGATTTGATAACGCCAAGAACGTCAAAGGCAAAAAAGAAAGAAACAAAGACAATCGACGACCGAATCGAGGGGGTTTGCCCGAGTGGTTAAAGGGGGCGGACTGTAAATCCGCTAGCTTTGCTTACACAGGTTCGAATCCTGTAGCCCCCATGAAGAAGGTTTTAGGCGTTAGGGATCAGGTTTTAGGAAGTCAAAGCGATTTGCTCCCAAAACCTGATCCCTAGCACCTATCGCCTTCCCCCCTGCGGGTGTAGCACAATGGTAGTGCAGCAGCCTTCCAAGCTGAATACGAGGGTTCGATTCCCTTCACCCGCTTTTTGAGTAGGTAGCAGGGAACAGGTGACAGGGAGCAGGAAAAAGGCTGACGTAACGTTTCCTTGCTCCCTGCCACCTGTTCCCTGTCGCCTACTCCCCGCTGCTGTAGCTCAGTGGTAGAGCACTTCCTTGGTAAGGAAGAGGTCATGGGTTCAAGTCCCATCAGCAGCTTGCCGGACAGGCGATTGCAAAAAGCGGCGGATTCCGCGACAACAGTGATTGAGCAAATGGTGCCGAGAGACTGACCCAGCCCGGTCTCGCGGAACCGGCCAGCCCGGATTCATGGATCCGAACGTGTTGGCCATTCGGTGAATGGGCTGGGATCCCATATATGTTTGAACGCGGTCCATGGTGGGCCGCGAATTGTTTGAAATTCGTTTTGATACCTTGTTGAACGAGCTTGGCGAATGCGGCCGAGTTGATGACGAAGCCCCGTGGGTGTGAACGCGGTCGTCATGAATTTGGGCTGGTCGGGGCGTATCTCCGTCCAGTAGTGGCAAAGCCGGGTGCAGGTGAATTAGAAAAATGGCTAAAGAAGCTTTCAATCGGACCAAGCCCCACGTCAACGTTGGGACCATCGGCCACATCGATCACGGCAAAACCACCACCACAGCAGCGATTCTTGCGGTTCAAGCCGCCAAGGGCTTGGCGAAGACAAAGGGCTACGCCGATATCGCGAAGGGCGGTACCGTCCGTGACGCGACCAAGACGGTGACCATCTCGGTGGCTCACGTTGAATACGAAACCGCGAACCGTCACTACGCCCACATCGATTGCCCGGGCCACGCTGACTTTATCAAGAACATGATCACCGGTGCCGCCCAGATGGACGGTGCGATTTTGGTTGTATCGGCCGCCGACGGCCCGATGCCACAAACCAAAGAACACGTGCTTTTGGCTCGCCAGGTCGGCGTGCCTTACATCGTGGTTTACTTGAACAAGTGTGACCTCGTCGACGACGAAGAGTTGCTGGAATTGGTCGAATTGGAAGCTCGTGAATTGCTTTCCAAGTACGACTTCCCCGGTGACGATGTGCCTGTCGTCCGTGGTTCGTCGCTGCCGGCCTACAACAACCCCGCCGACCCTGCCGCCAGCCAGTGCATCACTGACCTGATGGAAGCGCTGGACTCGGCTATTCCTGAGCCCACTCGTGAAGACGACAAGCCATTCCTGATGGCGATCGAAGATGTGTTCTCGATCGAAGGTCGCGGAACCGTGGCAACCGGACGTATCGAGCGTGGCGTTGTGAAGGTCGGCGAAGAAGTCGAAATCATCGGACTGTCGGAAGCTCCCGTTAAGACGATCTGCACCGGCGTCGAAATGTTCCGCAAGGAAATGACCGAAGGTCGTGCTGGTGACAACGTGGGCTGCCTGCTTCGCGGTGTAAAGCGTGAAGATATCCAGCGTGGCCAAGTTTTGGCGAAACCAAAGAGCATCATGCCGCACACCAAGTTCGAAGCCGAAGTTTATTGCTTGAGCAAGGACGAAGGCGGCCGTCACACGCCGTTCTTCAGCGGATACCGTCCCCAGTTCTACTTCCGCACCACCGACGTGACCGGAACCGCGAACTTGGTCGGTGCTGAAATGTGCATGCCCGGCGACAACGTCAAAGTGACCGTCGAACTGCACAAGCCGATCGCAATCGATGACGGTGTTCGCTTCGCAATTCGCGAAGGCGGACGCACCGTTGGTTCAGGCGTTGTTACCAAGATTCTCGAGTAAATCGAGAAGAGAGAATAGGATTTAGGCATTAGGTTTGGCGGATTGCTGAACCTGCAGAAAAATCTGGAGCCTCAGGCGACGCACCTGCGTTCGCCTGAGGTTTCAGCCATTAACGCAGTTACCTGGTGCCCCGATTCGGTTGTCTCTTTTTTTAGGAGTGTAGCTCAATTGGCAGAGCTCTGGTTTCCAAAACCAGCGGCTGGGGGTTCGAGTCCCTCCACTCCTGTTTTGATGAATATGCAAAGAAGTTGCCAGCGACCATGATGGATCGATGGTCGATGCGAAACAAACTACCTACTGTAGGAGCCGACGGGTGTCCCGAGACATAGCTGGAACGAACAGTGTTCCTCTGACGAGCGAACTGTTCAAGAACTCCGTTTACAAGCCGAACCAAGGCCGAATCGTTCGCCAATTGACGGCGTTGGCGATTTGGGTCGTCGTCAGCCTTGGATGCTGGTCGCTTTATGGATCGCTGCGAGGCGGCCTGGATTCCGGGTCGTACTTGATTCCGGCGATCCCATCGATCCTGCTGGCGGCTGGACTTTGGTTCGGTTACCGCGTTGTCAATTGGCCGAAGTTCGCCGACTTCTTGATCGCCGTCGAGGCCGAGATGAACAAGGTGACTTGGCCCAGCAAGGATGAACTGATCCGCGCTTCGATCGTCGTCATCCTGACCATTTTCCTGCTTGCTGTCGCCCTGTTCCTATTCGACGTGTTGTGGCAAGCTATTTTCAATTTCCTGGGCGTGACCAGCTAGAGATGACCGAGCGGTTCGCCGCCATCCATCTTTAACCCAATCATTACTGATACCATTGCCCTTAAGCGGTGTTTTCGTGAACCAAGCCGACACATCTGACGATTCCCAAATTCCCGAGCCCGATGAGGCGTTGGTGATTGACTCCGCCAACGACGGGTCCGAATCGGCCGATGCTTCCAAGCCCGCTCCGCCGCCGCCTGCTCCGGTTGATCCCAATGCGCCGCCGGCCGTCGAAGCCGACGGCGATGTGCCGATGAATTGGTACATCTTGAAGGTCGCGTTCAACCGTGAAGACTCCATTGCCGATGCGCTGCGAAAACGCGTCAAGATGGAGGATATGAGCGAGCACTTCGGTGAAATCGTCGTCCCCAGCGAAGATGTGGCAACGTTCAATCGTGATGGCAAACGCCGGGTCACCAAGCGAAAGCTGCTGCCCGGTTACATCATGGTCTACATGCGAATCAACGACGACACCTGGTTCTTGGTTCGCGAAACCGGTGGCATCAGCGACTTCACCGGTGCCGCAGGCAAGCCGATGCCCATGGAAGCCACCGACATCGAACGCTTCATCAACAAGCCCGAGATCGATGACGAAGAAGAAGCACCAATCAAGATTGGCATCCCGTTCAAAGTCGGCGATCGTGTTCGCGTCAAGGAAGGCAATTTCGAAAACCAAGAAGGCGATGTCGACACGGTCGACGAAGCCAATGGTCGAATTACCGTGATCATCAATATCTTCGGGCGCAGTGTGCCGATGGAACTCGATCACTGGCAAGTTGAACCACTGTAGGGATAGGGATTAGGTGTTAGCGAAAGGGTTTTATTTCACAGACAAAACCAAGGTCGAAGCACCACTCCCACGTATCCATTTTCCTAACACCTAAACCCTTCTACCTAACACCTGTCCTCCCATGGCAAAGCAAGTTTCTGGCGTCGCAAAGTTCCAAGTTCCTGGTGGTCAAGCCACTCCGGCACCGCCGGTTGGTACATCGCTCGGTAAGTTCGGCGTCAACCTTGGACAATTCGTCCAAGCGTTCAATGACCGGACGAAGGAATACAACGGCACGCCCATTCCGGTCATCGTGACCGTTTACAACGACCGTAGTTTCGAGTTTGTCACCAAGACCCCACCTGCAGCATCGCTTTTGAAGCAAGCCGCCGGGATCGCAAAGGGCAGTGGTGTTCCGAACAAGACGAAGGTCGCCAAAGTCACCCGCGCCCAGTGTGAAGCCATCGCAGAAACGAAAATGGCCGACCTGAACGCACGCGACATCAGTCACGCTGTGTTGATGATCGAGGGCACCGCCCGCAGCATGGGCATCGACGTCGAAGGCTGATTCGGGTCGAAGAACTTCGCCCCTTGGAACTCTGGATTCGCCAACCGTCAACGTTGGCGAACCCTTTAGGGTAACTGAGCCACCCTAATTGCAATCCGCGGTCTCGGCCGACGATTGGCTCTTGGCATATTGTCGGTCCACGACTAAACTGCGGGGGTATTCAGCGGCGAGCCGTTGAATCGAAAGTATGATCGGAAATAAGCGAGTAGCGTGACTTGAGGTTTTGAGTCGCGTTTTCTGATCGAACCAAGTTGTCAAACGAGTTTGGATTCTCTCAAAACTTGGTTCCAACGGTGCTGGCACGTTCGCCACACCCAAGCTGCTGACCACCGGTTGTGTAAACCGCTCTGGAAAAGTTGCCCGCGTCCCCTGAGTGGCGCCCCGGATTCTGTGACTTTCTTGTTTGTCCAGAGCTAAAAGAACTTTCGGCGTATCAAACGCCAATCCCCGCGTCGCGCGAATCCACCTTTGCAGTCGAGTGGCTGAAGTTGTTTCAGTACCACCAGTGTCAATTGGATTCCGATGACGCCCGATCGGTATCGATCCACCGGGGACCAAATACATCCTTTCAGGAACACGCTGTTGAACAACTTTGAAGAACTCGATCTGATCAAACCCATCAAACGGGCTTTGGCCGAAGAGAATTACGAAACACCGACCCCCATCCAAGCACAAACCATCCCAGCGGCACTGACCGGTTGCGACGTTCTGGGTTGCGCCCAGACCGGAACGGGCAAGACGGCCGCCTTTGCATTGCCAATCTTGAACCGATTGGGCAAGCAAGACCGCAAACCCATCCCCAACCGCCCGGCCGCATTGATTCTGGCTCCCACGCGAGAACTAGCCGTACAAATTGGTGATAGTTTTGACACCTATGGCCGGCACCTACGATTGAAGACCGCGCTGGTCTACGGCGGTGTCAACCAAAACAACCAAATCCGAGCGATGGACCGAGGCGTCCACGTCCTGGTTGCGACGCCAGGCCGTCTGTTGGATTTGATGAACCAAGGACATATCGACCTCAGCCGATTGGAAGTCTTCGTCTTGGACGAGGCTGACCGCATGCTGGACATGGGATTCTTGCCCGACCTGAAAAGGATCATCAAAGAACTGCCCGATGCACGCCAATCACTGTTCTTTTCGGCAACGATGCCGCCCAAGATTGTCGAGCTTTCACAACGATTGCTGCTAAACCCCGTCACGGTGACGGTCAAGCCCAAGCGTTCGACGGCACAACTGATCGAACAGCAAATCGTCTTTTGCGAACGAGCCGACAAGCCGAATCTGTTGAAAGACATTGTTCGTGGCGACGACGCCCAGCGCGTGATCGTCTTCACCCGCACCAAACGCGGAGCCAATACGGTTGCCGACAAACTGGAAAAGGCCGGCATTTCTTCGGCAGCGATTCACGGCAACAAATCCCAAAACGCTCGTCAACGTACGCTCGACGCCTTCCGTAAAAGCAAAATCCACGTCCTGGTTGCCACCGACGTGGCAGCACGTGGTATCGATATCGACGGCGTGACACACGTCATCAATTACGATCTGCCGAACGAACCGGAAAGCTATGTGCATCGAATCGGACGAACCGGCCGCGCCGAAGCCACCGGGATCGCGATTTCGTTCTGTACGTCCGCCGAGCGAGATGATTTGCGTGCGATCGAGCAATTGATCGGGAAAAAGGTGCCACTGGCCCCCAACCAACCCAAACCATCGCCAGCCGGATCACCCGAAGAACCACGGCCCCCACGATCCCAGACCCCAAGATCTCAGCCCCGCGGACGCCAAACCCGCACCGGCAAGCCGAAATCCAAGGGAAACACCGTTTCGACCGCTCCAGCGACCAATTCGGTATACCAATCGAAGCAAAAATCTGGATTTGGTGCCGGGATTTTGGAAGCCGATTCGAAACCTGCTCGCGGACCAAGGCCCAAAGGTTCAGGGCGAAAACCGCGTGCCCGCCAAATCTGATTCCGAGAAAAACGCTCAGTTCATTCCTCTGACGGAGACATCCCATCGCAAAAAATCAAAATACATTCGCCAAACGACAGCGCGAGATGGAGAAGAAGTTCAAGGCCAAAGACAAGCTTGCCAAGCGGGCAGAGCGTAAAATAGCGGTCGAGAACGGAACCTTCGAGGCGGGTCGATCGACCGATCCCTCGATGATGGACGATGAAACGAATGAGGATGATCCGATGGATGACGACAGATAACAAGAATTGTGGTACGATGATGTCGTCCCAACTAGCTAAACTAAGAAAGCGGCGTAATTAAGGAGGTTCGATTTCGACCCTCCCGCCCGCTGATAACCGTAGACCCTGTGCAATTGAGTGTCGTACGAACGTTTCGTTCGGCGTTGATTGTGCAACTGTTTTGAAGAGTATTGGAAGAGAAGAGATGGCTGAAGGTAAAATCAAACGTATCACTGACAAAGGTTTTGGATTCATCGAGAACGAATCTGGGACGGATATGTTTTTCCACAGTTCCTCGCTTGAGGGCGTCGCTTATGACGACCTCCGCGAAGGACAACGCGTTGAATACAGTGTCGGACAAGGCCCCAAGGGTCCCCGCGCTGAGAACGTACGTTTGATTGAAGGTTAGAAATAACCTTCTGTGATCGGTTGATGGACAACGTGCCCGTCGCGACCACACCAAGATAAACAAATCAAAGCCGATGCTTGCCATCTCTTTGAACCACAAACGCCGCCGTATCGATTCATTTCGATTCGGCGGCGTTTTTTTATGCGCCGACGGCGATGCATTTGAAACTTGCTCGAAAATTGATCTGATTCTCGACGGCCTAGATTGCTATGGTCAGCCCGATACGAGCCAACCACACGCCGAGGAATCCACGGATGGGACTGCCTTTTTCTGCTCAGACGCAAATCAATTCGATCAAACAAATTCTCACAACGGTTGCAGACCCATTGGACCTGAACGTCTCGGTTCGATTGTGGAACGGCGAAGTCGTGCCGCTAGGAAGTGAAGCAGACGGCAAACACATCATTGGCCTCTCGGGCCCCGGCGTGGTCGGTTCACTGATGCGCAAGCCGACTCTCGAAACACTGGTTCGCCTTTACGCCACCGGTCACGTCTCGTTCGAAGGCGGCGACTTGATCGAGTTTTCGGAAGCTCTTCGCACCAAGCGATCTAACCGAAAACGGCTGAAAGAAATCAGCAAGCGGATGTTGATTTCGCGTACCCTTCCGTTCATGTTCGCGAAAACTTCGGACACGGACCTACAACATGGTTACAACGAAGACATCATCGGCCGCAACGAAACCAAACGCGACAACACCGAATACATTCAGTTCCACTACGACGTTGGCAACGAGTTCTATCAGCTGTTTCTCGATCCCGAGATGCAATACACCTGCGGCTACTTCACGAACTGGAACAACTCGCTTGAACAGGCCCAGCAAGACAAGTTGGATATGATTTGCCGCAAGCTGCGGCTTGAACCGGGCGAGCGGATGTTGGACATCGGTTGCGGTTGGGGCGGACTGATCTGTCACGCGGCGCGTCACTATGGCGTCAAGTCGCACGGCATCACCCTGTCGCAAGCACAACATGATTTCGCGAAAGCGAAAATCGAACGACTCGGATTGGGCGACCAAGTCAGCGTCGAAATTTGTGACTATGCCGATCACGTAGGAACGTACGATAAGATTTCAAGCATCGGCATGTCGGAACACATCGGCGTCGCAAACTACCCGCGATACTTCAACAAGATCAACTCGATGTTGCGAGATCGTGGCGTCATGTTGAACCATGCGATCGCACGTCGGGCAAAGAGTTCCAAGCGAGCCGCCAGTCGCATTCGGCCGGAACGAAAGTTCCTGTTGAAATACATCTTCCCGGGTTCCGAGCTGACGCCAGTCGGAATGACTACCGATTTTTTGGAAAACAGCGGCTTCGAGATTCACGACGTCGAATCATGGCGAGAACACTACGCGCTGACCACCAAATTTTGGTGCCAACGCTTATCCGCGAATCAAGACGAAGCGATTCGATTGGTCGGTGCCGAACGGTATCGCTTGTGGGTAGCGTATTTGGCAGGTGCCTCGGGCGGTTTCACCAACGGTTCGATCAAGTTGTACCAAGTCGTCGCGACCAAGCGTGCCGGCAAAGGTTTGTCGGGGATGCCACCAACACGCGAGCATCTGTACCGCGCCGCGTAGGGTCTGACCCAAAACCGATTCCGAATTAAGATTCTAGCGGCAGGGTACAAGCCCTCCGGTTTTCCCAGCGCGGCTGCAGGCCTGGATCCGACAGCCAGCGGGCGATGCACTCTCGCATAGCAATCATCAAAATGTCTAAACCAGTCTTCCAATCAGCGGCACCCTTTAACGCCGATGTTCTCGCACTGCCAGTCACGGACCTCGATTCCGCATCGGATTGGTACTGCAAACACTTCGGCATGACGGAAATCGAACGCGCGGACGCGCCAAATTCCGCGGTTATTCTTGAACGCGATGGCGTCCGAATTGGTTTCGCGATCAACGGCGGTGACCCGTCACAGGACGGCGCGGCCATTCGAGTTCATGACATCAACGGCATCAAGGCTGAGCTTGAAGCCAATGGTATCGGTGTCGCGAACACACGTGTCGATGAACGTGACGGCGAGCGTTTCAATGTGTTTTTTGTCGTGGCGCCGGACGGGCTTTGCTATTACTTCAACGAACCCGTTTCTGGCTAACCAATTCTCACCGCATGGGTTGCATACCCTTAGAAACCGAAGCTCAGGAGCTGTCCTTAAGTTTCTTCCAGTTCTAGCGGAACGGGGCGATCCGTCGGGCGTGTGAAACGGACGCCTCTCGGGGATATTTGGGGAGCAACTTGCAATCCCTCCCAAGCACCCAATCGCCGAATCCGCAGGGGTTGGCGTTTGCCGATCCGCGGAAAGTTTGTATATCCCAAGACAACCTTTTGTTTCCGCGACCCACCTTCGGAATTTTCACCTCGATGAAACGGCTCATTCCTTGGTTGGTCGGATTTGCGATCTACGGTATTCGGATGACTTGCCGGGTTCGGATTCACAATGACCCTCGCGGTCGAATCCGTCGCCAATCGGGACTCTGCTACGTCTTCGCTCAACTGCATGCCCACCAAGTCGCGGCGGGCATGTTTGGCGATGTCGGCACCGGTGCGATGGTTTCGCGATCTGCCGATGCCGAAATGATCGTCCCGGCGCTTCGGTTGCTCGGAAAAACGCCCGTCCGCGGCAGCAGCGGCAAATCACAGAAGGGCGGAGCCACTGCGTTGCACGCGTTGGTCCGTCACATCGAAAAGGGATTCCCCGCCGTGATTGCGGTCGACGGACCCCGTGGCCCTCGCGGGTTGGCCCGGCCCGGCGCTGGATTCTTGGCCCAGAAAACAACGGCTCCGGTGCTGCCGGTGATCGCAATCCCCACCCGCCGATGGGTCCTCAACCGAACATGGGATCGCATGCAGATTCCCAAACCCTTCTCGACCGTCGACATCTATTTCGGCGAACCGATCTTCGTTGGCCAAGATGACGACACCGAAGCGATCGCTACCCGGGTGGGCACCTCGCTTCATGAATTGGAGTTCACGCACGATTCCGCGGAACGCCCCGTTGCTCCCACCCCGGAGTTCACGACGCAAATCGATCTGAATGCTATCAAATCGGATACGTTCCCACGTCGCGCTGCGTAGCGGCCATTCGGCACAACCGTTACGTCTGGAACGGCCCGCCCCCCGAACGGCCCTTGCTTGTCGTGCGCGGCGAAATTGCGTCGATCCGAACAACTGTTCCAACCGACTTGACCCTTGAAGGGTTTTGCGGCGTTGGCTGCACCCTCATCAACCGACGTGATCAACGATCACGACTTGAAGGGATCAGCCGGAACACTTGTGACCATGATCGACCCGATTCGTACTCCGCACAACCGACCGGCGCGTCCAGCTGATGCGCCGCATTCGCGTTGTTTTGGATTGCGGATCGAAAGCCATCTCTTGCAGGTTGCAATTGCGACGCCGATCGACGATCAGCGTTTCCAAATCGAGATCGACGAAATTGAGAGTAAGTCAACGACGGGCTGGCTCGAAACGGGCGAGCAAGAGAACTTCGTTGAGGCCTTGATCGACTTGGTCGACCGCCACAATATGCACCGACATCCGGTCGCGGTTTCGTTAGACGGCGACTTCTGTGTCACGCGAATCACGACCGGCACGGTTGACGATGTCAATCGCGAATTGTCGACGCTGGCCCAACGGATCCCACGATACCTGCAACTCGGTCCCGGCGAAAAAGTCACCGGAAGTACGCGTCGTAAAATCGATGCGACGACGGACTATGCCGTCACAGGTGTCGTCAACCGATCGCTCATTCAATTGATCTACGACTCGTTACGCTTGGCCGACATCGAAGTCACATGGGTCGAACCGTCGTTAGTTGGTCTGGCTCGCTTGATCGGACAGCCGACGCTATGGGGCGATCAACCGATCATGATCGCAGACGGTACCGGAAAACGATGGGACGTGGGCATCGCATGTTCCGGTCGTCTGCTGCTGGACTATCGTCCCGCCAACGCCGATAGCGAACAGGGCCTAACCAGAGCACTCGACGGACACATCGCGCGACTGAAACGGTTTTGCCACAAGCAACTGCGTGGAAATTCCAGCGAACTTGATTCGATGCTGATTTGTGGAAACGGAAACAAACCTGCCCGAGCACTAGCTGCGATCGGCGACAACTTGGGTTTGAAGCCCAACGTACTTCAGGTTCCCCTGCTGCCCGAACTGTACGAGATCGCCGATCATGATCGACGATCACAATGTGTGCCCGCTGTGGCGACAGTTTACCCGTTGCTAACGGGCGTGTCAGCGGCGGACGTTCCCGACTTGCTAGTTCAGGTCCGGCGGGCTCCCGACCTTTCGTGGCCTCAACAAATCATCCGACAATTCTGGCCCGTCGCCATCGCGGCTTTGGTTCTGATTGTGCCCTACGGCCTGGTGACCAAAGAACGGCGTCGTCACGCAGGTTCAACCGACGGACGCGCATCGCTGGAATCCGAAATCGTTGCCAGCAACATCAAGTTCACCCACCTGGCCAGCCAGCGCGAATTGTTCAATCACTTTCGGGCCATCCGTCAACAAACGTGGGAACCGAATTGGTCCGAAATGCTGACGCACATCACCAAGAGCCTTCCCAGCTCGGCAAAGTTAAACGAGTTTCGCGTCGAGTCCAGCGACCAAATTTCAATGGATGGAACCGTGATGGAGGAAACCGTGGTCTACGAAGTCGTCAACACGCTTCGACGTCTGCCATCGGTGACGCAGGTTGCTCTGCGTGGAACCACACCGGAACGCGACAGTCAATCGACTCGCTTCTCCATCAGCTTGACAACAAAATCCGCCCCAAAATCGACAACGACGGGAGCCGGCGATGAGTAGTTCGAAAACGCGCCACTCACCACGTGTGCGGCGCGCCACTCATCATGATCGCGTCGTACGTGCGTTGGTCGCAGCGGTCAGTTTGATCACGGTTGTCACTTTTGCGATTCCGTGGACCAACGAGTACTTCGACCTGCAGCGTGATGCGGCGGAAATGATCGACTTGGAAACAAAGCTCGCCCAAACCCGCGAACGACAAGACTTGCTTGAGCGCGTCGAAGAGCAACTCACATCCGATCTAAGCCACTTCGTCGACGTCAACATCTCGCCAACGAACATTGAAACGGTACGGGAAAGACTGATCCAAATTGTCCGTTCGGCAGAAGCCCGAATCCGGCGACTCGAAATTTCGCCGGGCGATTCTCGCCCTTGGGCGATCGAGTCGGATGACGCACGGTTGGAAGCGAAACCCATCTACGCCGAGGATTCGCAATTCGCATTGCATATGCACACCATCGAACTTCAGGCGGACGGCCCCCTGAAAGGCGTTGAAAAAATCTTGACCGAAGTCGCGAACAACGGATGGATGATGACAACAAAAAATTTGTCCATAGCGCCCACTGGGGCTCGTGAATCGCCCATGAAATTGGAAATTCGCTTTGTGATCTATGGATTGAAGCCGATCGCCGTGGACCCCGATTCCGGGGATTCGCAGGTTCCCAATGAGTTCGCTCGCCTGCCCGTTGGGGGCGTCGTGCGCTGACCTGACACGCTGGAAACAACGCCTCGCCCCATTCACGCTCGACGTTTGAAAGAAGACTTGCCATGGACGGCAACGACAACCAAAATTCATCGAAACGGTTCCGCAACGTTGCCGCATGGTGCGCGCACCTTGTCGCTGCGTCTTCGTTCGCGACGATCACGTTCGCACAATCGCCATTGCCGATGGACCCGACGCCTTCAGCGCGACCGATCTACCAGGCCGAATGGCCCGTCCCCGCGACGACGAAACTCGTGCGTCCGCCGGCTCGTTTGGTGTCGGGAAAGGATTCTCCGTTCACGGCAACCCTAACCGGAGCCAGTACGGATTCGGCTCGCCAATCGGATCCACAACCGGGAGCGTGGAACCCCGTTGATGAGACGACTGAAAGCGCGTCGACGCAAAACACGACATCAGACGCGACATCACTTCGCACCGTGGAAGACGCGCTGCAGACCCGCGGTTCGATCACGTTCCGAAAAACACCGCTATCGGAAGTGGTTTTTCTGTTAAGCGATCTTTGGCGCATCAATATCGTTGCCGGCGCTGACGTCAGCGGCGAAGTCAGCGGTTCATTCCACGACGCCCCGCTTTCCGAAGTACTCGCCGCGGCGCTGACATCATCGGGCTATAGCTACCGAAAAACCGGCAGCAGTTTGGTTGTATTGCCGGCCGACCAAATCGGCGTGAACGACCCGTCCTTCGTATCGGAAACTCTTTCGTTGCCACCGTCGCTGCGCGACGACGAGTCGACCATCGAAGCGGCACAGTTGATGCTCAGCGAGCGAGGACAATTGAAGAAAATCGGCGCGGATCTGATCCTTGTGATCGACCGTCCCGAACGAATCCAGCGGATCCGTGATTTGTTTCTTAGCCTTTCCAGTGGTAACCCGCTGGGTAACGCGGCGACGAATCCAGACACCACACGTATTTCGACCAGTGCCCCACAATCAGCGGTCAATCTGGCCGGCATCGCGTACTTCACGCCACAGTTCACCGAAGCGTCCGAAATGGCGGTACCGCTTCAGATCACTCTTGGGACATCCGTGAATGTGTCCGTGTATCCGCAAGAAAACCGGATCATGGTGAAGGGTTCGCCCTCCGAACTGCAAATGGCTTCAGAAATCATCGCTCAGCTTGACAAACCGAGGCAACAGGTCCGCATCACAGCGATGATCTATGACGTCGGTTTGACCGAACTTGAAAAACTAGGCGTTAACTGGTCGCGTGATGTTCGTGCGTTGGCCAATGGTGCGAACGAGTTGCTCGAAGGCGTGACGACTCCCGTCAACGAGTTCTACAAGTTCACGTCGGATCTGACGACGACGGGTGCGACCAGTCTGGGTATCCGTACCATTACCGGGAACCTCGAAGCGAACGTTTTTCTGGAGGCTTTGGATAGCAGTTCCGAAGCCAAACTGCTGGCCGACCCATCGATCACCGTCGGCGATCGACGACAGGCGTCGATTCGTATCGTCCGAAAAATTCCGATTGTCGGCGCCAACCCCGTTAATGGTTCCAACGCGGTATTCACGCAGACGGAGTTCGAAGAGGCCGGCGTGATTTTGAATGTCGAGCCACGAATCAGCCGCGACGGAACGATCGAGCTGAAGGTTCAGCCGGAATACAGCGTCGTTGCGGAAATCACCAGCACCGGTCCGGTGATCGACAGCCGCACAGCAGAAACCTATGTACGCGTTGGCGACGGTCAAACGTTCGTGCTCGGCGGACTTCGTCAAAAGTCAATCGTCGAATCACAACGAGGTGTCCCGTACCTTCGCGATATCAAGTACATCGGCGGCCTATTCCGGAGCCACGATACCGAAGTCCGCGAAAGCGAACTGATCGTCTTTCTAAAACCAGAGATCATCACACCGTACGACAAAGGATCGCCCCGTCAACAGATGGCAGCGTGCGTCGCCAATACACAACTCGACCTCATTCCGCACGCCGATGTTTGTCCGCAAACGCCGTGCTGTAAGGATCCTCATTGCCCCAATCACCACCCACGCCCACGCATCAATGGGGGTAGCATGGGTCTACCAATGATGATTGGAGGCAGCGGATTCAATGAAGAGGTCTTCCAAGACACGACGCTCGAAACGTCCAACACACTTCACATCGAAACGCCGGCCGAAGTGCTTCCGTCCCCGGTAACTCCGCACGCCGTATCGACTGAGGACTTTTACCCGCCTGTGATCGTCGATCCGCGAATGATGAACTAAAACGAGCGGACGATCAGTTCGGCTGACTGTTGTCGGTCACCTGATTCCAGAGCGATCGAATCATGAGGCTAAGACGTTCGTAGGCGGTGTCATCTCGATAGCCGAATGATGCCCATACCCGTGAACCCACGGCAAGCGATTCGTTGGAACGGGTCGGGCCAACGTCGACGCCAAGACGCGCACGAAAGTAGGGTTCAAGCAGTCTCGCAGAGTTGCGGTCTTCGTCCTTATCGGAAAAACGATCGCGATGAACGGCCATCGGGCCGCCCATCGTTGCCGCTAACGCGGGGTCAGCCAACTGATCGCTTGCCCGCGGCTCGATGCGATCCAGCGTGGCGCCGATCTGCTGGTTGTCAGCCGCGATCAACGATACGTGTGTGGCGATCAGCGGCCGAACATCGTCAACCATCTGTTGGGGGACCATCGCAATGACTTCTTTGTCGTCGCCACCGGCGATGACGGCCACCAGATCGCCGGACTTCACATGCGTGCCAACACGTTCATCTAAATGGGGCGCAACAACGCGACCCGATCGACTCGCCACGATCGTCAACGCGTCGACCTGTGTCTTGAAATTGGCGACTTGATCCGCCAGGGAATGGTTCCGTTGTTCCAGGATGATGCGAGCCCCGTCGTCTCGCGATTCAATGGCCTGGCGAATACGAATCGCGTTCTGCTCCATCGTCAGCTTCAGTGCCGACCAACGATGAACTAAATCACGGTTCTCTAGCTCGATCATGATGTCGCCTCGACGAACATCCTCTCCGTCCCTGACGTGAATCTTTGCGACCAAGCCTTCGCTTCGCGTCCGAATCATTGTTTCGGGTCGATACCGCACAACGGCGGCGGCGAAATTCGATGTAGGAATCGGCACCACAAGAACGGTCGCCAATAGGGTGATGCCCAGGAGTGATCCGATCACGCATCCCCGCACACATCGAATCGGATCGACTCGCTGCCACCGCGCCGCGTGATTCCACCATCGCTTCAGCGGCGTCAGGATGGCCAACAAAACGGCGATGACCGCCAACACAACACCCGCGCCGGCGAACATCGATGAGGCGACGATCGAAAGCGACACACAAACGACCACGCGCCAGACCATCGCCAATGCGCCGTACACAAAAACGACCCCGCGGCGCCATCCGCGAAGACCGCCCTGAACCGTTCGTTCACCCCAAATCAATCGGTTGGCCACGCGAGCGAGCGACTCCGAACCCTCCATCGCAAGATTCGGTACGTCGATCAAATCAGCGAAAATGAAGTAACCATCGAAACGCATCAAAACGTTTGCGTTGAAAACGATAGTCGAGACGCCTGCCATGACGACGATCTGCGACATCATCGATCGTGTCTGTATCGAATCGGAAACAAATGCCCATACCATCACTGCCAACGCCGCGACCACCCACTCGACGTACATCCCCGCGGCGGCGACCAGAATACGACTGCGTCGCGAGTTCATACGCCAACAACTCGATACATCCACGTAAGCCAACGGAGCGAACAGGACGAACACCAATCCCGATTCGCCGACTTCGCCACCTTGGCGATGGCAAGCTACCGCATGGGCGACTTCGTGGATCACTTTTAACGCGACCCATACGATCAGCATCCAAAGCCAACTCGATGGCGAAAACACTTCGGACGATGTTTGGACGAACTCACTCCACCGAGTGAATAAGACAACCCATGCGAGTGCGATGAATAAGATGGATGACACCACCCATGCGGGTGACGCAAGCGGACCAAGCACGGATGCGATCCACGTCAATACGCGTTCGCTGTGTCGAATGGGGACTTTGATCCAGAACGGGTTCCACCGTGCCCACGACGAAGCCTCGGTCGTCTTGCGCCGCGGAGAAAAATCGCGAGTGGTGACGTGCGATTGAGATGGCAAACGGGCCAATTCGTTCGCGATCAACCATCGAACGATTGCCGTCGATTGTTCTAACGACAACGCTTGTTTGCCAAGCATTGACGCCGCCAGTCCGCACGCTTGTGCGATCGTCGTATCGCCATCGATCAACGATACGAAAACGTACTCTTCGTGGCCGATCCGAAAGAACCGGTGTAGCGACGGAATCTCGATTCGATAGACACGTTGCCCGCGTTCACGCACCGGCCAGAACCGAATATCGTCCGCCAGCCGCACTTTTTGCTCAGCCAAATCGATCGTGTTGGGGTCTCGAATTTCCAACGATCACCACCCCGTCGCGCGGCGAATGGCGAAGAACGACTTGTGAAATAGATTCCACCCCAACGCATGCCGATCACTCAGGATTACAGCACGCCCTCGCATCCCCGGACGCAGCAAGTGTTCCGGGTCGTCGACCATCACTTCGGCGACAAAGACATTGTCTTGATCGCGAAGTTCCGCTCGCGGATGAACCATTGCGATCGATCCATCAAACCGTCGATTCGGAAGCGAGTGAACATAAAACTGCACCGGCATCTCACGGCGAACCAACGAGTAGTCGGATTCGGGTACCGCCAGCTCAACTCGCATCTTGCCCAGTGGCGCGATCTCGAACAACGTTTCTCCTCGCGTCATGGGCATGCCTTCCGACTCTTTCCAATCGCCGGTCACAACGATTCCCGTCGTCGGGCTCCGCACTTCCAAGTGTGACCGCTTGTGTTCTAGAAGATCTTTTTGCAGTTGAAGTCGCTCGACTTCCAACGCTGCGATCTTGCTGCCTGCAAAGTCATGTTCGACCATCAATCCTTTTCGCTCCTGAGCCGCTTGGTGCAGTTCGGCTTGAACACTTGCGAGCTCATAATCAATCTCGCGCGGGTCAATGGTGGCAAGCAAATCGCCTTCGTTGACCTGATCACCCGGTCGAACACTCGACGATTTCAGGAGTCCGTCAAAACCCACCGCAACGAACCGCCGAAGCACCGGTTGCAACTCGAGGCCGACGTGGATGCGATAGTGCGTCGGAAACAACATTATCATCAATAACGCAGCGATCGCACAAACGACTACCGTCTTGCGTGACCGCCTGAACGTATCGATCAATGTCCGCACCCGTCGCTCGACGGGCGAGGGCATGCATCGATGCAGAGCCGATAACTTTGCACCAACGAGAGGACCGATCGTATGAAAGAAAGAACGATTTTGGGCGATGCTGTCGACGTCTTGTTTTGACGCGACCAGAACCCCGCAGACGAGTCCGTCGAAATTGGTCAGCGGAACCGCAATGACCGAAGCAAACGCCTCCGACGATGCTAGTTGACGGAGGGTCAACAATGCGTGCCGATCTTCCGTCCGCTGCGCCGGCCAATTCGCGATGCTTTCTCGAGTCGCAACTTCTTCGGCGACTGCCTCCAACATACGACCGCGATCACTGCGCCGAAGATCGGCGATCGTTACACCGTCGTCATTGGCGGACTGACCCACCACACGAAACGCCTCGCTGCCGGGTTGATTCGTCCAGGCGATCCAAACGTGATCCAACTTCAAGTGGACGGCGATCTGCGTGGCGAGTCCTACCGTTGCCGTATCAAAGTCGTCCGCGCGATCCAATTCGGACTGAATCTCAACGGCCGCTGCTAGCGTTTGCAACCGCCTCTGAATCGAATCGATCGTGGAATCGCTATCACGGCGTGCGGCACCCGGGACACGATCACCGACGGACGTCGTCGGAAAGGTCGCGTGATTCGGATCTGACATACCGTCACGAGATGCCGCAGGAACTGACATGAAATACCCGAATTATCGAGTCGATGGTTCAGGCGAAACGACCGGCATCGAACGCGCCGATCGGTTGGCGGGCTCGCGAACCGTCAAATCCCAACGACAAACGACACCGCTGGGGACCTTTCGGTCTCGGTTGGGGATTCGCACCTTCACCGGTACGGACGCACTTTCGGGATCAGCCACCGGCGAAACAAATTCGATGATTCCATCGCATGTTTGTTCATCACTAGAAAAGCGAAGCGATACTTCTTGACCTGCGCGAATGCCGCCAATGTTGGCCATGGGCACGGAAAAGGTTGCTTTCAGTGAATCGAGTTCGACGATCCGCATCACGACGGGATCATGCGGCGAAACGAATTCACCGATTTCTTTGTTGATCTCGACCACGACACCGTCGATGGGAGATTCGATCCGTCGTTGATTGATTTGCGTTTTGACGCGTTCAAACTCCAACCGCCGAACCTCCAACTCTTCTTGCACGTTTTGCATTCGAGCGGCGGCTTGATTGAAGTCGCCTTCCGATCGATCGAGCTCTCGCTGCGATGCGTTTCCCTGCGAATTAAGTTCACGATAGCTTTCGAGTTGCTTTCGACGGACAGCCAAGTCCGTTTCGGCCGCCATTTTTGAACCGGTGGCGTCTTTCGCGGCGCGGGCGAGTTCCAACGACGCTTGCAAGACATGGTCTTCCAATTGGGCCAGCCATTGTCGCTGCGAAACGTCGTCTCCCTCGCGAACGTGAATTTTCTCGATCACACCTACTTCTGCCGCAGGCACGTCGACAACACGAAGGGGTTCCGTGAACGCTTCGATTTCGGATCCTGAAGCGTTCCCAACCGTCAAGAGCAGGGCGGCAACGAAGCCCAGACCGACCAACTGCATTTCGGTTGCAAAGGTTGGCTTGAATTCGTTTTTCGTCGTGATTCTCATTCTAGAAATCCTGAAGGTCAAAGTTGGATGCATCCGCGAGGTGAGCTCGCATCGACATTCCATAGCTTTTCGTCGTCGTGGTCGGCGCGCAGCAGACGCATTCGCTGACTCGTTTGACGTCGTTGGAATTGGTGTTGAGCCTGGCGAATCGCTTCGTCAATGGCTTGTCGATCTTGTCGTTCACGGTGAGCGTATCGCTGGATCGATCGCGCGATCCAGGGAGCGTCATTGACGATCAAGTCATCGTCGGCCGAAACATAGAATCTTGCCGTCCCCGGGTCTCCGCACCGTGCCCCGCGTCCAATCAGTTGGCGGTCGACCCGAGCCAGCGAATGGTGTTCGACGACGATGACGTGCAAACCACCGATTGCGACGACGGCAGGATCCACCAGGATGTCCGTTCCACGGCCTGCCATGTTCGTTGCAACCGTGATGCATCCGCGGCGACCGGCCTTCGCTATGACCGAGGCTTCGTCCTCGTCTTGAACGCCGTTAAGAACCTGACACACGGACCCTCGCTCGACGATCGCGGCGGCGACTTCCCAACTTGCGGAAATACTGAGCGTCCCGATCAAAACGGCGCGTCCTTGATCGGCCAACTTGATCGCGTCGTGGGCAATCGCGTTGCACTTCTCCGATCGAGTCTTCGACAGGTGCGTCGGAAGTATCGTCCGCTTCGTCGCGGTTCGCGTGGGCAAGCAAACGACGGGCAAACCGTAGACGGAACCAAGCTCGTGCCGGCACCCATCCGCCGTGCCCGTCATTCCACCCACGAATGCATAGTTTCGGAAGAATCGCTGACGTGTGATTCTGGCAATGGGTTGCGACTCGGGCTCGACCGTTAACCCCTCACGCATCTGAATCGCTTGATGCAAACCTCCCGACCAAGAACGATCGGGATGAATCCGCCCCGTTGACGAATCCAAAAGGTGCAACTGGCCGTCACGAACAATGTAATGGACATTGGATCGGTAACAATATTTTGCCCGCAGCGCGAGGACCACATAGTCGTGCCATGGTCGCTTCAACTTCGGATGGACCACCGCCGCGGTATTTTCGTAGGCATCGTGATAGCCCACATCGGTAAGGTCGATCGCATTCCCGTTGGAAACGGTGAAATCACGCCCGTTCAAGAGCCGATCGGACCAGCGCATCGCTTCGGCATGAATGCACGCGTCCGAAGCCTCGCCCGTTTCGCTACTGCTAAGTAAGAGCGGTGACACCGCGTCATCAATCAACACTTGGTCGATCTCGTCGACGATGGCAACACTCAATCCCCTTTGCAACCGGCTTTCGCTTCCGTCGTGTCCGCTCAATCGAGCCAGTGTGCGGTCACCCAGTTCAAGATGCACCGCATCTCCCAACGCCACTTGGTCACGCAGATAGTCGAAACCGAACACGTGTCCGGCCGCATAGGTGATATCCGCGGCGTACGCGTCGCGACGATCCGCGGCGGCATCAGCATCGTTGATCACCGATACCGTCGCGCCCAAAGCGGCGAAGACTCTTTCCATTCGGCTCTGGTCGCGGTTCGCCAGGTAGGCGCTCGGCGTTGCAACGTGGACCCCCTGTCCGTCAATCGACTTTGCGAACGCGGCGGCCGCGGCCGACAACGTCTTTCCCTCGCCCGTTTGCATTTCGACAACGGCACCTTGGGCGACGCAGATTGCGCCAGAAACTTGCGTATCGAACATCTCCAACGAAAGATGCTGACGAACGGATTCCACCATCCCGGCCAACGCCAACACCAACAATGCATCGCGTTGATCGTTTGCCGATGCTTGCTTCGATGTCCGCTCGGCCGTCACCGACATGCGGCGCAACCGGTGGCCGTGGTCCAACAGATCGGCCGCCGACACACCGCGAAGCGTTCGCGATACATCCTTGACTTGACTCAGCAAGGACGCGATACGATCGGGCGAATCCAATTGACGTTGTTTCTGATGCGCAGCAACCAAGTGATCCTTCACGGATTTTGTTTCAACGAAGTTCTGCAAGAACCCGATCATGGTAGCGGCCCCTGATCGGATTTTGTGCTAGCCACAGGCAACGAGTCTTCGACTCGAAGCAGGACTCCCATCGTGTGCCGCAACTGGACCCACGACATCGCATACGAAGTCTGCGCTGCGACGAATCCACCTTCTTCATTTGCAAGACGCTGCTGTGCGTCCAACAAATCCTCGATCAACAAAACCGCCGACTCGTTCGGATCGGGCAACCACTTCCAACGTTCTTTCAGGTACGCCACCTCCCGTCCAGCCGCGTCGATCGCTTGCTTCTTAGCAATCATTTCTTGAAATGAAGTTCGTGTTTCGCGAACGGCGACTTCCACTTCGGTGAACGCTTCTTCGGCAACCTGTTGAAACTCGAATACCGATCGAGTCAGTTCCAGTCGATTGCGATCGAGCCTTGCTTCCGCGGCTCGATTCCCGACCGGTCGTTCAAACAACAGACCAGCCGCATAGCTTGGTCTGCCGTCGGAGAACTGATTGACGAAAGCCCCGAAAGCGTCGTTGTTGGTATCCAACCCGGCAACATAGGTGCTAAGGATCAAATCGAGTCGCGGCAAAACTTGATTCTTCGCGACACCCACCCCAGCCGACGTCGCCTGGACCTTCCGAATCGCGCCGGCAATGTCCGAACGGTTGTCGAGGGCCGTCAGTGTGGCCTGGCGTGTCGACAAAGCAACGGCTTCGGCCAACGGTCGTTCGGCGGGCAGAACTTCCCATCGCGCCGATTGAATCAGTCGCGGATCACCGGTCAGCAATCTTAATTCGGCCTGCGCATTTCGAATCGCAGTTTCGCTTCGAACCAGATCCGATCGACGTGACGCCACTGCGGCTTCCGCCCTTAGAATCTGGCGTTGAAAGGAGTCCACTTCGCCACGAGCACGAAGAATCGTCGCCAACTCGGCCGCGCTATCGAGCAACCGACTACGTTGCAACCAATTCGCACGCGCTTGATACAAGTTCCAATAGGCCCGCGCGACATCGACCAGGTGGTCTTCTAGATCGCTGCGTGTTTCGGTGGTAGCCAACTTGACATCAATGTCCGCCAACAGCACGCGAATGTTGTTGACCGCGCGGCCGCGATCTTTCATCAACGGCTGAGTTACGTTCAACTCCATCCGCGTCGTCCCTTGTGGATTTGGGACAAGGAACGTCGAGTTGTTGTCTTGAAAGCCGCCACGCTGAACAAGTTCCCATTCTGCGCCGGACCGATTCTTCTTTCGCAAACCGGCCGACGACGAGAACTTCTCGTCTCGAAAACGTCCGAACGCCGACCCCGTGGTCAACAGACTTCCGATCGGTTCGTTCGTATCCGCGAATTTTCCTTCCACGAATGCGAGCGAGTCGAAGTTGGCGTCCGCAATCACCAGATCTCTTCGTCGGATCCCTGGATCGGTCAAGATGCCTCGCACATAGGGTGACGAAGAGATTGCGGTTTGTGCCAGTGTCGCCACGTCCACGGCAAGGCATTCCGGCGAAAAGCCAAGGGGCTGTGTCAGTAACGCATCCCACCATGCATCCAGATGCACGAATTCCGATGGGGCGATGGACTCAAACGGTATCGTTGCGTCGGGCGCATCGGGCAATCCGTCCGCTCGGGCAAGGTATGAATTCAATTGCCCTCGAAAGGGCCCCGGCGAAACGGCGGGTGGAATATCGGCGAGCGGAACGCCAGAAACCGCCAAACCGGAAGGTGGCATCCTATTTTGAACATCCGTCAGCGGGGCATTCGGAAGCGCGTGCTGCCAGACTTGTTCGGAAATCGCCGACGGTGTTGAAGTCGAAAGTCGTCCGGAACTATCGAGTGTTTGCGCAGCTGCATTCGTTGCACCCGAGATGGATGCAATAGCGGTCAGTCCGAGAATCAACTGATGATGAAGCCGCGGTTTCACGTACGTTTCCCAATCGAAAGTAGCGGTCAACACTGCGCACAAGTGTTGAGTCGCCGAGTGCACAGTCGTTTCAATCGGCAAACTCACCTCAGCGTCTTCAATCCGAATATCCGCAAAACTTGCCATCACGACCGGTTCAATCGAAAAAGTCACTAGCCATCGCCGTTGGCGACGTTCATTCCTCCACTTTTGCGTGAAACATTCCGTCGTGTGGCTTTGCGTCTCCTAGATTTCCTTCGGACGATCAAGTCTGGCTCGCGGGGGGCCAACTTCGTTTCAAGTATCCGCTGCCCACCAGACCGACATGTCAAACAACCGAAACGACTGGCAGCGACGCCGGATGACCATCGACCGATGGATCACCCAGGCGCGTCGTCTGATCGGATCGGGTGACGCCGGGCGGAACGCACGTCCATCAACAAATCTAGGACGCTTGGAACCGCGTATTCTCTTCAGCGCTACGCCGATCGATGTGGCATCCATGGGAATCGGCGCCGACACCGCCATGGTGATGGAGCTTCAACCGCAGTCGATCGACGCCGAAGTATCTCAGTCGCAATCAACAACGATCGACCAATTGGCCTCGCCCCAAACGGCAAAGCCCTACGAATTGATTTTCGTGGATTCCAGCGTCACCGACCTCAACCAAGTACTCGACGACTTTGCCGCCTCCGATCGAAACTTTGAAGTTTTCGTCTTGGGCGCCGATCGCGACGGGATTGACCAGATCACGGAAATACTTGATTCGCGAAGCGAAGTCGCCGCGGTGCATTTATTTTCGCACGCCGAAAATGGAAACGTACGTCTCGGGTCCGCCAACCTGGGTGCGACGAATCTCTCGGGTTATGCGTCGCAAATTGCTTCATGGCAATCCTCGCTGAACACGGGCGCCGACATTCTGATTTACGGTTGCGATTTGGCAGCAACCGATAACGGGCGATATTTGATTGAAGCGATCGGTTCGTTGACCGAAGCCGACGTCGCCGCCAGCGATGACGACACGGGTCATTCGTCCTTTGGCGGTAATTGGAACCTCGAATTCACAACCGGATCCATCGAGACAGAGATCGCGACCAGTGCCCAACTTCAACAAGAGTGGCTCGGAAAACTCAGTACGATTACGGTCACAACCTACAACGACATCATCAATGCGGGTGACGGATTAACGTCGCTTCGAGAGGCGATCATTGCAGCAAGCAGCGGCGATACGATCATCCTGGGGACCGGAACGTATACCGTTTCAATTTTAGGCACCGGCGAGAACAACTCGTTAACCGGCGACTTCGACATCAACAAGAGTCTCACTATTTCCGGAAACGGGGCTGGCAATACGATCATCGATGGCGGTGCCCTCGATCGGGTTTTCCATATCGATAACGCCTCCGCGATCGTTGCGTTCTCGGACGTAACAATCCAAAACGGATTCACAACCGGCAACGGTGGCGGCGTTTACATCGAGGGCGGCACTGCGACGCTGGATCGTGTGGTCATCCAGGGCAATCGTGGTGCTTTCGGCGCCGGAATTTATGTCAACAGCAGTGCGACACTGAACCTTACCGACGTCATCATCCAAAACAATGGCGACGGCGGAACCACGCGAGGCGGTGGAATTGAATCGGCCGGAACAGCGAATTTGCTGAGAGTGACATTCAGCGGAAACCAAGCCGGTTCGGGCGGAGGGATCTACACGACCGGAACGCTGGATCTGACCAACGCGACGCTCAGCAACAACAGTGCCAGCTCGTCGGGTGGCGGTGTCTACAGCACCGGTACGACAACGATCACAAATTCGACGCTCGCCTTCAACAACGCTGGTAATGCCGGCGGCATTCGCCGGCAAGCTGGATCCGTCAGCATCGTCAACACGATCATCTCAGACAACACTGTGACTTCGGCAAACGCCGACGTTCAGGGATCTTTTAGCAGCCTTGGGAACAACTTAATCCTGGACGTTACCGGAGGCAGCGGATTCGGTGGGACCGACGTGGTGGGCTCGAGTGCGAATTTGGGCCTGCTCGCCGACAACGGTGGTTTCGGGAAAACTCACGCGATCACGACTTCCAGCCTTGCCTATAACGCGGGAACCGCAACGGGCGCACCTGCCACCGACCAACGCGGCGTCGAACGCACCTCTCTTGTCGATATCGGTGCATTCGAACGACGCGAAATGAGTGCAACCTCTGAATTTCGCGTCAACACGACAACCGGATCGGTCCAAGAGACAAGCGGCCAAGATCGCGGAAGCCAACAATCGGTCGCGGTGGCAGACGACGGCAGCTATGTCGTCGTTTGGTCAAGTTTGAATCAGGACGGCGACGGTTGGGGCGTCTTCGCAAAACGTTTTGATTCATCCGGAACGGCGTTAACAGGCGACATCACCGTCGCCGATCTACCAGCAAACAATCAAAAATGGGCGCGTGTCGGGACGGCTGATGACGGCAGCTTCGTTGTGACTTGGACGCTGACCAATGCCCTCGATGTGCCGCAAGACGTGTACGCTCGGCGATTTGATGCCAACGGAGACGCGATTGGCACTAATTTTGTGGTGAACACCACGACAGGCGGCATCCAATCCAACTCAAGCATTGCGGTCAACGGTAGCGGCACGTTCATCGTCGCTTGGGAAGGCAACGGCGTAGGTGACAATGATGGAATTTTCTACCGTCGATTCAATGCGAACGGAACAGCGATCGACGGCACCGAAGTACGCGCCAACTTTGACAATATTGGTGACGAAAACGAAGCGAGCGTCGCTATCAACGATAGCGGACAATTCGCAATCACGTGGGAATCCGCAGGCGAAATTTATCTACGTCAATTTACCGCTGGTGGAACTCCGATTCCACCGACCAGTGACATCTTGGTTGACAGTACCGCTGCCGCAGCAATGGGGTCAACCGTAGAGATTGACTCGCTCGGTCGCACCGTGGTCCTGTATCGAACCAACGGATTCGCTGGACTTGGCGCTGGTGTCTGGGGGCGGGCTTTTCACGCCGATGGGACCGAGCGATTGGGACTCTTCCAAGTCAGCAATCAATCGTTCAGTTCGGACAACACGCAACCTTCGATTGCGATGGCAGACAACGGCGACTTCATCGTCGTATACCACGGCGACGATAACGGAGACGGAAACGGAAGCTCGGTGAAGTTCCGTCGATACGATGCCGACACCGGCGCAATCGCCACTGCTTCGCAGGTCAACATCAGCACCACAGGCGACCAACAGTTTTCATCCGTTGCCATGCTAGACATGGACAACTTTGTTGTGACATGGAGCGGCAACGGCACACAGTCTGGGAACACAGACACCAGCGGAGTATTCGCACGTCAATTCCATCTCGAAGCACCGACCTTGGACCTTGACTCGAATAACAGTTCGGGCGCCACCGGTATCAATTTTTCGAGAACCTTCTTCAATGGTGGCGGAGCAGTCTCGGTGGCCGATACAGACGCCACGATCATCGACTCTGACAGTACGCATCTGCAATCGCTAACGATAAGGATCACGGATCGCCAAAACGGTGCCAGCGAAGTGCTTGCGGCCATCACGTCGGGTACTTCGATCACGGCAAACTATACCGCCGGAACGCTCACGTTATCCGGTTCAGACACGACCGCGAACTACCAACAAGTGCTTCGCACGGTCACCTACAACAACAGTAATAATCCGGCGACTGGCACCAGTCGCACCATCACGTTCGTTGCCAGCGACGGGGTTTCGGTAAGCGAAATCGCAACGACCACACTGGCCATTTCCATGCCGGTCAACCAGGCTCCCACCGACATTGCGATATCCAATTCGACGGTCAACGAAAACACAAACACAGCAAGCGGATTCAGTGTCGGCGTACTCTCGGCGACGGACGCAGACTCAAGTACTCCATTCACCTGGGCAGTCGTCGGTGGTGCCGATCAAGCTCGCTTCTCAATTGGCGGGGCATCCAACAACCAATTGATGCTAACCGACGGCGTTCTGGACTACGAAGCAAAAGCTTCCTATGAAGTGGACGTTCGCGTCACCGATTCCAGCGGAAATCCCTTCGTCGAAACGCTAACCATTTCGGTCATCGACATCAATGAAGCACCCACCGTTTCGCTAAGCGTGGCCACGACACTTTTGGCCGAGGATACCGATACAACTTCCGCCATCGTCGTTTCGTCGATCACCGTGACGGATGATGCCTTGGGTACCAATACACTGACTCTTTCGGGCGATGATGCGTCGCTGTTCGAAATTGTTGGCTATGAACTAAGGCTAGTCGCGGGAACCTGGCTAGACTTCGAAACGAACAGTGCACTTGATGTCACCGTGAACGTCAATGACTCGACCATTGGCGGTACCCCAGATGACACTGCCTCACATACGATCACGATCTCTGACGTGAACGAGGCGCCCAGCGTAGCGTTGACGCCCGTCGTCGTGACGTTGAGCGAAGACACCGACACGACTTCCGCGATCGTGGTTGCGACGATCGTAGTCAGTGATGATGCTCTCGGCAGCGCGACACTTTCGCTGGCCGGATTGGACGCGGCCTTTTTCGAGATCGTTGGCAGTGACCTGCGTTTGAGGGCTGGCGCGAGCCTGGATTATGAGACGAATCCGACGCTTAACGTAACCGTACAAGTCGACGACGCCACGATCGCTGGATTCCCCGACGACTCGGCCAGCCATAGCGTGACAACCACCGACGTGGTTGAGATTCCGACGACAACCCTGAATCCGTCGGACGATACCTATCTGGATAAAGACAATCCGGACTTCAACTATGGAGTTTCCACAACGCTGATCGTTGATCACTCGGGCGGCAGCATCGGCGATTCGCGAATCTTGCTGAAATTCGATTTCAGCAGCATCCCGGTGGGTGCCACCATCACCGGCGCCACGTTGACGATGCAGGCAAACGCCGGTGCGGGAACTTTCCGAATCGGCGTCTATGAAGTCACCGAGGCCTGGGTCGAAGGCAACCAAAACGGGTCAGTTGGCTTCCCAAGCTGGGATGATCGCACGAGCACGAACGCGTGGAACGGCGGAACATTCAATTCGACCGCCGTGGCAACCTTTGATGCAACGACAACTGGACAACACGCCTGGAACGTCACCTCGCTCGTCCAAAGTTGGATCACGGGATCCACCGTAAACAACGGCGTAATCATTGGAAGCGAAGCTGGTGGCGGAAATTCATATACGTATTCCAGTCGCGACGGCGGATCGCCGCCTGAACTACAACTTTTCTATACCGTCACTAACGCAGCACCAACCGACATCGCACCCAATACGCTCTCGGTTGCCGAGAATACCGACTCGACTCTTGGCGTCAACCTTGGCACTTTAACCGCCACGGATTCGGACGCCGGCGAGACGTTCACTTGGGCAATTGTCGGCGGCACTGATGAAACGAAGTTTACGATCAACGCGTCCAATGAACTTATCTTAAGTGATGGGATGTTGGACTTCGAACGACAAGGTTCGTATTCCGTTGTCGTCCGCGTGATCGACTCGGCAAACAATATCTATGATGAAACGCTTACGGTCAGCATTACCGACCAAAACGAAGCTCCATCAGTCTCGTTGACGCCAGTGATCACGAACATTGACGAGGACAGCGACACCACGTCCGCGATTGTCGTAGCCACCATCTCGGTAACCGACGATGCCCTAGGAACCGAAACACTGTCGCTGTCGGGCGATGACGCGGCCATGTTCGAAATCGCAGGCAATCAGCTTCGACTTATCGCCGGGGCATCCTTGGACTTCGAAACAAACGCTTCGCTTGACGTATCCGTCAATATCGACGACGCGACCATCCCCGGCAATCCCGACAACTCTGCTTTGCACTCGATGACCGTCGGCGACACGATTGAAACCGACCCGGTCGTTGCAACCAGTGATACATACACTTTCGACGAAGATACGACATTTGATTCGTCGACGCAGTGGTTCGACGCGAACTGGTCCAATCGACGGACGCTTTCGTTTGACAACCTGAATCAAGCAAGCAACTTGACCGACATGCCGGTCTTGATCCGCATCGACGCGACGCGGATCGACTATTCCAAGACACAAAACGCAGGCCAAGACCTTCGATTTGTTGACGGCGACGGTGTACTGCTAGCCCACCAAATCGAATCCTGGAACGAAGCAGGCAGTTCGTACGTTTGGGTGAAAGTTCCGACCGTCAACCAGAGTTCAAACACAGACTTTGTTTGGATGTACTACGGAAACGCAGGCGCCGCCGACGGCCAAAATACCGCGACCGTTTGGTCCGACGGTTATACCGGCGTCTATCACTTTGATTCAACGACGAACGACGCTACGGCGGTCGGTCGACACGGCGTCGATTCGGGCACGACGAATGCGACGGGCATCGTTGGGGGATCGCGATCGTTTGATGGCGTTAACGACGTCGTAAACTTGGGATCTTCCGCCGCGTTTGACAACCTTTTCGCGGGCGGGGCCACCGTATCGGCGTGGATCAACCCGAGCGGTTGGGGTGAAAATGGCTACGGTCGCATTTTCGATAAGAGCAATACCGTCTCACCGACGACGTCCGGTTGGGACCTTTCACTGGACTCAGCCAATCAGTCGCTGATCTTTGAACACGGGTTCTCTGGTGGCATCGGCCGATGGAGAGTCACACCGAACTCCATCCAACTGAACCAATGGCAGTCCGTTTCGGTAACGTTCGATAGTTCGTCCAGTGCCAACAATCCGATCATCTATATCAATGGTATCCAACAAACCGTAACGGAGAACGTGGCGCCCGTCGGAACCAGCGGTAACGATGCCGCGTTCAATCTTCTGGTCGGAAATCAGGCTGCGAACAATCGCACGTTCGAAGGACGCATCGACGAAGTACGAATTCAAGACGGCATTCAATCGCCCGACCGAATCGCTGCCGACCATCGATCCACGAACAGTGCGTTTGTCCGATTCGGATACGAACAGGATGCCGCTGGCGTGCTCGGAAACGACATTGCCGATTCTGACAATACGTTGGTCGCAACGTTGGTCAGTGGACCAAGTTTTGCCAGTTCGTTCTCGCTCAATGCCGACGGCACGTTCACCTATACGCCCATCGTCAACTTTGTCGGCGGGGATTCGTTCACCTACAGCACGACCGACGGTTTTTCGACCTCCAATACCGTCACCGTCAGCTTGAACGTTACCGCAATCAATGACACTCCGGTGATCACCGGTATCGCTGACCGAACGACTCAGGACAAAGTCACCGTACAACCATTCTCGACGGTGACTTTCTCTGAACTGGATGGCGAAGACGTGACCGTTACCATCACCGTGGCAGGCGGTGACATCTACGGCCAGTTCACATCCACGTCTCTTGCGTCATCGGGATTCACAAAGATCGCGGCCGGCCAATATCGACTTCTCAGCACGACCGAAACGGCTGCAACCGCGGCGATCCGACAACTGGCGTTCGTTCCCATCGAGAACCAGTCAGCGCCCGGAAGTTCGACCGTCGCCACCATGACTGTGACATCCGACGACTCGGTCTCACCAACATCACAATCCATGAATCTGTCGATCGTTTCCGTCAATGATGCACCGACGTCGGTAACGCTCGACGACGTCTTCGTCGATGAAGAAAGCAACGGTGCCATCGTCGGCAACCTATTGGCAACGGACCCCGACTTGGGTGACAACCACACGTACTCCGTTGATGACGCTCGGTTTACCGTCGTGTCGGGAGTTCTGAGGTTGAAACCGACCTTTGCGCTCGACTTCGAAACCGAACCAAGCATCGATGTCATCGTGACAGCAACCGACGACGGCGGCCAAACGACTCAGTCTTCGTTCACTGTCCAGGTCGTCGACCAAGTTGAACCTCCAGCGGCTTCGACAACAAATCCACCGACTCCCCCGGTGACAGTAATCATACCGTCATTCCAACCGTCGACGGACGATCCAACGACGTCAACCGCCACCGAGAAAGATTCCGATCGCGACGAAGACTCCAGTTCCGAATCATCCAAAGCAGATACGGCAAAGACGCCTAACGTAGTCGGGGGCGTCAACCCGGCAAACCAACAATCTGATGACGACGACGCTGGCGATGATGTACTGAGTTCGTTCGTTGCACCTACGAATGTTCTCGAAGCGGAATTCGAATCGCGAGATGCTGACGAAGCTGTGGCCTTGTTGGCGAATGAGGCGGACGGGTCGAGCGATGGCAACGACGCGAGTTCTCGATCCGTAACCAACGAAAACACCAATCAAGGCAACCGGGGCTCGGCACTGAACGTGGCATCATCCTTTACGGCCGCGCAGTTGAACTACATGGTCATGACCAAACCTGGCGCAATGTGGGATCAATTGGATGAGCAGCGAGGCAAGATTGAATCGCAAATCCAAGGCGACCTGATCGTCGTTGGCGCGACCGGCGCCGCCGCATCCAGCGTGACCGTCGGTATCGTCGCATGGGCGATTCGCAGCGGCGTTCTTGCATCGGGATTGTTGGCCCAGATGCCAGCTTGGCGAGCCGTTGACCCCTTGCTGATCATGCAAGGCGGCGGCGAAAACTCTGACGACGAGTCTCTCGAAGAACTGATGTCACGTCGAAGCGAGGCGCTCGACCAACAAGACGTCGACAGCGCAGAACCAACTTAGTCCGCCCCATCCACCCACCTCTGTTTGCGTCTGATACGACCGCTTACGTCCCACCGCTACTAACGCACTATGAAACGTCTTTACTCTCGCATCCCAGTCCGCGTTCGAATTTCAATCGGACTCGTCGCGTTGATGGTTGGCACGCTCCTTTGCGCAAGCGCATTCGGATTCTTCCCCAACGAGCAACGCGAACTGCTGCGCGGCCGCGCAAAACTGTGTGAGACCTTAGCGATCAGCGCGACAGCGATGGTCGCCGAGGAAAAAATTGAATCGCTGGACATAATTTTGCAATCGATCGTGGCGCGTGACGAACAGATCATCAGCATTGGCTTTCGAGCCGAAACGGGTGAAATGCTGGTGGCAACGGGAACACACGGTTCGACGTGGACGTTCAATCAAGAGGCCGATATCAACCGCATGTCCGTGCCCGTCTTTCGGAGTGGAAAACGATTCGGCCAGCTCGAGGTCTCGTTTGAACCCAGCGGCGGATTTCTGGGCCTCAACCATTGGGCGCCCGCTTGGTTGTTAGTCGTTTTGATCCCGGGCTGTTTGCTTCAGTTTTCGTTCTTTCTTCGGAAGACGCTCGAGAGCCTCGATCCGCACGGGGCGGCTCCAAAACATGTCCGCGACACCTTTGATCGCCTCGGCGTCGGCGTGCTGCTGATCGACGACCGTGACCGAATCATCTTGATGAACCAAATGCTTGGGGAATGCCTGCGGCGTGATGTCAAAGCCACCGAAGGCAAAAAGACGTCGTCGATTCCCTGGGTGTGCGAGGGCGAATTACCCTGGGACGAATCGCTTCGCACTGGCACGATGGTGAACGGCCGACTGATGCGAATCGAAGTCGACGGCCACCATCGGACGCTCAACGTGAACAGCACGCCCATCATCGGCTGCGGCACGATGGTGACGCTCGAAGACATCACAGTGCTAGAGGAGAACAAAGTTGAGTTGGCGAAGGCTCGTGACGCTGCGGAAGCGGCGAACCAATCCAAGAGCGCATTCCTGGCCAACATGAGTCACGAGATACGCACACCCATGAATGCGATCCTCGGGTTCACCGAAGTCTTGCGACGAAACATCGAACACGACGAAAGCAAACGTCGCAAACATCTCAATACGATTCACTCCAGCGGCACTCACCTCCTCAATCTGATCAACGACATCCTGGACTTGTCGAAAATCGAGGCCGATCGCTTGGAAGTCGAATCGATTCCGGTCGAGGCAGATCGAATCGTTGCTGAAGTTGTCACGGTCATGCGAATTCGCGCCGAAGAGAAATCAATTCCGCTGGAATACGAATTCGATGGTCTCATTCCAACCGCAGTATTGAGCGATCCGGCACGCATTCGACAAATATTAACCAACCTTGTTGGTAACGCCATCAAGTTCACCGAACAAGGCGGCGTTAAAGTCGTTGTACGTTGGGATGACGATCCCACGCAACCGAGAATGATCTTCGACGTTGTCGACTCCGGCATTGGCATGTCGCCCGAAGCAGCAAAGAAAATCTTCGATCCGTTCTCGCAAGCCGATGCGAGTGTGACGCGACGTTTTGGCGGCACGGGACTTGGACTTTCGATCAGCAAGCGGTTCGCCGAAGCTCTTGGCGGTGGAATCACGGTGGCCAGTCGAGCAGGGCACGGTAGCGTTTTTACGGTCACGATCGACGGAAAATGCGCGGACGGCGCGACGCTTCGCCAACCCAACATCGACGAATTGGAATCTGCATCCGAGATCGAAACCCGTTTGGCGATTCGATTGCCAAACTTGCGAGTCCTGTTGGTCGACGACGGCCAAGAAAACCGGGACTTGATGAGCGTGATCTTGGAAGAAGCGGGTGCCACGTACGCGACGGCCGAGAACGGGCTGGAAGCGATGGAATTAGCCCACAGTGCCGAGTGGGACGTCATTCTGATGGATATGCAAATGCCGGTCATGGACGGCTACACCGCGACACGGAACCTTCGTGCCGAGGGTTACAGCGTCCCCATCATTGCCTTGACCGCCCACGCGATGCAACACGCCGAACAAGAATGCCGAGACGCCGGATGTACGGGTTTTCTGACGAAGCCCGTCGACTTTGACAGGCTGATCTCGATGCTAGCCGCGATCGCGGGCATTCAGGTTTCTGCCGAAGTCGAACCGGCGACGACCCCGACCGCGCACGATGGCGACGACTTACTCGCTTTGACGGCGCCCGTGATCACCGATGCTCCGATTCGTTCCACGCTGCCAATCCACAAAGAACGGTTTCGCGAGATTGTGTCGCAATTCGTCGATCGACTGGATCAACGGTTTGACGCG
Source organism: Rubripirellula tenax (assembly GCF_007860125.1). Taxonomy (NCBI): domain Bacteria; kingdom Pseudomonadati; phylum Planctomycetota; class Planctomycetia; order Pirellulales; family Pirellulaceae; genus Rubripirellula; species Rubripirellula tenax. The sequence goes on from NZ_SJPW01000003.1 coordinate 271,686, forward strand.
ATCGAAGAAGCGATCGCAAGCGAAGACCGCAGCGCGCTGACCGAGATGGGTCACTCCCTGAAAGGCTCGAGCGGCAATTGTGGTTTCGCTGATTTGTCCGAACAAGCGGCTCAACTGGAAGTGCTTGGAAGGGACGGTGAATGGAATGCGATCATTGAAACGTTGTCCGAACTAAGACGGATGCGAAGCCGCATTGTGGTTCCCGAGGCAATCCAAGCCGAGAAAACCGAAACATCCGTTACAACCGATTCGCTGTCATAAAATACGCATCCAGCTTTCTTTCCCGAATCAAGCAAGACGCGACTTCAACCTACGCTTTCGAAGATAGCTTCGTAAACAGGCCTCACCGCTACCGATCATGAACGACACATCCGCCATCGCCGGTCCATCGAGCAACGTGTTCAGCGTTGCTGCCGACGACCCAACGAAAAGCGCTCTCTTATCGGAGACGACGTTCTCGCCGATGTCGTTAGAACGTGACGGCGCAGCGGTGCGCGAATCGCAGGTACTGATCGTCGATGACGAAGACACCAACATCGAAATCGTTCGTGCGTACTTGGAAGAAGACGGGTTTTCGAAGTTCATCACCACGACGGATTCGACCAGCGCGATGGAGTTGATTCAGAATCATCGCCCGGAAATCGTCCTGCTAGATATCAACATGCCTAAGGTGTCTGGTTTGCAGATTCTGGAAGCGTTGAAAGCCGATCCGGAACTGAAGCTGATTCCGACCGTCGTGCTGACCGCCAGCACTTCGTCCGACATCAAGCTGCAAGCCCTTCGTTTGGGTGCGGCCGACTTTTTGGCGAAACCGGTCGACCCGAGTGAGCTGATCCTTCGCGTCGAAAACGTATTGGCAGTCAAGGCGTACCAGGATCACTTGGCTCAGTATTCCGAGCAACTTGAAAAACAGGTCCGCCTGCGGACTCGCGAACTGATTCGTTCACGACAAGAGGCGATTCACTGCTTAGCGAGAGCCGGCGAATACCGCGACGACGACACCGGGCAACACGTCTTGCGTGTGGGTCGCTACGCCGCGTTGATCGCGATTGAATTGGGCTTTCCGCGTGCCGCGATTGACTTGATCGAGCAAGCGGCTCAACTGCACGACGTCGGCAAGATCGGCGTTCCCGATTCGGTTCTGCACAAACCGGGAAAATTGGATCCACACGAATTCGATATCATGCGCGGCCACTGTGGAATCGGACGTAGGATCATCAACCCGCTTAGCCACGAAGAATCAATCCGGCTAAAACAGCACACCTCGGTAGGCATGCAGATCATGAGTTCGACGACGTCACCGGTTCTGAAACTAGCGTCGGTGATTGCCGCGACGCACCACGAAAAGTGGGACGGTTCAGGATACCCCAACGGGCTGGCGGGCAAGAACATTCCTATCGAAGGTCGCATCGTCGCCGTCGCCGACGTGTTTGACGCGTTGGGATCACAACGACCCTACAAAGCAGCTTTTCCAATCGACAAGTGCTTTGAAATCCTTATCGATGGTCGTGGAACGCACTTCGATCCGACGGTTCTTGATGCGTTTTTGAAACGCAAAGAGGATGCCATCTCCATTCGTCAAAGTTTCGTCGATGCCAGCGATGTTTCGCTACCTGAGTAAACTGCGACGGATCCCTAACCGATTGACACTTCGGCGGCGGACCAGCGAAGCAGCCAAATCAGTGCCAACAGCACAATCCCCAACAAGCTGGCCAGAATTCGCAACGACCACCTCGATCGCGAATCAATCTTCGTCTCGCTTCGCATCCCGCGCGCCCACAAGATAAACGACGATCCGATCATGATCGTTAGCACGTTGACCGAGACCAAAAGCAGCGGCCCGGCGATCGGAAATCCTTTCTCTGTTGGATGCCAGTTTCCCATCGCAATCTGTAAACCGGCTGTGGAGATCGGTGGCACCAGAGCCGCCGCAATCGCAGCACCGGCCAGCGCCGATGACAAGTGGGAACGCGTACGGGCGTACGACGCAGCGAGTCCGCCGATCATTCCGACGCCAAAATCGAGTGGCGACGGTCGACATCGGGCCCACATCTCGTCTGTTGCAACCAACTCTTGAAACAGACCGACCATCCATCCCATCAGAATGCTCGAGAGTAGCGCGCCGACGAACCCAAGCACGATCGTCAGCAATGACGATTCGAACAACGGTCGATTTCCATGAGCGAGTGCCAAACCGGCGCCCATGATCGGAGTCATCAGCGGTGCAATCAACATCGCTCCGATGATGACCGCGGCCGAGTCTTGTACCAATCCGAAGGCCGCCAACATTGCGGCTGCGGAAATCAACGCAAAGAATTCCAAATTGGGTCTCGATCCGATTTCAACGTCTTGTGCCAACGCCATCCGCTGCTCGCGATCCATTGGCGGAGCGATGGTCCCGAACCACTTCCGAATTCGAGCGGCTGCATTGTCGATCAGCGTGTCGCCATCTCGCAGAATCGCGAAATGGGACGCCGAAGGTTGCGATATCTGCTTCCGCGCCCACTGATAAAGCGAATCTGAATCACTCAGCGGATCAACACCCACCAAGACTAAATCGCCGTCCACAGCCTCGTTCGCAATATCACTCGATTCATCGCCCATAAAGTTGACAGACTCGTCCGACACGATTCCCAACATCGATCGCCCGAGTCGAATCGAGTCTCTGCCGGCATCAACGTCGACTGCGAATAGGCGACCCAGCGAGTTCGAATTATCATCGGTTCCAACATGGATCCACATCACGTCGCATGTAGCGCGCTCGAACAAATTCTGCTGCCAACTGTGGTCGTTCGTTTGATAACAAATCAACAGCTTCTTGCAATTCGATTGGACAAGGACTTCTAGCACCGCGTCGACCGATTCATCGACATTACTCACCGTCACGCGATCCGACGGGGTCTCCAATCGCTCGGCTGCTGATCGCCGAAGTTGCTCGGTCAGAACTTTTCGATCAAGGCCGCGAATTACGATCTGAATGGGCAGTTCGTTTTGCCGCGCCAGTCGTTGGCACCAGGGCAACGCCAACCGAAATTCGTCCTCGCAACCGATCACCAATACAACGCTCATCCGGTCCAGCTTTCAATATCGTTTGCGAGTTCTCAACGGGTTTCCAGATCGAAGATCGCAAATGAGACCGTCGGTGCCCGTTTCGTGTGCCCGTTGCTAAGATATGTTTGAAAGCTGGATCATACGGTATTTCCAAGCTGACCTGTGACGAATCCTCACCCTACCAGGAGCACGCAACATCATGACCGGCAGATCGAAATTGATCGCTGCTATGACCGGCTCCATCCTGATCTGGGGTTGTGCGTTGGGATTGTTGTGCGGCGCCGACCGTGTTCAACGAAATGCATCATCCGTGTCGGATCAAAGACCGTTAGTGGTTTTGTGTGCCTCCAGCAACCGTGGTGTCATCGACGCGTGCTGTCGCGAATATCATCGACGATGCGGTGACGAAGTCGTTGTTCAATACGGCGCATCTCAAACGCTGCTTTCGTCGATCGAAATCACAAACGCCGGCGATCTATTTTTACCAGCCGACGACAGTTATCTGTCGCACGCCGCAGCCCAAGGCAGGATAAGCGATTCGTTCGCCCTCGCGTCGATGAACGTTGTCGCCGTCGTGCGGCGTGACAACCACAAGTCGATCGCCACGTTAGACGACCTGGATCGCCGCGACATTCGATTGTCACAAGCCAACCCCGATACTGCAGCCGTTGGTCGATTGACTCGCGACCGACTCGCGTCGATCGGCTATTGGGAAAAAATCGACCGGGCCACGGACACCTACCACACTTCGGTGACCGAAGTCGCCAACGATGTCGTGTTGGGATCGGCCGACGTGGGATTCATCTTCGATGCGATGCTGAAAAGCTACCCCGATCTGCATGCGATACAAATCGAGCAACTCGTTGACACGACGGCGGAGTTGGGGATCGGCATCCTATCATCCAGCGACCAACGGGAACGGGCAATCAAGTTCGTCGGCTTTCTGTTGAATGACGACGGTGGGCAAGCAATCTATCGCCAGTTTGGTTTTCATCCGGCCGAGGCGAACGGGACATGAAACCTCGCTCGGACGTACCGTTCTTTATCGTGATGGCAGGGTTGTCATCGTGTTTCGTTGTCCTGATCGCAATGCTGATCGCGGCCGATATTTCTTTCACGTCGTTCCATGAGTTTCGCCACGCAATATCGAAGCCCGAAATCCGAGCGTCGATTCGATTGACGTTGCTAACGTGTACGGTGTCGGCCATATCGTCCATCTGGGTCGCCACACCACTGGCTTACTTGCTAACACGGTTTCGATTTCCGGGACGAGCGATTGTCGATCTGATCGTGGATGTGCCGCTGGTCCTTCCCCCATTGGTACTCGGCCTAAGCTTGTTGATCTTATTTCATTTGCCGGTTGGTGATTGGACGCTGGAATCGTGGCTACGCGACACCACAGGCATTGCGGTGACCCACCATTGGCCGGCGATTGTGATGGCACAATTTTGTGTCGCCTGCGCATTTGCAGTTCGGATGATGCGAGGGACATTCCAACAAATGGATCGACGCGCCGAAGACGTCGCCCGTACGCTGGGATGCAATCACGGCCAAGCATTCTTTCACGTCGCGCTGCCACAGGCTGGCCCGGGAATGGTTGCCGCGACGACGATCGCCTGGGCCCGATCGCTCGGCGAGTTTGGACCGATCCTGGTCTTCGCCGGTGCAACGCGAATGAAGACGGAAGTGCTCTCCACCAGCGTCTATTTGGAACTCAGCATCGGCGAACTCGGATCGGCCGTCGCGGTGTCGTTGTTGATGGTGGGAATCGCCATCGTCGTTTTGGTCACGCTGCGTTGGATCGGCACGGGTATCGCCCGATGATCGAACTTAGGGATGTATCCATTTCGGCAGGCGAATTTCAACTTTCGCATATTGATTTGCAGATTGCGACCGGCCAGTACGCGGTGATGATGGGTCAAACGGGCGCTGGAAAGACGACGTTGGTGGAAACGATCTGTGGCTTGCGCAAAATTTCCTCAGGCTGCATCATTGTCGGGGATCGAGATGTCACGAATCTACGACCGGCCGAAAGAAATACGGGCTACGTACCGCAGGACTTGGCACTGTTTCCAACCATGACGGTCCGAGAACATCTCACCTTCGCACCTCGCATGCGCCGTCCCCGCACCGCTTTGACTACCGCCGAAGTAGAAGCCATCGCCCAACAACTGGACATCACGCACCTGCTGGATCGAAAGCCGGTAAACCTGAGCGGCGGCGAATCACAACGAGTCGCCTTGGGCCGCGCCTTATCATTTCGGCCGGAGGCGTTGTTGCTAGACGAACCGCTAAGTGCTCTGGATGAAACCACACGAAAGAGTTTGCAAACGTTGCTGCGAAACATCAATCGCGACACCGGCGTAACGGTGCTACATGTCACCCACGACAGTGCCGAAGCAACAACGCTTGCCGATCTCGTCGTCCGTTTGCACGACGGAAACTTGCACACGAAACCGACTTCATAGTGCACGACGGCGACGAGCAGACCCGCTGATCGATCGGAGTCCCGCTACCGCTGCTCTAGCGAAACACGATTCTGCTTTTCTCAAACTCATAGGGGCGTTCAATTGCGCCACTGAACCCTAACTCTCCTGTGGTCCCAGACACCGCACCGTTGTCAAAACAGAAAATAATCTTGAGCGTTCCGGGAGCCGGCATCGGATGGGTCACCTCGACTGAAAACGCCCCATCGGGCTGCAACCGAGCGGTGTAATGCTGTTGCCAATACTCACTTGGCGTTTTCGCTGAATGATCGATCACGACAACGGAGTGAGCGGTGACGTCACTGCTTAGCCGACCTCGGACAAAGACACTGTCCTTCGCTTGATCGTATTCGCATTCCAAATTCTCAACGACGATCATCGGCCGTCGTTGACGTTGCTCGGTAGACCCGCTGAACAGCGGATGTCTCCACAACATCGCGGCGGAAGCTTGGCTGAGGTACGTACGCGGTTCTGGTCGCCCAACAATTCGCTTCCACTCGAATTGGTTCGGCCCCATCAACGTGTTACCGGCGGCGTCCTGCTTGCGTGGCCCCATGTGCGGCAGACCGAGAGCGTGGCCGAGTTCGTGAATGATACCTTTGAGCGTATAGGTTTCGTGAAATCCCTCCATCATTGGCTTGGCCAAGTCAATTTTGCCGGGCATGGTTGAATAGCGCGCGACGCTGCTGCCACCACCGGCCGCGTCGCCCGAACCGCGGTAGTCGGTGTACTCACGATCCGGCCCCAGGTAAACGTGAATCCACCAAACATGCAGGTGCCTTGGAATCGAGTATTGAGGAATGGCCGTTTGAAATACTTCGTTAACCAAACTCGGGCGATCATAGATTCCGCTTGCCGCGTTCTGCTTTCCACGGAGCACCAATACTCTCGCGTCGCCATCATCGTCGTGAGTGAAAAGACTCTTTCGATTCGGTGGATAGCCCTGTCGTGCCATCCAGTTCTGAAAGAACTTGTCCGTGTAGTTAGCGATCTGCGTCAAGCGTTCTCGATACCCCGGTGGCGGTTCCACGTCGGCCGGTGTCAATAGCACCAACTGGATCTGAGGCAGATCAACGGGAACATCATCCGCCGCTGCGTCGGCAACACCAAACAACAGCAAAGCCGCCAGAAACCGAACCAGCAAGGGTGAACCATTCTGCGGTGGTGGATTCATGGACGACCGAACTTTCTGGTACAGGAATAAGGGGAGCGAGGGGCGGCCCACATTCTATTTCATCGGCTGTCCCTGCATTTGTTGCGTGCCTTTGCGAACTTGTCGCCACCCACCCGCGGCAGGAGCGTCCAAGCCCGATCGACGCTTTGACCAGACGTGTCAAAACGGTTCGTCATTGTTGTCGCAGCTTTCCTTTCCCCCGAAAATGCGAGTACACGATGTACCAGTTTGACGAAGAGAGTTGGGACGAGTGCCCTGAAGACGATGCCGCTTGTTTCGATCAACGGCCTTGGAAATCCGTCGATGGCGGGTTTCTGATCCAGCGACTCGACCGAGGCAAGGACGAACAGTTCTGTGCGACGGGGCCATTTTTTCTGCAAATCGGTACCGGACAATGGTGCGACGCCCGGTTTGCGACCGTCTTTCCCAAGCGATCGACGGCGGAATTCTATGCTTGGGAGTTCGGACGTATCGTCGGGCGTGACGCTTGCGTGATCCACCGCCGGTTTTGATCCCGGCGCGGGATCGCTGAACAGAATCCGGGTTCGAGACTACAATCGGAATCATTGGCCGGCGGTCTACGGACCGCACGCCGGTTTCCCACCTTGAACGTGCCCGCCTTGGTTCCACCGATGCCGATTCGATACCTGTTCGTCCTGTTTCTGACGTTCCTTTGCTTTGTCCATTTACAAACCTCGGTCGCCGCCGAAGGCCACGTTTCTGTCGATCCGTCGTCGCCCAACCACGAAGACAAAGACGAAGTCGATCCAGGCCACAGTTTCCACGGCGACGCGTTCAACGAAGGCCCCCGGCAAGCCGCAACGATCATCGCCGGCATCCCCAAAATTCAGTTTTCGACATCTACCCCGTCAGGCACGGCACAATCGTTCTTCGAACAAGGCGTCGGCCAACTGCACGGGTTTTGGTACCTAGAAGCGGAACGTTCTTTTCGCCAAGCCGTCGCCGAAGATCCAACGATGGCAATCGCTTACTGGGGCATGGCAATGGCAAACGTCAACAATCCATCGCGTGCCCGCGGCATGATTGACGAAGCAGTGAAGCTTCGCGGTAAGAAAACGACGCGGCGTGAAAAAATGTATATCGAAGCCCTCGACCGATGGATCGAACCGAACGCCAACGAGGGCGAGACGCTTTCCAAAGACGCGAAAAAGGATGCCAAGCGTAAACGCACCGAGCGATACTTGGCCGACTTGGAAGACATCCTGCACGAGCATCCCGACGACATCGAAGCGAAAGCCTTTTTGGTTTTGGCCCTTTGGTTGGGCGATCGAGACGGCGTCAAACTGCACAGCCGATACGCCGTCGAAGCTTTGCTGGAGCAGATCTTTGAAGTCGATCCGATGCATCCCGCGCATCACTACCGCATCCATTTGTGGGACTCAAAACGCCCACAGAACGCATTGGTTTCGGCGGCCAAGTGCGGGTCGTCCGGCCCCGGCATCGCCCATATGTGGCACATGCCCGGACACATCTATTCCAAGTTGAAACGGTACAACGATGCGGCTTGGCAACAAGAAGCTTCGGCACGAGTCGATCATGCTCACATGATTGATAAGCGTTTGATGCCCGATCAAATCCATAACTTTGCTCACAACAACGAGTGGCTGGTTCGGAATCTCCTGTTCGTGGGCCGAGTCAACGATGCCTTGGACCTGTCTCGCAACTTGATTTCGCTACCGAGACACCCTAAGTACAACACGCTCGAGAAAGGTGGCAGTCATAAGTTCGGCCGACAACGATTGATCCAGACGCTGACCCAATATGGTTTGTGGGACGAGCTGTTGCGGGAAGCAGGCGGCGACTTTTTGACACCGGGCGATGACGCTGCGGCTCAGGAGGAATGGATGAGCTGGTTGGCGGTCGCTCACTTCAAAGCCCGACTCGGAAAGCCAGCCGAGGGTGCTCGGACGCTACGATCGTTACAGCGACGGCGACTCGCCCTTCAAGGGCAACTGATCGACTTGGCGGAACCCGAACCGGCATTGGACAAGGACGCGAGCGACACCGAAACAAAGTCGCCGCCTTCGCGAGACAAAATCCGGAAGCACATCGACGAACTGCGCAAGCTGATTGCCCGTGTCTCGGCTGCCGCAGCGAGTCGGCGCAAGGACGTGGATGCGTTCAAGAAACACGCGAAAGTTGCAAAGCTGGATCCGGTCATGGAGTCCCAGTGGCTTGCGCGAGCGGGAAATCTGGACGAAGCGATCGGTCGAACTCGCAAAGCCGTCAAAGATCATCCGGGCGAAGTGCGTCCCTTGGCGGCGCTGGTCGATCTGTTGTGGGAAAAGGGCAATCGCGAGGACGCGAAGAAGTCGTTTACCAACCTTCGAAGCGTTGCCGCCGTTGCGGACATCGACACACCGATGCTGGCCCGGCTTCGTCCGGTCGCTCGAGCAGCGGACGTTCAGGGAGACTGGCGGATCGTCGGTGAACCGGCCAAGGATTTGGGCGAGCGACCGCCACTGGATCAGTTGGGTCCGTTCCGCTGGCAACCCTATCGCGCCGAACCGTGGGGAGCCAAAGCGAGCGACGGGACCTTGGTCGCGGGCGATGAGTACGACGGCAAACCTCGCATCATCGTGTTCTATCTCGGTTTCGGATGCTTGCACTGCATGGAACAACTGCACGCAATGACGCCGAAAATGAAAGAATTCGAAGACATGGGAATCGAAGTCGTCGCGATCAGCACCGAATCGGTCGACGAACTGAAAACGGGACTCGAAAACTTCGAGAAAGAAATCCCGTTCCCACTGCTATCAGACGAAAAGCAACATGTTTTTCGGTCGTTCGGCTGCTACGACGATTTCGAGAAGCAACCACTGCACGGCACGTTCTTGATTGATCCGGCCGGCAACGTACGCTGGCAAGACATCGGTTATGAACCGTTCATGGATATCGAATTTTTGATCAACGAATCCAAACGTTTGCTGGAACGATAACGCTACACGTCGATCGCTTCGGCGTCTTCGGCGCGTTCCATGATGAAACGGAAACGAGCGGATGCGTCGCGTCCCATCAGATCGCTGATCACGCGGTCCGTTTCCAAGTGGTCATCGATTTCGACCTTGACCATTCGCCGAGTCTTTGGATTGAGCGTCGTTTCCCACAACGTCTTGGGCATCATCTCGCCGAGACCTTTGAATCGTGTGATTTCGGGCTTCGATCGGCCGCCGTGGTCGGCAATGATCCGTTCGCGGTCGGGTTCGTCGGCCGCCCAATAGGTTTCTTTGCCGATGTCGATTCGGTACAGCGGCGGGACGGCGATGTATAAACGACCGGCCGCGATCAACGACGGCATGTGGCGATAAAAGAAAGTCAACAGCAACGTCGTGATGTGGTGTCCGTCGCTATCGGCATCGGCCAACAGGACGACTCGATCGTATCGCAACTGCGACAAATCCATGTTGGGACCGATGCCACACCCAAGTGCGGCAACAAGGTCTTGAATTTCTTTGTTTTCAAGAATTTTCTTCAGCGTCGCGCTCTCGGTATTGAGCACTTTCCCGCGCAGAGGCAGGATCGCTTGATGGTTCCGATCACGGCCTTGTTTGGCGCTGCCACCGGCCGAGTCACCTTCGACGATGAATAGCTCTGAATCGCCTTTACCGCCCGAGACACAGTCCGACAACTTGCCCGGCAACATCGTTCGCTTGCTGCCGCCTTTGCGAGAGATCGCATTGGATGCCGCTCGCGATGCTTCACGGGCTCGTGCCGCGGCGATGATCCGTGCGATCACCGAATCGGCGACGCTGCGGTTGTTGTTCATCCACTGTTCCATCGCGGGACGAACCGTGTTTTCGACGGTTGTTTGCGTTTCGGGGTTGTTCAGTTTGTCTTTCGTTTGCCCTTGAAATTGGGGTTCCGAAATGAACACCGACAAGATGCCGACCATGCCTTCGCGAATGTCCTCGGTTGCGATTTTGACACCGCGCGGCGTCAACGAATGCGTGTCGATGTAGTTGCGAACGGCTTTATTGAGTCCGCTTCGAAAGCCGTTTTCGTGCGTCCCGCCGCTTCCGGTGGGAATCCCGTTGACATAGCTGCGCAGGTGTTCGTCCGTCGACTCGGTCCACTGCACGGCGACTTCGACGCGTGCTTCGGAATCGTCTTTGCGAAGGGTGAAGGGCAGTTCGTGGATCGGTCGGGCGTTTCGTTCCTTCAACACTTTGCCCAAATAGTCAACGATGCCGTTTTCGTGATGGAACGTGTTTTTGGTCTTGGCGGACTCGTCCACGTAAGTGACTTTCACGCCACGGTGCAGAAAGCTTGCCGTTTCCAATCGCAATCGTATTAGAGCGGTGTCGAAATCGGTTTTCGGGAAGATCGTCGGGTCGGGTGTGAACGTGATGGTGGTGCCGGTACCACGAACGGCACCCTTGAGTTTTTGTAGTTTGCTTGTCGGTTGACCTTTGGCAAACGCCATCCGGTACTGAGCACCGTCGCGTTTGATGACCGCGACCAACTCTTTGGATAGCGCATTGACCACCGACGCACCGACGCCGTGCAAACCGCCGGCCGTTTTGTAGTTGCCTTCGTCGAACTTTCCGCCCGCGTGCAGGACCGTCAGCACGGTTTCGAGCGCCGATTTTTTTGTCTTGGTGTTTCGGTCGACCGGAATGCCGCGACCATTGTCCGAGACCGTGACGGTCCGTCCGTCATTGTGAAGCGTCACGGTGATCTCGGTCGCATGACCGTTCATCGCTTCGTCGACGCTGTTGTCGACGACTTCCCAAATCAAGTGATGCAGCCCCTGCATCCCGACGCCCCCGATGTACATACCCGGGCGTTTGCGAACGGGCTCGAGTCCTTCGAGGACGGTGATATCGTCGGCGTCGTATCGTTTCGCTGCGGTAGTGGACATGGCCAGACCTATTCTTCTTCTAGGATGGGTGGTGCGCCGGGCGGCAGCGACAGGATCAGGTCGATCTTTCCGTTCTTCTGGATTTCGTTTCCTCGACCGCCTCGTGACGTGATTCGGTACTTGGCCGTCGAGATGGTTTTCTTTGCGCCACGGTTGGTAACGACGGTCATCAGATCGCGATCACCCGTGGACGCCTTGAACCCCAGCAGTTGGTCATCGGCCGCCAAGCGGATCAGCGTGACCCCTTTTCCGGGCCCCGACAGATAGTTGATTTCTTCGGCCGGGCAAACCATCGCGCGACATTCACGCGACACCGCCAAGATCGTTTCGCTGCCGTGGATCGCGGCGACGTCGATCACTTTGGCGGCGCCGGCAACGCGGGCATAGCGGCGTCCGCTGCGGGTGGAAGGTTCGGCAAACGATTGCAGTCCGAACCGCAACGCAAATCCGTTCGATGTTGCCGCCAAGGCGTGAGTCACGGGGCACAAGTCGGGCTTCTTGGGATCTTCGGAAATGTCACCGATCACACGAGGATCGAACGACATTGTGGCAACGATTTTTTCGCCGTCCTTCAACTTGAACAATTTTTGGATCGGTTCGCCAAACCCGGTCGATGCGGGAATGTCAATCATTCGTGCCGTGTAGCAAACGCCCAACGATGAAAAGAACCCGATCGTTTCTCGCGTGCTGCCGGCGACACATCCCAACACCGTGTCGCCTTGTCGAAGCCGACTTTTGGACGGGTCGGCGATTTGTTTTTGACGCTTCACCCAGCCATCGGTCGTGACCAGAATGTGACATTCTTCGGCGACGATGAAGTCTTCGGCGGTGTATTCTTCTTCTTCGACCGTGTCGATCGTTGATCGACGTTTGCCGGCTTCCGATTTCCCGAAGTCTTCGATCAGTTTTTCGATCTCACCACGAACGATTTGCCAACGCCCCGATGCATTTGTGTCGGCAGTATCTTCGGCCAGCAGCTTGCGAATTTCGCTTGCCCGTTTGTTCTTGTTCTTCAGCTCGTCCAAGATCATATTGATCTCTAGACGGGCCAAACGGTACAGCCGCAATTCCAAGATCGCGTCGGTTTGTTCTTCGTCCAGTCCGCCGCCTTTGGCATCGGCGGGGAAGCGTTTCATGATTTTGGCTGCCGCGTCGGCCTTTCCGTCGCTTTTGCGAATGATGCGAATGATCTCATCAAGCGCATCGAAAATCAACGCAAAGCCGTTCAGGATATGAATGCGGCGTTCCAGCGCTCGCAGTTCATTTTCCAATCGCTTGGTGACGACGTCCAATCGGAAGTGCAAGAAGTGCCAGAGGATCTCTTTCAAACTCAAACGGTTGGGCGCGCCGACTTCGGGATTTTCCGTCGGCACCAAACACGTCAAGTTGACGTTGAAATTGTTCTGCAGTTGCGTGTGCTTGTACAGATAGGCGAGTACTTTGTTTTCGTCGGCGTCTTTTCTTAGCACCAAGTCGACGCGAATGTCTTCGGTCGAAAGGTCACGAACTTCCGTTACCAACGGCAGCTTTCCGCTGTAGATGATTTCGGCGATCCGTTCGACCATCAACGCTTTGTTGACGCCAAACGGGATGGAATCGATTTGCAGGACTCGATTGCCGTCGATCTTGACCAACTTGACGGTGCCGCGCAGTTTGACCGTGCCCGTGCCGGTCGCGTAGATCTCGCGAAGTTCGTCTTTGGTGTTTGTGATTTGGCCGCCGGTGGGAAAGTCCGGACCCTGGACCGCATCATTGGCGACCAATTGATAGTCTTTGACTTCCGGATCTCGCAACAACTTCAACAGCGCGTTGCAGACCTCGCGCAAGTTGTGCGGCGGGATGTTCGTCGCCATACCGACGGCGATCCCGGTGGAACCGTTGACCAGCAGGTTGGGCATCCGACTGGGTAAGACGACCGGTTCTTCGCGGCTGCCGTCGTAGTTGGGTTTGAATGCGACCGTGCGGGTTGCCAAGTCGGCCAGCACTTCGGCGGCGATCGGTGACATCCGGCATTCGGTGTATCGCATCGCGGCGGCGTTGTCACCGTCGACGCTGCCGAAGTTGCCGCTGCCGTCGACCAGGGGCATTCGCAAACTGAACGACTGGGCCATCCGGACCATCGCTTCATAGATCGAACTGTCACCGTGCGGGTGAAAGCGACCCATGACGTCACCGACGACCTTGGCACATTTGACGTGCTTGCTGGTCGCGGACAGATTCTGGCCGTCCATCGTGTACAGAATCCGTCGCTGGACGGGTTTCAGCCCGTCCCGCACGTCCGGCAACGCACGGCTGGTGATGACCGACAACGAATAGTTGAGATACTTCTCCTGGGCCGCTTGGCGCAGGGGTACACCGACCAAATTCTCGCCGACGGCGTCGAAGAGTGAATCGTTGGACTTTTTGGAGCCTTTTGAATTTCGCGAACGACGCTTTGCCACGCCAAACTCTTCCTTGTCTGTGAATGAAACGGGTTTTCGCGAGACGGCGGTGGGCCAACTCGGGGGCGTGGCCGACGCGATCAAACGCGTTTGCTTCGTGCCTGCGCCTCGCACGAGAGAAGTTAGGCAGTTTGTGCCGATCACGCCAGACGAGTCGATTGAGACCGCATTGGGGGTTCTCGCACACTCGCCGATTGTGCTGGTGGAGCCCGGTGGCGAAGCCGGACGTCATCCCGACGGGGACGAACAGCCGAAACCAATAAAGCCTAGGGTCGCCCGACCGTGGGCCGACATCTGAAAACAAGTCCAGCCCAACCGCGCCGCCCCGAATGGGATCCGGCCCGGAATGAGGTTCACGGAGGAACCCCAGCCATGAAGTACCAATCTTTCCCTAACGTGGTTCCCGCTTTGGCGGTTGCGCTGAGCACCCTTTGTGGCGTCTCGGTTGGAACCACCGCGTTGCACGCTCAAGAACACATCCTTGGCGAACAGATCCTGGGCAGCCCGATCGAAGGCACGCCAATTCTGGGGTCGCCCGTCGACAGCGGCTATATCGGTGGCGACGTCTACTCGGGCAATTCGTACCCGACTGAGTCGTATCCCGCGGAATCTTACTCCGGCGACTCTTACCCGACCGAAACGGTCGACGGCGGCACCGTGTACGAAGATGGTTCATTCGTCGGCGACATGTCGGCCGGAGTCATCGGCCGCGCCTATGGCCAGCCCGACCTGTTCTACAACTACTACACCCAGGGCAACGCCAGCGCGGCGAACGCTCAAATGTACTTGTCGCCATTACCGGTGCCACCGAACGTCGGGCACACGCACTTTACCTATCAGCCTTTCTATCCCGAAGAAATGCTATATTGGCACAAGAACAAGTTCCATAACTACTATGACAACGGCCGAGGCATGAACCGCACCCGTGCGACTTATTTCAGCCCGCCGGTTCGTCAAACGGCCAGTAATATCTATTGGAATTTCTTGCGAATCCCTCGCTAAGACAAACCATTCCCCCCCTTAGCCCTCGAGAACTGAAACTATGATCAACCGAATCATTCTTGCCGCCGGCTTGGTTGCCTCGGCGATCGTCGTGGACGGCTCGACCGCCAGCGCCAGCGATCCATTAGCAGTAGCCCAAGTTTGGAACTACAACTACTCGATGAATCGCCCCTGGCACGGCAACTACTACAACCAGAACTACGGGCAACCGTTGGCATTGGTTGTTCCTCCGACGGCCCACATGCGTCAAACGTATTCGTGGGGCGTTAGCCAGAACAAAACGTATCCGATCTACCACCAATTCGGTCGCAGCGCGAACTCGCCGGGTGCTGCCAGCCAAGGACAGTTCATGGGAACGCCGAACTGGCCAAGCCACACCGACCAGTTCGGTACGTACTACGTCCGAGGCCCTTGGTAAGAATCGCCAGCGACGCTCCAAGTAGCTCGAATGCAAGCCGAGCCATCTTTCCAACGAAGGATGGCTCGGCTTTTTTCGTTTGCGAAGTCGAAGTGTCGGCAATGAACCCTGATTGCTGACCGCACTCTTTGCCTGTCCCTTTTCACTTTTTCACTCTCTTTCGGATGATGAGTTTCTGGACATCATGTCGGTGGTGGTCAGTGCATCGGTGACACCTGAGTTGTTGGTTGTGATTGCCGAATCGCTGGTCGATCGCCGACATCAGAAAGCGATGTACGACCTGTTGGCAACGAAGTGTGAAGACCCTGTTGCGATAGGTGTCAGGCTGCTTGAATCGACCAACCCAGTGGTGTTGCAGGTTGCCTGCCAAATTCTCGGGGCCAAGGGCACCGAAGAACACATTGACACTTTGGGTGCCCTAAATGCCAAAGCCAAGAAAGCGAAGGTGCCCGTGATTGTGGCTGCATCCAAAGAGGCAGCTCAGATGATCCGCGCCCGCACCCGGAAATAGACACGTGCAAAAGTCGAACGCCTGCACTGTTCTCTAAAGCAAGTTTCTCCAATGAACGGCAAGCGACCTCATGCAATGTACTCTTTTGGTATCAGCGTCGGCGTTTCTTCCAGATAGAGAGACAGAGAAAAGCACACGGGACGCGGATCTAAATCACTTAGATTCACAGGTATACGCCGATAGCGAGTTGAACGCTATGCGCTGGCCGAACTCCTTACCCGTCCCTTTTTACACTTATTCTCTCGGGCTTGTGTCGGCCCTTTTTCTTTTCACGTATCAACGCACGAAACGACGACCACGACACGCACGGCCACGATGACCGTACGCGTCGAAATCTTCGCTGGGCAAATGCCGTTCTACTTCTTTTCTTTCATCGCTTCGAACAACTTCATCAGCATCGAGTGCAATTCCTCGTGCCCCGCTTTGACCTTGTCGTGCTTGGCCGCCATTTTCTTGTGCTTCGAATTGAAGTCATCGTGTTCCTTTTTCAATTCGTCATGGTCGTGAGCATGGCCGTGTTCTTCGTGAGTCGCGATCTCGTTCGAGTGATGCATGGCATGATCGTCGTGGGCACGAATTTCTTCGTCGTGCTCGATCAGTTCCGCTTCGTGCTCATAAATTCGAGCTTGCAGCTTGGCCATGATCGAAAGTGCTCGCATGTGGTCGGCTCGCCACTTGGCGTGTTCGGCCGCCCATTCGTCGTGCTGGCGGTGCGCCGCTTCGTGTTCGGTCTTCATACCCGCATGATCATCCGCCATGGCGAACTGAGATCCAGCGAATGAAACGAACACAAATCCAATGGCAATGGCATACTTCAACATTTCAACAATCCTAGTTAAGGGAAAAAACAAACGTCTGTATCGCAGTCTTCAAGTCTCGGCTTTCGCGCGACAAACCCAAGGTTGACAATGCAACCGCTGGGATTTGCGGGAACGGCGGCATCGTCACGGTGACCGCAAGGAATCACGATCGGCGGGCGCTCCAACGGGTGATTTCGATATCTAGTTCCAAAGGAGCACAACTGATCAGGTTTGGTCGGACCGTTGACCGGTCGCACCCCGCGCGGGACGTTATCGGTCATCGTCCAGATGGAAAGAAAGCGAACGTACGCGTGGCGCCCGCTCAATCCAACGTTGTCAGGGGATGCTTCAGAAAGATCCATGAGGAACTGAGGCAACAACCACAAATCGCCCGAGAATCCGCTAGGCAAAGACCGGCGGCCCGCGAGAATCCGCCGTTAAAAGAAAAGCCGACGTCAGAACCGATTGGGCGGGCAAGCGTACTGGCTTCGACGAGTTGCCTTCCACACGCGGAATCTGAATCGGCCAGGCAAGCCCACATGGGCTTGCCAACGACTGACATATCGGACAGTTATCCGAATCGTGTTCGTCGGACGAATCGCCCGAAGGAAACCCTTTTTGAACCAATGACGCCGACTCTTCACCGCCGTGGACGTGATGGCAACAAGAGAAGTCGGGAGACTCGGTTAAAGCATGATCCGCGTGTGAATGCTCATCGCAAGTTGCCACGTGCATCCACACAGGTGCCTGACCGAAGACAATAGCACAGCACAACATGCCTGATAGAATGGGTCGAACTAGCGAAGTCATCGTGGACGTTCGAATTTGAAGACATTGAGTGGCAAAATGGTCCGACCAAGGATCATCAATCGTACGATGGCGGTCCAAAGTCGGTTCGTCAAGTCGATCAACAGTATTTCAGATCAGGAGACGGGGACATCCGCACCACGACGGCTTAGTAGAAACAGAGCGGGTGTGGCTTCAAGTCCGAAGGACTCGATTGACAGGCGATAGCGCGGATAGTCGGCAGCAACGTCAATGTTGACAAGTACTGTTTAGGGGACAGCGTAAAAACATTCATCACTCGAATACAGATCACGACGGGATCTTGGGTTGGTGCATCTTCACGATGCTTCCGCCCATCGACGCAGTGATGAAAAACGAAGCGTCTCATGCGTCCGGCAAAGCCGGACACTTCATAAGTGCTAGTTATTGCCTGTCGCTTTTCTTCTTTGCATTCTCTTTTTCTCTTCCCGCTGGGTCGTCGTCGCTGCTTCATCGCGGATCCGCGGGCGATGCGATTAACCCGGCGGTGCCTGGAGGGAAACTTGCCCCCGAGTTGGCGAACGATTAACCTCATCAGAATGGTCTACGAGTCGGCCGATATGGTCGAAATTGAAGAGCGGCGAAAGTCCCTTTTGCGCCTCTGGAAGACCGTCTTCCAGTGATTCAACTACGAATGAGGCGTCACCCATGAAACACCTTGCGGAATCCAACCAGTGGCAGTTGCCCGGCGTCATCGCAATGAGCAATCATTTCATCGACGGGCCCCAGTTGGCCGAGGCTGTGGAGAAATGGCGTTCCGAGAAGGGAGGCAGCATTCTGGATGTGTTGGTCAACAAAAAAGCGATCACTGCCCCCGAAAAGAAGTTGATCGAAGATCTTGTCGCATTTTACGTCAACAAGAATGGTGGCGACGAATTATCGTGCTTCTCGAAACTTTCGAGGGAAGCAAACGACAACGTCGCCCGAGCCATCGCGTCGATTAAGAATAGCGAACCTGGCAACCAGACCGGCGCGTCTGTGGCAACGATCGACAGTTCACCGGGACAATCGCCACCCGACATGACATTGGACGCGACGATGGAAAGTCAGGTGGCGCCATCGACAAATCGTTTTCAAACACTTCGTCCACATGCTCGCGGAGGCTTGGGCGAAGTCTTCGTTGCCCACGATCGCGAATTGAACCGACACGTTGCGCTGAAACGAATACGTGGTTCGCACGCGGACAATGTTGACAGCCGAAACCGGTTCGTGTTCGAAGCCGAAATCACCGGTTCGCTGGAACACCCCGGCATCGTCCCCGTCTACTCGCTCGGCCACAACTCCGACGGTCGCCCGTATTATGCAATGCGATTTATTCGCGGACAAAGCTTGAAAGAGGCGACCAGTGACTTCCACAAGTCACAAAACACGCCGACATCCAGCAACACCTCGCTGGACTTCCGTGACCTGATCGGACGAGTGATCGATATCTGCCAAGCGATCGAGTACGCGCACTGTCGCGGAATTTTGCATCGCGATATCAAGCCGGACAACGTGATGATCGGCCGGCACGGCGAAACCCTGGTCGTCGATTGGGGCCTGGCCCGAAAGATGGATGCGGTCGAAGAAAACTCGACGAATCTCGAAAGCCTGTTGAAGCCTCGTTCGGGTTCGGATTCCTCGCCTACGGTCATGGGCGCGGTGGTCGGGACGCCCCAGTACATGAGTCCGGAACAAGCCGAAGGCCGACTGGATTTGCTAGGTCCGCACAGCGACGTCTACAGCATCGGTGCGACGTTGTTCTACGTGTTGATGGGCCAATCACCGATCGCCGGCGAACGCGTGCTGGACATGTTGAAGAATGTCAGAGACGGTAAAATCGAATTACCGCAAACAATCAATCCATTGGTCGATCCGGCGCTGCACGCGATTTGCATGAAGGCGATGTCGGTCGATATCAAGCAGCGATACCCTCGTGCCGCCGACTTTTCCAATGACCTTCAACGTTGGTTGGCGGACGAATCGGTTTCGGCTTTTCCAGATACGTGGATGACTTCGCTGGGTCGATGGACTCGGCGAAATCGTGGCGTCGTGGCCGTCTCGTCGATATCGACGATGCTAATCATTGCCGGCTTGGCCGTCAGCCTTTGGGTGACCAACGCGGCCAAGAAACGCGAGTCGGTTGCTCGTGAGAATGCGAGTCAGTCGTTCGAGGCGGCGCGATCGGCCGTCGACAAGTACTTTGTCCGCGTCAGTGAAGCGTCGCTATTGAATCAGCCCGGTTTGCAGACCCTACGAGTTTCGCTGCTGAAGGACGCGCTGGAATACTACCAAAACTTCTTGGAAGAACATCGCGATGACGAAGCGGTCGAAGCCGACCTGGCACGTGCGAGTTTCTACTCTGGAAACATCCAAGAAGAGTTGGGGGATCTGGACGGGGCAACAAAACGTTACGAGTTTTCGATCGGACTGCAGCGTAACATCATTGCGGATTCCCCGGATGACCGTATCGCAATCGACTCGCTCGCCGACACGCTGACGGCGACCAGCCGTTTGGCACAAAAGCAACAAAAAGCCGAACGTGGCGCCGAGTTGAACACAGAAGCAACTCAACTGCGCGCTGAATTGGTAAAGACGGATCCCGACAACGCGGAATACCAACGCAAGCTGGCCAACAGCCACATGAACACAGGCTTGTTAATGCTGGCCCAGCGTCGATTTGAGGAAGCGGCAAGTGAGTTGCACCTATCTCAACAAATTCGACTGCCGTGGCTCCAGGGCGAACAAGCCAATACGCTGCGCCGCGACTATGCCAAGGCCCTGTATAATTTGGGGGTTCTCGAAGCGACTCGCAACAATGTCGCCGCGGCAAGACAGTCGTTTGAATCTGCCGTTGTCGCGTTCGAGCATGTCGTCAACGAAGAACCGCAAGACTTGAATTATCAATCCATGCTGGCGACTTGCTATCGGTTGGTCGGCGACTCATTCGCAAGTGAGGCAAACGCAACCCTGGCTAGCCGGTTCTACTTAAAGGCGATCAAGTCACTCGGTTCACTGGCCAGCCGCAATCCGGAGGTCGTCGGATACCAGTTCGGCTTGGCCGCTGTTTACATGAATCTTGCCGAGTTAGAGCGGACATCGGATCCGAAAAAGGCTATTGCATCGGTGACCGAAGCAATCAACATCATGAACAAAATGGCTCCGGAAAATCTGACGCCCGTCCAGCAACTGGATCAATGCGTCGCACTGCGAACCCGAGCCGAGTTGGTGCAATCGTCGCGACCTGAACTTTTTGACCGCGACTCTAAACAAGCCGAAAGCTTGTTGAAGCCGCTGTTGGAATCGCAACCCGACGATCCGATTTTGTTGCAAGAATCTGACCAATGGAAGAAACTGCGATCGTCGCAAGTCTTTTAGAACAGTCGATTGATCGAGAAGTTATATTCGAAATCAAACCCACGGTCGGCGCCGTCTCGGAAGGGCGCTGCGAAGCCATTCGTGATGATCGTCTTTTGTACTTGAACCTGCGCGCCCAACAATCCATTGAATGTATCGACACGATTTGCAAGATTGCCGTTGGTTACAGTGGCGGCGCCGTTTCCAAGCGGCGGCCCAATCGTTACTGGGCCCACAAGATCGGCGTCGTTCAGCGTGGTTGTGTAGTGAACTTCGGCCAATAGATTGACGGCGTTTACGAATCCACAGGGATTCGGATTGGACCAAATCTGCTTTCCAAGTCCGACGTTCAACCGCATGAGCACCTGCTGCGAGATTCCTTCGGTTTCATCGAACCGTGTCGGTGTTGCCCCTTCAACAGAATAGAAACCGCTGGTCCGCACATCGGAATCGTTCACAGGCACGTCAAGCTGTACGAATCCGAGCCCATAAAACGAATCCGAAAAATGAAAGACTGATGCAAGGAAAGGTGACAAGTTCACCGTGTCGTTCGCTCGTTGAATTCGAAACTGTGCATCAAATCGAAACGGAGGAGTCACCGGAGTGCCCGTGATGGGGTCCAAAATGACGTATTGGTCATCCTGGGTGGTTACTTGGATGTTCACGTCAGGCGCGGTGGGAATGTTCGTTGCCAAACCGGCCGACCAATACACCCGATCGGTGTGAAAGAGTGCGAACTTCAGAATGACGCCGACATTGCCGATTGCCACCTCGGTATCGTTCAGCGGTAAAGACACGACGGGACCCGTCGTCTGAGAAATTTGAAGGTCCGATGATAGCTGGCTGGTGATGGGCAACCGAATCTCAACGGAACTGTTTTCGGTCAATTTCCGTTCGAGCCCGAGGGTCAACAGGTTGATGTCCAGCGTATTGCGTCCTCCGATCGGGGCAGTGCTAAAGAGGTCGATTTCGCTGGCGTTATGAAAGTGTCGATAGCTGGCGTAAAATCGATCGGCCAACACCGGACTATTGTTCTCTGAAATGTTCAGCCTGCTACAACCGTACGTCGGATGCGAAATGGTTGCCGCACTCGTTCCGGCAAGTTCAAAACTGCTGCACGCACCCGCTGTGGTATCCCCGATCATGTACGGGACTGCTGACAAGCTGAAGAAGCTGGACGCGCGGCTTGGCGCATTGAACTCGCCGTTGGCTCGCGACATCAAAAATTGCGATGAATTGTCGCTTGCCGCTGGCTGTGGCAACGTGGAAGGCCTGCTCGAACCGGGTTGCCGTGGGTCGCTCGGTCTCGCGAACGGATTCTCGTCGCCAGCGACCTCGCTGCGAAAAGCCGAATCGACAGAATCAGACGGGAAGAAAAATTCACCGGCTCCGCGGTCGCCCTGCTGCGCATGAAGCACAACGTTTGAAAAAAGAACAAACGAAAGCGCTAGTCCATAAGCCGTTGATAAATCCCGCATCGCTTGACCCCAAAAATAGGTACCGCCGTGAGCTCACCGTTTCCTTATCGGCGGATTGAAACGGTTAGTGCCGCTTTTCCGAATAATCAAGCCAGGTTTTGGGTGGGTACCTATCCCCGCGGAATCCGTCGCGTGAAACACCGCCGCGGAATCTGCCGCTCGTTCCGTCGCGGATTGATGTGGCCGCCGACGGCGGAGAAAACGAAGATTGAACAGTGATGCAGCGAGTCGTTGAGCGTGATCGTCTACACGTAAGGGACAGCGGGCACGCAACGTTCGGTCTATTTGATGCAATTGTCCAAGCCAAGAGTAGCCATGCGTGTCGGCGGCGGGGCGCACTTGATCAGCCACAACGACAACGGGGTTGAGATCCAGGTCGACTGATCGATGATCGCTTGTTTGCCAATCAGCCTCTGGTCCGGCGGGAAGCCGAACAAACAAACGTTTGAACTGATCCGCTAC
Organism: Rubripirellula tenax; assembly: GCF_007860125.1. NCBI lineage: Bacteria > Pseudomonadati > Planctomycetota > Planctomycetia > Pirellulales > Pirellulaceae > Rubripirellula > Rubripirellula tenax. The sequence goes on from NZ_SJPW01000003.1 coordinate 294,552, forward strand.
TACTTTCAAGGCCTCGCAAGCGAGGATGAGTTGCGGTCCACACTGCGAATCAGCGTCAAGCTGAGGAAGCGAAGGTGGTTGGGCTTGAGCTTGCAACAAACTCGCTCCTCTCTGACCTTGCGGTAGCCGAGGCAAGACGTGGCGAAGCCGGTTCACGCGGGATTGGCCTGTGGTCCTACGAGGGCCGCCATTAGTACGGATTGGGACGACCGGACGGAGATTTGGCGGAAGCCTTTCTCGAATTTTAGTAACACATACGAAAGCCAACGACTAGCTTGACCGGTCTCAGCCAGAAACAACTTCACCCGACCAAGCTTGCGACGTGCATTTAAGAATGAGTTCTCGATCGCGCTGGTGTTCAGCAGCGAACGATGCGGCGTGCTGTCGTAAGCCATGCGATGCGACGTATTCGTTTCGTACTAAAACTGACTGACGAAGTGCAGTCTGTTTCGTTTGTGAATCTGTTCCGTCTGCAAAAACTCTTGCGCAATTCCGGCCTACGCTCGTTTTGCGCTCTATCTTTGCTTGGGTCGTTTCCTAGTTGTTGCTTTCTCGACACGTTTGATGAGAAAAGTGGCATCTTAAGTGATACGACCCGCATTACCGCTCGCCCTGCCGTCAACGCACTCCGGGGCACGGGCGAACCAAGTACGGGATCTAACGGTTATCACAACCAAGGAAATACAGCGATGCGAACTGGCACCCCACCCGCAAAGCCTGACGCCGGCCGTCAACAACAATTCGAAGACATCAAACGACGCATCCACGGCAAGTTGGTCGACAAGCTTGACCTGTCCCGCGTCGGCGACTTGAAGGGCGATACGCTCAAACGCGAAATCCGCATGGTGGTCGAACACCTTTGCGATGCCGAAGAGACGCTGCTGAACCGTCAAGAACGCGAGCGTATCGTCGACGAAGTCATCGACGAAGTGCTGGGGCTTGGCCCGCTCGAACTGATTCTGAAAGACCCGTTGGTCAGCGATATTTTGATCAACGGACCGAAAAACATCTACGTCGAAAAAGGCGGCCAGATGCAGAAGTCGGAAGTCGAATTCCGAGATAACAAACACTTGCTGCAGATCATCGACCGCATCGTCAGCAAGGTCGGCCGTCGCGTCGACGAAACGTCGCCGATGGTTGACGCTCGCCTGGAAGACGGTTCGCGGGTCAACGCGATCATCCCACCACTGGCTTTGGACGGAGCGTGCGTTTCGATTCGTCGATTCGGTTCGAACCCGTTGAAGTTGGAAGACTTGCTCAACTACAAAGCGTTCACGCCAGAGATGGTGATGTTGCTGGAAGGCTGCATCAAAGCCCGACTCAACTGCATCATCGCCGGCGGTACCGGTTCGGGTAAAACGACGCTGCTGAACACGTTGTCGTCGTTCATCGACCACCATGACCGGATCGTCACAATCGAAGACGCGGCCGAATTGCAATTGCAACAAGACCACGTCGTTCGTTTGGAAACTCGCCCCGCCAACATCGAAGGCACCGGCGCCGTCACCGCGACGGACTTGGTCAAGAACGCCCTGCGGATGCGTCCGGAACGAATCATCATCGGCGAATGCCGTGGTGGCGAAACATTGGACATGTTGCAGGCCATGAACACCGGCCACGACGGTTCGATGACGACAGTTCACGCCAATACGCCGCGTGACGCGATCGCTCGTTTGGAAACACTGGTGATGATGTCGGGCTTCGACCTGCCCGTCAAAGCAATTCGCCAACAGGTCTCTGGTGCCGTTGACGTGCTGATTCAAGCCAACCGTTTGCAAGGCGGACCTCGCCGCGTGACCGCGATCACCGAAGTGGTGGGTATGGAACAAGACACCGTCATCCTGCAAGACATTTACCGTTTCGTCCAGAAGGGCGTCAACGAGCAAGGCAAGGCGTTCGGCCACTTCGAATGCACGGGCGTTCGCCCAAGCTTCATGGAAAAACTCGAATCCGCCGGTGTGCGTTTGCCCGCCAGCGCATTCCGCGAACGCGTCATGATGCAAGCGTAGTGGCGTAGGTCATAGGTGTCCGGGAACAGGTTTCAGGTCTTTACCGAAACCGAACCATGACACCTTCAACCTTGCCGCTTCGTCTTACCAGAAACCTGTAACCTGAAACCTGAAACCTACCTGCCATGTCCGGATTAGTCATTGCTTTAGTGATCGGCGTTGTTGTCGCTTCACTGGTTGCATTTGCCGTGAACGTCCTCGCCCCCTCGGACGATTCGACCGCTACCGAAGATCGTCTAGCGGCGATGGCGTCACGCCGTCGTGGCGGCACGGCGGAAGCAGCGCAAGCATCACTGATGCGATTGGACGGGGATGACGGCACCAGCCTGATGTCGCGTCTGACCGCTGGCATGCCAGCGATTTCGGACTACTTGGAACAGGCAGATATTCCGTTGACGCCCGCCAAGTTCGGGTTCATCTGCGTCGGCTGTTTCGCGGGTGGTGTCGTGCTGTGTGCACTGTCACCAGTCCCTGTTCTGCTGGCACCGATCATTGGCGCCTTGTTCATGGGATTGCCGATCGGATGGTTGATGATGAAACGAAAGAAGCGATTGTCTCGGTTCGGCAATCAAATGCCCGAAGCTTTGGAACTGCTTAGCCGTTCACTCCGCGCCGGCCACTCGCTCAATGCTGGATTTGGATTGGTCGCATCCGAAATGGAAGCACCACTTTCGACCGAGTTTGGGCGTTGCTTCGAGGAACAGAATCTCGGCATTCCGTTAGAAGAAGCGATCGACGACATGGCCAAGCGAATCCCCAACATGGACCTTCGCTTCTTCGCAACCGCGATTGTTCTTCAACGTCAGACCGGTGGCGACCTCTCGGAAATTTTGGACAAGATCGGACACCTCGTCCGCGAACGTCTGATGATTCTGGGAACGATCCAAGCATTGACCGGCGAAGGTCGAATGAGTGGTGCGGTACTGCTAGCGTTACCACCGGTGCTGTTCGTGGTGATGCTGAAGCTCAACTACGAATACATCATGATGCTGTTCACTGACGAAATCGGTCGCTACATGCTGTGTGCCGCCTTGGTCACTCAGTTGATCGGTGCCCTTGTGATTCGCAAGATCATCACGATCAAAGTCTAACCGACGCGGCGAAACCGCTTTTACGATCTCATCCAAACTTTAGTGCCCGCTACTTACGCGTTTGTCGACGAATGACATCTGCAAGGATTCTCTGAAATGATCACATCGTTCATCCTTTTTGCCGCATTGAGCACCGCGACGATTGCGTCGATCTCGGTCTTCGTCGCCGTTACTGCTGCCGCCTGGTTCGTGATTGGTCGCGTAAGCGGCAACGACCAACCGACCGCAGAAGCGCGTTTGGACGTACTGCGTCGTGGCCGAGCCGCGACTGACGATACCAGCGATTCGGAAAAGAGTCGAAAGAAATCGGAAGCTTTCACGTCTGCGCTGGAAAAGGCAACGTCGCCGCTCGAAAAGACAGTGTCGGGCAACGAGAAAGAAATGAGCCAGCTTCGCGAAAAGCTGGTCAATGCCGGCTTCCGACGCGAAACTGCGCCGGTGGTCTTCAAAGGGATGCAGCTGATCTTAGCCGGTGTGGGCTTGTTCCTCGGCGGTGCGGTGGGATTGTTTACCGACGGTTTCAGCCAAGGCATGCTGATGAAGCTGGCCGGTGGTGTTGTCGTCGGATTCGGACTGCCGACGGCGATCCTGGGCCACTTGGCGAAAAAGCGTAAGGAGAAGATTTTCCTGGGGCTTCCCGATGCATTGGACTTGATGGTCGTCTGCGTCGAAGCCGGCTTGGGCATGGACCAAGCACTTCGCAAAGTCGCGGAAGAAATGATGAAGAGCCACAAAGATATCGGTGAAGAATTCGGTATCGCAAACCAACAGCTTCAATTCGGTCGTACTCGTAGCGAAGTGCTGCAAGCACTCGGCTTCCGCAGCGGCGTCGATGACCTGAAACAATTGGCATCGATCTTGATCCAAGCTGATAAGTTCGGTTCGAGCGTCGCAAACGCACTTCGTGTTCAAAGCGATTCGATGCGAATCAAGCGTCGGCAAATCGCCGAAGAGAAAGCGGCAAAGACGGCGGTGAAAATGATTTTCCCATTGGTGCTATTCATTTTCCCGGGGATCTTCGTCGTACTCGTGGGACCTGCGGGTATCAACATGTATCGCAACATGTTGTCGAAGTAGCGATCGATCGCCCCTTCGTTCCCGGGTACTCACTCAGGAAACCCTGGGCGACCGCGGACCGTCAAGGCGCAAACCGACCGCCGGAAAGTGCCAACGACGTCATCCATTGACCATCACCATGCGCCATGCCACAGTTCATGCCGGGTGTGTTGTGTTGCATCACGATGCGACCATGATTGGACACGGCGATTAAACCGCCGACATCCTTTGCTAAGCGGGTGACCATCACTTCGTCGACTGCTTGTTCAAGCGATCGACCGGCGTAGCGCATCTGGGCAACCAGATCATAAGCGACGCACGCGCGAATGAACTCTTCGCCAAGCCCCGTGCATGAAACCGCACATGCATCGTTGGTCGCATACGTTCCTGCGCCGATGATCGGTGAATCCCCCACGCGACCCGGCAACTTTTTCGTCGTTCCACCGGTACTGGTACCCGCGGCAACATTTCCGAGTGAATCGTACGCCACACATCCGACCGTTCCGAAGTGCGGCGGAGTGTTATCGTCGGTCACTTCGGGCTGTCGCGACATGAAGTAGTCGGGTGTCACCAACGCGGACGATTGATCCTCGGCAAACTCGTCGGCGCCCTTGCCCACCAACAACACGTGCGGCGTTTGTGTCATGACCAAGCGAGCCAGCGAGATCGGATTCTTCACCTTGGTCACGCTCGCCACCGCGCCACATGCCGCGGTTCGTCCGTCCATGATCGACGCATCCAGTTCCGCAACGCCGTCTTCGGTCAACACCGCGCCTCGACCAGCATTGAAGTTCGCGTCGTCTTCGAAAACGACTATCACGGCTTCCACCACATCAATCGCAGCAGCGCCCTGCTTCAGCAGATCGGCCCCCTTTTGCAAGGCCCGCTCGAGCCCGTCCGATCTTGCCGCTCGTTTCGCTTCGCTCCATGTCGCCGGACCACCACCGGCCCCGCCGTGAATCGCGATCGACCATTTCCGTTTCGTTTCATTCATCAAATTGGCTTTCATGGTCCGACGTGGGTGTCAAAAGTTCCTGCAACAGCATTGTTTGTGCGACAGCATCGTCGCTCTCTGCGATCGCACGGATCAACCACGCTTGACGCCGATTGATTGCTGCGGCGGCACCGGGCGAGGGCATCGCTTGAGTCAGCACCGAGACGATTCGATCCATCAGCAATTCGATTCCTTGGCCCGTTGTTGCGATGGTTCCGACAACACTTTGGTCGACACAACTGTCTGACGCCAAGGTATCCATCTTGTTCATCACGTCGATCGTGGCGGCATGGACGACG